>NZ_JBNPVS010000006.1:0-323329 GCF_050434225.1 Paraburkholderia sp. GAS32 | reverse complement strand
GGACATCAATACAGCCGAAGCGTTGCTACACGGCGAAGAGGCGGATGTGTACGCTGATGCCGGATATCAGGGCATTCAGAAGCGATGCGTGGACGGTTCAGTGCGCTGGCATGTCGCAATGGGACCAGGCAAGCGCAGAAAACTGGACCTGAGTGATCGTCTGGACGCGATATACGATCAGATCGAACGCCTGAAGGCCGGCGTCCGCGCCAAGGTGGAGCATCCATTCCGGATCATCAAGCGACAGTTCGGCTATACGAAGACCCGATACCGGGGCCTGATGAAGAACACTGCCCAGATCACGACGCTGTTTGCGCTGGGCAATCTGTGGATGACGCGTAAGGCACTGCGCAAAGCGTGAAACATGCGGGCGCAGACGCCATGAGTTTCGGCAAACGCACGTTGCCGCGGTTCGAATAAAACTGTGATCGAGGTCCCAGCATCTTCGCCGCCACTACAACGCGGGCAGCAAACCGCGCGACGTGCAGGAAACGGGTTGTGCAGACCTTCCCTAATGTTCCCGCTGTGACTCGACGAACAATCAACGTACCGGCGTCACACTTTTCGGAGGGTTGCCGGTGCGTCTGGTGCGCCGGACTCGGGGCGGCATGTTGCTCTGGCAGTGGCGCGTTGAACCGCAGGCTTCGTGGTTAGTTCACATATTGCAATGAAGAACTCGAAGCCTTTGTCGTTCTCACGCGTTACTTGGAATCCAAGCTTGCGATGGAAAGCGATAGACAATCGGTTGGTCTTGTAGACATGACTTCTTAGCTCACCGATCCCTTGTTCGCTCGCCAGCGTCGCCATCTTTGCGAGTAGCTCAGTTATAACGGCATACGTTCGATACAAAGGATGCGTACCAAATGCGCCGACGAACCAGCAAGCTCCTGAATGCGGTCGAAGCATTGCATACGCAACGAGTTTGCCTTCCCGTCGCACTGAGCACACCTCGCTGACCTCCAGGGACTTTCGCAACTGTACTCGGTGCTCGTCAACATCGAAGGCATCACCAGCCTGCTCTGTGTGTTCGCGTAAGGTCAGCGCGTCAAGCGCGAAGAGTTCGTCGATGGACGGCAACATAACAGGGATCAGGGCGATATAGAGACAATCCGCAAGAGTACTTCGAATCAAAATTGTCGCCAATTCGCTTCGCCTTTCTGGTTGACCGTTCTAGGCCGAACACTGACAGGCTCAGTTCGGCCGGGAAGGGACCTTTGCGCACTTTGGCAGCGGAAATTCGCTGGACGCTTTCATGACCTCGATCGCAGTTTTATTCGAATCGTGGCGACTGACGTTCGTCCCGCCTCAGGGCAACTACGCCCGCATGTTTCACGCCTTACGCAGTGCCTTACGCGCCATCCACAGGTTACCCAGCGCGAACAGCGTCGTGATCTGCACAGTATTCTTCATCAATCCCCGGTATCGTGTCTTCGTATAGCCGCACTGACACATTCTCCGATCCGCGTTGCCGGCCCCAGACAAGATCGTCAGAAGCCGCTCCCGGTCACACCGCAGCAAGTCGCTGTCAGACTAGCGATAGTTAATAAAGTTGATGATGTCATTGAGGAACCAAGGCAGAATCAGTTGCGTATCGGGATAGCTGACACCGACGCTGAGCCTCGGTGGCTTTGACGTGGAGCCGCCAGGCGTCGCACCGTCGGTAGTATGCAGAATGTAGGTATCCGTGTCGGCCGGACTTGGCCGGGCGGTCTGATTATTCGCGGGCGACCATGTCGAGGCGCAGCCGGCGGTCAGCACGACGAGGGCCGCTGCGAAGCAAAAGGGTCTCATGATGGCGTGAACTCCAGCAACGTGGCTTTGACACTCTGGCCGATGACGATTTGGGATGCGATGTCGAACGACCGAAACTGGTCGGACAGGGTCCAACGCGCACCTCAGCCTTCCAGCTCAATACGATATCGCAGGGTCTCAGCGGATCCATACGCCGCCGTCTTTCTGAAACGCTCGACCAGGACACCGTTGCAAGCTGCGACGACCTTCTGCGAGGCTATGTTGTCAGGATCAACGGTTAGCTCGACGTAGGCCAAGCCTTGTCGTCTCGCTTCGCCCAGCATTAAATCGAGCGCCTGTCTGGCGTAGCCGTTGCCTCTCTTCCACGGCACGATTGAGAAGCCGATATGGCCGAGCACATATGGCGGCAATTCGGCCGTTCCAGCTTGCCAGCGAAATCCGATCGCGCCACTAATGTCGCCGTCCCAAATCCATCGAACGATGCCAGGTAGGCGGGCGACGGTCGAGCCATCGGGTAAAGGAATCGGTCCACCCGACGCGGTCGGATCATCCAGGCCGTCGACAAACGCATCCGCGTTCATTTCGATAGCGTGTAATTGTTCGCGCGCAGCTACCTCCTTGCGAACGTTGTCAGGCGACCATCCGGCCTTCAGGGCCGCAACGTAGCTCGGCAGCAATGCGGTCGTTGGCTTCAGCAGTTCAATTTTGCTCATTTGAATCGATACCTGTCAGAGAGCAATGATTGTCGAAGGTTTAAACGATGCCGTCGAATGTTTCAAAATGGCCGCGCGCCGTCCCACACAAACGGCATACGCAATCTGAACTTCGTAAATTGCTTCGGCAGCATGTGGCCCACTGCGAACAGTTGAGATCGCCGGAAGCCGACATTCATCCGGCGCGAAGCCGGCAAGCCAGGCTTCAGCCAATGAGACCGGCACCGGTCGTAAGGACAATCTTCCCAAAGTGTGTGCCGGAATCGATCAGCTCGTGAGCGCCGCGAGCGTCGGCAAGCGCAAAGGTCTTGTAGACAACCGGTTTGATCTTGCCGCTCTCGATGTGCGGCCAGACATGCTGCTCGAGTTCATTGACGATGGTCGCCTTGTCCGCGGATGTGCGCGATCGCAATGTTGAACCCATATGCGTCAGACGTTTCGTCAGCATCGGCACGAGGTTAAGATCCTTCGCCGGCCCCTTGATCACGCCCACCTGGAGGATCCGTCCGTCCATGGCTGCGGCCTCATAGTTTCTAGCCACGTAGTCGCCGGCAATGATGTCGAGGATCACGTCGACGCCTTTTCCATCGGTAGACCGCTTCGTTTCGGCCACGAAATCTTCCTCGCGGTAATCGATCGCGAGGTCTGCGCCTAGCGCCAGGCTGGCCTCCCGATGCGCCTGCGAGCCCACTGTCGTGATGATTTTCGCAGCGCCGAATGCCTTCGCCAGCATGGTCGCCGTGGTACCGATACCTGACGCGCCGCCGTGGATCAACACCGATTCGCCGGCAACCAGCTTGCCGCGCTGGAACAGGTTCAGCCATACCGTCATAAACGTTTCGGGCATAGCCCCAGCTTCGACCAACGTCAGGCCTTTGGGGATATGCATCGTGTTGCAGGCGTGCGCGACGGCATATTCCGCGTAGCCACCGCCGGGAATCAATGCGCACACCAGTTCGCCGATCCGGAATTGGGACACGTCCGCACCGACGGCAACCACTTGACCTGCCACTTCCAGCCCCGGAATGTCCGAAGCGCCGGGGGGCGGATCATACAGCCCTTTGCGCTGGAAAACGTCTGGGCCGTTCACCGCGGCCGCGTGGATGCGGATCAGAACCTGATCGGCGGCCGGCGTCGGTACAGGGCGCGTAGTCGGCACCAGAACCTCAGGACCGCCGGGCTGTTTGATCTCAATGGCCGTCATGGACGACGGCACGCGATAAGTTGAAGCAGACATGGATACCACTCCTTCGATTGATGAGGCTCGATTGATCCGGTCGGATCACTTGGCGAGGAACTCTTGCGTTCAGTATAGGCATCGACATTGATGAATAAACGCAGCATTATTCATGCGGTGGGATGCAAATTTGCATCAGGAGGGTGGCACGATGAACTGGGACGACGCGCGTGTGTTTCTCGCGGTGGAGCGCGAAAAAACGCTCCGTGGGGCGGCGAGGACGCTCAATCTCGATCAGGCGACGGTCGGCAGGCGGATTGCGGCGCTGGAGCACGCCCTGCGGGCAACGCTCTTCCTGCGCACCTCGGAGGGTTACGCGTTGACGGCGGCAGGGGAGGCCGCGCTGAGATCGGCGGAGAAAATGGAACACTCCGCGCACGAACTCGTCAGACGAACTCAAGGCACGGATACACGGCTTGCGGGGGACGTAAGAGTCACCAGCACCGACTCGATCGCGCTCGACTTCCTGCTTCCCGCCATCGAACGCCTGCATGCTGCGCATCCCGAAGTGCGCGTCCTGCTGGACACGTCGACGCGCATGCTGAATCTGGCAAAGCGTGAAGCGGATATCGCGGTCCGCTCAGTCAGGCCGGATAATCCCGATCTTGTCGCGCGGCGCCTGGCTCGCTGGCCCATGGCGCTCTTTGCATCGAATGCTTATCTCGAGCAGCACGGCAAGCTCGCCGCTGGCTCCGCGTTCGCGGGCCACGATCTAGTCGTCTATCAGGGAAGCTGGACCGGGAGTCGATCACTCACTCTCTCTGGCGAACCGGTACACGCGGGGCGCATCGTATCGACCTTCAATTCCAGCCTCATGCTGCGTACCGCGGTAAAGGCCGGTATCGGCATCGGTGAGCTTCCGATACATCTGGCTGAACATGACGGCCTCGTGCAGATATGGCCGGAACCCGCACGTGGGGCGGTCTACGAAATCTGGCTCGTCACGCATCAAGACCTTCGGCATACCGCGCGCATCGCAGCCATGATTGACGGCATCGTCTCCGCGTTCGAAGATCACGCAGCCCCCACAAAATAATCACGCACGACTTGGTTGTTGCCCCTATGGTTTCCGCGACATCTGGGCTTCAACGGCCGCTTCGAAGGTACAACGCTCGCACCTACGCTTCCGGGATTTCGATTGTCCCTTCAAGATATTGAACAGCCTGACCAGAGATATACACCCTGTCGTCTTGTACGCGACAATGAAGTAGGCCGCTCCGGCGTGACACCTGCATGGCCACGAGTTCTGCCTTGCCCAAACGGTCAGACCATAATGGCGCAAGCGCCGCGTGAATAGATCCGGTCACCGGATCTTCATCTCCGCCATTGGCAGGCCAAAAGTAGCGGGACACAAAATCATGCTTATCTCCGCGCGCTGTCACGACGACATCGAGCGGACCAAGTGCCGACAGCAGATCGAGTTCGGGTACGACGGATCGTACCTCGTGTTCTGTTCCGTAGATGGCAACATAGGCTTGCTGGTTTATCAGCACTTCTTGAGGCCGTATCGAAAGCCCCTGGATCAGGTTTGCGGGTATTTCGTTCAGTTTCTCAGGCCGGCGCTGCGGGAAGCTCATTTCGATCAGACCGTCATGCGTATGGCAAACGGCAAGCCGACCGACCGCTTTCGCAACAAATTCGATGACTTCCAAATCATCACATCGCTTGAAGATCACATATGCGCTTGCCAGTGTGGCATGCCCACAAAAAGCGATTTCTGTAAGTGGAGAGAACCAGCGGATGTCGAACGCGCCGTCGGCATTTTTCACGAAGAATGCTGTTTCGGACAGGTTGTTCTCAGCGGCGATTGCCTGCATCAAACTATCGGGTAACCAGCGTTCGAGTGGCACTACCGCAGCGTAGTTGCCCTTAAATACCTTATCCGTAAATGCGTCAATCTGATAGATCGGCAGTTTCATGAGATGTGCCTGTTCAAAGCGGGAAGTTAGTCAGCGATTTGCAGTGTTATTCGCAGACAACGATATCAGCCCGCTAAGCTGGCGAACATGTACAGATTGCGATGCTCAGTACAAAAAGCGACCGTTCACCTCAAAAAGGAGGACCGTGTCGCGGGTTCACTCGCCGTGAAGGCGACATGATCCTCCCGGATGTCACGTACTTTTCAGTCCGTCTCGCCAGGCGATCGCTTCGAGTTCGACCCGGACCGCGTCCTCGACGGCAACTACGGGGTGCGCCCGAAATTCAAATGCAGGGAATGTCGAGCAGACTTTGTGAACCGCCAACGGATCATCGCAGTCAACCAACATGTGCCCACCCCAATCTCCCACACGCACCACGAAAAACTCGATCTTGAAGTTGTCTGGCGCCTTCCACTGACTAAACACTTCAAGGATTCGCTTCTGGGCATTCTCGTACTCGACAGGCGAACCTTGTGTGCGTTCGAACCAGCTAATCATGTACTTCATCGCCGTCCTCCTTTTAAACATTGATGTCGCCAGAACGCTTGCCGTTTGGACGGGCTAGCGAATCAGCAAGCTACAACTGGAGCAGCGGCGACGAATGCCCATTGCTTTTGGCCCTTCTTATGCACCGCTTCAAAGCGGGCAATGGGGGTCGTTTTACGTGTTCAGAACCGGACGCCAACGCACGACGATGACCAGCGACGGCGGCCCCGAAACCGTGCTTAAAACAACGACGGCGGTGGTCCGGTCGCCATCAACTCAACTATATTAAAACGATAGCGGAGGCCCATGTGACAGTATCTCGCCTAAGAAATATTCCTGGCATTGGAGTCGACCGAATCGGCGACGCCGCGGATTCTCTGCGCGACGCGGACATTCTAAGGCTTGAAAATCTCGATACTGACCTGCGACCGCCGGCGCAGGCGCTGGCTCGCACGCACGAGGCCATCGACGACGACGCGGCAAATAGCTACCTGCCTTTTACCGGCCAGCGTGCGTTGCGCGAGGCGGCTGCCGAGCGGGTCGGCCGCGCCGCGGGCGTCGCTTACGACGCCGCGAGCGAATGCATCGTGTCGGCCGGCGGTCTTGCGGGGATTCTCAACGTGCTGTTGTCGATCCTTGAGCCGGGCGACGAAGTCGTGCTGACGGATCCCACCTACGCTGGGCTGATCAACCGCGTGCATCTGGCCGCAGGCGTGCCGAGGTTCGCGCGGCTGCAGCCGGGTGCCGACGGCTGGCGGCTCGATCTCGACAGTCTTGCCGCGGCGATCGGGCCGCGAACGAAAGCGCTGCTGATCATGTCGCCTTCGATGCCAAGCGGCTACGTCGCATCGCGGGACGAATGGCTTGCGATTGCGGGACATTGCCCGCGCCATGGCATCTGGCTGGTCTATGACGCGGCGATGGAGCGCATCCTGTTCGACGGGCGCGACGTCATTCATCCCGCCGGTTTGCCGGACATGCGCGAACGCACCATCACCATCGGCGCGGTTTCGAAGGAGTATCGGATGATCGGATGGCGCGTCGGCTGGATCGTCGGGCCCGCATCGATCATGAACGACGTACGTCTCGTGAGCCTGTCGAACGTGGTGTGTCAGGTTGGAATCGCGATGCCCGGCGCCACTGCCGCGCTGACGGCAACCGACGACGGCGTGGCTGCTGCGGTCGCCGAATGGGAGCGCCGTCGCGACTTCCTGATAAGCGCGCTTGCTGACCTGCCGGTGATCCGTCCGCATGGCGGCTGGTCGATGCTCATCGATACCCGTGAGCTGGGTCTGGAGCCACCCGAGGCGTCGAAGCTGCTGCTCGAACGCGGCAAGGTCGCGGCTACGCCGATGACGAACTGGGGACCCGGCGCCGACCGCTATCTGCGTTTCGTTTTCTCCGACGAATCCGTTTCGCGTCTGCATGACATTCGCGAGCGCATACGCCGGTCATGGCAGATATGACGCAACGAAAAATTCGATGTCAGTCGACCGTCCCGCTTCGAAGCGTCTGTCCCGACTCCTGGCGGGCGCTCGACACGCCCAGCAGACCGCCGAATAACGGACGCTCAACGTTTGACATGAGAGGCGGCCTGGCCTCGCGAGTCCGCTCGATGGAAGGGTTAGGCCTCGGGTTGGTGGCAAACCACTTCGATGTTGTGCCCGTCCGGACCAATGACAAAAGCTGCATAGTAGTTCGCGTGGTAGTGCGGGCGCAGACCAGGCGCACCATTGTCTTTGCCACCCGCCTCCAGCGCCGCGCGATAGAAAGCTTCGACTTGCTGGCGATTCTCGGCCGTGAACGCCAGGTGAAGATGCGCCGGCTTCTCCTCGGTTTGGTACAGGCACAATGAAGCCTTACCCTGTGGGCTAAGCTCGACACCGTACGCCGGCGGCCCCTCCGAGACAACAGCTACGCCGAGCGGTGCGAGTGCCTCGAGGAAGAACGCTTTGCTCGCTGCATAGTTGCTGACTCCGAATTTGACGTGGTCGAACATGAACTCTCCTGAAGTGTGTGGGCCTGCGCGAGGCCCAACGTGATTTAGAGATCACCGCGATGTTGTCACACGTGGCCACAAGTAGCCACCGGTGGCAGTCTGAACCTTTTTTAGCACCGGAATCATCCTTGCGGACGTTCTCTTAGTCAGCAATCGAACGAATGATCCTCGCCGGATTTCCACCGACGAGCGTATTCGGGGGAACGTCCCTGGTGACGACCGACCCTGCCGCGACAACCGAATTCTCGCCTACCGTGACGCCACCGATGATGGTCGCACCAGCCGCAATCCAGACGTTTCTCTTAATCACGATGGGCTTTGCGATTACGAAGGCGCGCCGCTGAGAAGGTTCAATGGGATGGCCAGACGTGATGATGCTGACGTTCGGCCCGATCATCACATCGTCGGCAATGTCGAGTCCGCCAAGGTCGTAGAAAGTGCAATTCTGATTGATGAAGACATTGCGCCCGACACTGATATCGACCCCGCCGGTTGTGTAGAACGGTGGTATCAATAGAAAGCTGTCGTCCACCTTCTTGCTGATAAGTTCGCTGAACAAGGCCCGGACTTCGTCCGCATCGTTGAACGTCAACCGGTTGAGCGTGGCAGTGATCGCCATCGCGCGTTTGATGTTCTCTGACATGGCCGCTGATTCCGGCGTTCTCCTGGGAATTATCTTGGTGCGATCGTCATTCGCCATTCGTCGGTCTCCTCCGGTTGCGATCGAGCGAGCGCTCGGCGCGTGAGCCGGAGTGCGCGGGCGGTGAAGAAAGGGGGGAGGGTGCCGGGGCAATGACCCGGCGCCCGTCCGTCTCTACAGGTAGCTGCAGATGTAGTCGAGCGTTTCGATCACATCGATATCGAAGCGACTCTTGCCAGGCACCGAGAACGACTCGCCCGCGCCATACGTCTTCCACTCCGCGCTCCCTTCGAGGCGGATGCGGCATTGGCCGGCCTGCACTTCCATGAGTTCCGGCGCGTCGGTGCCGAAGTTGAGCGCGCCGGGCAGGATCACGCCGAGCGTCTTGCGCGTGCCGTCGGCGAAGAGAACGGTGTGCGAGACACACTTGCCGTCGAAGTAGACGTTGGCGCGTTTGATAACGGAAACCTGATCGAATTGCGTTGTGGCCGTCATGGCGGTCTTCCTTTGGGTCATCGTGAATGGATGCATTAGCGCCACGTGGCGGCAGCGGGCGGTGCGCGATCTGCGCGGACCGCTAGCGCGGGCTTTCGTCGGACGCAAGCCCGCCATCATACAGGCGGGCGGCGGCGCCAGCCGGTAACCCTCGTGCCTGTCAGGGCAACGCCGCGGTGTGATCCTGACGGCTAGTCAGCCCGTGACCAACGACCCGAATCCGGGCACACAATCACCTGTTCGCCGTTTAGCTGGACTTGCTCGGTATCCGGTTGCGACGAGGTCGAAGGCGTAACGTCGAAGACCACCTTCAGCGCGTGTCCAACGTGGGCATTTTCGATGGAAAGCTCCCAGGTCAGGAAGATCTGGATGCAATCCTGATCCGGCGCGAAATCGGCCGCATCAAAACCACTGCTGCCGCGCTGGATGACGCCATGAGGCTGGCCAGTATCGAATATCACAACCGTTCCCCGGCTCAGCGGAATACGCCGGCCCAAAGCGGGGAAATGCAAGTCCAGACCTCGGTCCTCGCTCATGAACAGATTGCAAAAAGCCGCATCGCCATATTGCGCACCGTCGTGGTGGTACCTCGCGCCGCGGCAGGCCATGAGGGCTACGTCACTGGCGGCAAGCACCTCAGGCAGTCCAAGCGTACGCGTCCAATCGGACACGGCCTGCACGCAGCGCGTGTAATCCGGCCAGCGCGCCCGCGCTCTCGGCAAAGGCATTGGCTCGACGTCTCCAGGTTCCAGAACCATATGCGACGATATCTCTCTTTCCCAATCCGCAAGCAGACGTGCAGGAGGCATAGGGACGTCGACCGTGCCTGATAACACGATGTCGCTCACGCTTCGGCTGCGGATGGCGTCGTCACTCCAGTAATAGGAGGTCAGCATGTCTCGCATTCGATTCAGTTGAGGGGGGATTCATGCGGGCATTGTAACGATTCCACGGGACCGCTTCGGCGCGAGCCGGTCACGTGCTGTGGCGTTCGCGAAGCTGTGCGGGGCTGACCGGGCCCGACTTCATGGAGATTGTCTCGCGTAGCCGGCCGCCGGCTGCCGGCTGCCGGCAGATGCAGCGTGTGACGTATCGTGCGTGTAGGCTCGTGTGCGTGTGCCGGGCCTGACGTTGTGAAGCCGTGATGCCAGTCAGGTCCGGCCGTCCTTTCTGTTGCACCCGCGAGGTCGCGCGGGAGGTGCCCCCCGGGGCACCTCGCATTGCGGGCTAATGCTTGGGTGTGGACGGCGTGCCGCCGCCGCCGAGTCCACCTGTGAGGCCGCCGAGCAGGTTCGTCAACGGGGCGAGCGGAGACGAGCCGCCGCTTGCGCCGCCGAGTACGCCGGTCAGTGTGCCGACCAGGTTGGTCAACGGTGCGACCGGATTGGACGCCGAGTTCGTCGACGATCCGTGCGAGGTGCCGCCGCCCTGGCCTCCGGTTAGTCCGCCGAGCAAGGTGGTAACCGGTGCGAGGGGGCCGCTGCTGCCTTGCGAGCCGCCGTTCACCGAGGCCACCGACAGTCCGCCGAGCAACGCCGTCACAGGTGCCAGCAGGCCACCGGTGCCATGTCCGCTCGATCCGCCTGTAACGCCATGTGAACCGCCGGTTGTGCCGTTGGCCACGCCGTTGCCGTTGCCGCTACCGCTGTTGTTGCCCACGGTGATCGGCACGATAGGCACGCTGATCGCGCCGACGCTGACGACCAGGTTCACGATCGGATCAAGCAGGCCGCCGGTGGTCTGGCTGCCGCTGCTGGAGCCAACGCCAGTGTTGGAGCCGCCGTGACCACCGTTTCCGGAGCCGCCGCCGTATCCGCCGCCCGAGCCGCCGTGGCCACCGTCTCCAGAGCCGCCGCCGTTCCCACCGCCGGAGCCACCGGAGCCACCGGAGCCACCGGAGCCACCGGAGCCACCGGAGCCACCGGAGCCACCGGAGCCACCGGAGCCACCGCCGTAACCGCCACCCGAGCCACCGCCGTAACCGCCACCCGAGCCACCATGGCCGCCGTCTCCGGAACCGCCACCGTACCCGCCACCTGAGCCACCATGGCCGCCGTCTCCGGAACCGCCACCGTACC
The DNA here is from genome assembly GCF_050434225.1 of Paraburkholderia sp. GAS32. Taxonomy (NCBI): domain Bacteria; kingdom Pseudomonadati; phylum Pseudomonadota; class Betaproteobacteria; order Burkholderiales; family Burkholderiaceae; genus Paraburkholderia; species Paraburkholderia sp. GAS32. The sequence goes on along the minus strand of NZ_JBNPVS010000006.1, from coordinate 312,010 downwards.
CGCCACCTGAGCCACCATGGCCGCCGTCTCCGGAACCGCCGCCGTACCCGCCACCTGAGCCGCCGTGGCCACCGTCTCCAGAGCCGCCGCCGTTCCCACCACCCGAGCCACCTTGGCCACCGTCGCCGGAACCTCCACCGTAGCCACCACCCGAACCGCCGTGGCCACCGTCTCCAGAGCCACCGCCGTTCCCGTCACCCGAATCGCCGGAGCCTCCCGAGCCGCCATAACCGCCGTCTCCAGAGCCACCGCCGTACCCGCCGCCCGAGCCGGAAACCGGACCGCCGCCCCAGGCCGAGCCGCCGGCCCAAACCGAGCCACTACCCGCACCGCTGCCGGCCCATGCGCCAGATGTGTTACCGCCTCCTGCCCACGCGAATCCCGATCCTGGTTGCCCGGTTGTCGTCCATCCGCTGCCTTGCGCAAACGAGGGAGGCGGTGTGGTCGTGACGTCTCCGGCCTGACACGAAGTGGCTAGCGACCACCATAGGAGTGCGCTCGCCGATGCAACAAGAGTGTGTTTGAAGGGAGCCATGATTAGTCCTTTCGCGATGAAATCGCGTCCTGATTGGAAGGTGTAATCAGTGCCCCCGGAAAACCGCTGATCGGTCTTGCAGAAACGGTTGCTTTTCTAGCCCGAGACCGCGTTTGTGCGCGTCGCCTTCGTTTAATTCTGGAGCCGGTGCGGTAGCGCCATGCTCGGATTTGGCTTCCTCGGGCAATTGGTCGCCGCAAGTTCTGAGCCAATGCTGCGGTTACGGAGCGCGGCACGTTCCGCGCACGGGCGGTGCTGAAATTGAGTGGCGTGCGGCGACGAAGGTCTTGCTGGACGGGGCAGATCGGGTGAGATGGAGAGTGCAGTGACGGCATCGTGTGGCGCGTGTTACGTCCCAGGTGTTACGTGTTCCCATCACATCGAACGTAACCTCGCCGTTACACGTCGTGCTGCGCAAATAGTTCAGACAAAAGGCGGCGTTGTCATCATATGGAGTCCGATATATTGAGGCGCGCGTTGGAAACGCGCGTTTAGATCCGTGCCGGCGCAAAGACTTCCATGCCGCGTGCTTCGAGGGTGCCTCGGGCTCACTTCGCTGCGACTGCCTGCTTGTCTTCGATCAGGGATCTGATCCGCTCCTGATCGACCGGTGTCGCCGGGTTATAGACGATCATCTGAAGATCCGGCCGCCCGTCGACTGCGAAGGATGAGTACTCCAGCGAGATCGGCCCCAGCACGGGGTGGCGCAGGCGCTTGACCCCCTCGCCGTGGGTCCGCACTTCATTGTCCCGCCACATGGCGGCGAACTCGGGACTCGAGCGGCACAGTTCGTCGACGAGCGGCGCCACCTCGGCGTCGGCGCCTGCGCGCGCGGCATCGATCCGGAAGGCGCCCACCACGAAGCGGGCCACGCTTGTCCAATCGAACTGAGCGGCACGGACGCGGGGATCGCAGAAGATCATGCGCAGGACGTTGCGTTGTTCGGGGGGCAGGGAGCCGTAGTCGGTGAGCACGGTCGCGGCGGCGCGGTTCCAGGCAACCACATCCCACGTCGCAGTCCTGACGATTGCCGGACTGTAGGGCAGTGCATCGAGCAGGCGCTGCAGTCGTGGCGTTATCGCGTCACCGCCGCGATAACGGACTTCGGGCGGATGGCCGAGGCCGAGCAGGAACACGTGTTCGCGCTCGACTTCGGTCAGCATGAGTGCCTTCGCAATGCGGTCCAGCACATCCGCTGACGGATTGCCGCCGCGCCCCTGTTCCAGCCACGTGTACCAGGCCGCGCTGATATTGGCGCGCTGCGCCACCTCTTCGCGGCGTAGTCCGGCCGTGCGCCGCCGGCCACCGGAAATGCCGAAGGACGCGGGATCGAGCTTGGTCCGCCGGTTCTTCAGATAGTTGCCGAGCCGGTTGCTGCTTTCGTCGTCGTTCACTTGGGCCATGCTTAATCTGTTAAGACGTATACCCGGATAGTGTCACCAATTTAACAGGATGATTTTGCCTCGTACGTTGCTCGCAATCAATCGGATTTGGGGGAGTTTCACATCGGCATCGCGCGCGAGAAGGGCGTCTCGGCTTACGTGGGGGACGGCCTCAACTGCCTCGGAGAATCAGGGCGACCTCGGCTGATACCATGACGCTCGCCCTGTTCAAGCGAGAGAACGACATGAGACTGAAAGACCGCGTCGCCTTGATTACGGGTGCCCAACGGGGCATCGGATATGCAATAGCGGAAAGGTTCGTGGCCGAGGGAGCGAAGGTGGTGCTTGCCGACGTAACAGACGCGACCGCAGAGGCAGACGCGCTCTGCGCCCCGGGCGGCGAAGCCTGCTCCGCGCGGTAAATCCGGATCCCGCGCATCGGAGCGGGGCGCGGCATCCGCGTGGCCAGGCCGGTTCCATCGGGTCGCGGCGACTCGCAACGGATTTTTATATCACAACAAGATATAATGCTGGCGATACGTTCTTTCATTTCGTGAGGATTTGCACCTTGAGGTGCAGTTCCGTCCCACGTGATACTCGCCAACTTTCCCATCTAAACCTTGTCCCGCTACGCTCTCATCCGCTGGCTTTCCAGCTTCGCTCCCCATCCCATCGCCGTCCGGTGGCCGGAACGCCTGAGATCGTGTCTCGGCGCATTGCTGGGGATTGCGTTCACCGGCGGGACAATGCACGTTCTTCTCGGACCGGCAGCAAACATTCCACTCCTGGTTGCGCCAATGGGCGCTTCGGCCGTGCTGCTGTTCGCGGTGCCCGCCAGTCCGCTTGCGCAACCGTGGTCCATCATCGGCGGCAATATCGTCTCCGCGACGGTCGGCGTTGCCTGCGCAAGCTGGATCACCGATCCGGTCGGCGCCGCCGCCTTGGCCGTCTCGCTGGCGATCTGTGCGATGTTTGCGTTGCGGTGTGTTCATCCCCCGTCGGGCGCGGTCGCCTTGACCGCGGTCCTCGGTGGTCCGGCCGTGCATGCGCTGGGCTACCGCTTTGTGGCAGAACCGATTGCGATCCAGACGGTGATGCTGCTGTGCGCGGCTATCGTCTACCACGCTGCAACCGGGCATCGATACCCGCACGTCGCGCAGAGTTCCGGCAAAGGTGCGGCCGCATCGGCTGCGGCTGCGAACGAAGGTTTCACGCGCGCGGACCTCGAGGCGGTGCTGAACCGCCGCGGGGAATTGCTCGACATCGATACGGACGATCTGGAATCCCTCCTGCGCGACGTTCAGTTGCAGGCCTACGCCCGCACGTTCAATGAGCTGACCTGCGAGGACATCATGTCGCGTTCGCTGGTCGCCGTGTCGGCGAACACGAGAGCGTCGGCCGCATGGAGTCTGCTGAAACAGCGCCATATCAAAGCACTTCCGGTCACTGACGAGAGGCAGCACGTAATCGGCATCGTGACCCGTGCCGACCTTGTCGACAAACGGGCGGTCAGCAAAGGGATCGGTTTGTCGTCCCCCATGCAACGCTGGTTCCGGCGCAGCATCACCCCGGCGCCGCTCGTCGGTGCGTTGATGAACGTTGACGTTCACACAGTCGACGCGGCGACACCGATCGTCGAACTGGTGCCGGTGTTCGCGAACTATGGGCACCACCACATCCCGGTTCTGGACTCGAATCAGCGGCTTGCGGGAATGATCACGCAGGCCGACCTCATCGCGGGACTCTATCGCCAGGCTTACGCCAGGCAGCGGCACGCGGCATAGCAATAGCACTATCGCAGGCACTTGCGCATGAGTACATGCATAAATATCACGACATGATATAATTCGCGCTTCACCTATTTCTCGACGGCACTCCGATGAAAACACTCACTCGCGGCTTGACCAAGGCGAACTTCGAGCAACTGTCCGAGTTTCGCTACCAGATGCGCCGCTTCGAGCGTTTTTCTGAGCAGGCCGCCCAGGGTGAAGGCATCACACCGTTGCAATATCTGTTGCTCCTGCATATCAAGGGTTATCCGGAGCGTGACTGGGCGACCGTCGGCGAGCTTGCGGAACGGCTTCAGGCGCAGCATCACGGCGTGGTCGCGCTCGTGTCGCGCTGTGAGGCGCTCGAACTGGTTCGCAGAAAGGTCAGTGAGACGGACCGTCGCCAGGTCGAGGTTCATTTGTTGAAAGCGGGCGAGCAGGTGCTGGCCCGTCTCGCCGAGATGCACCGTGCCGAACTGAAGTCGCTCAAAGGCACGTTCAATGTTCCCCAGATCGATGTTTGAGTCAGCATGAGCCTCGATACCCATAAGCGTGACTTTTCCACCAACGCGCGGCTTCCCGGCGTTTCCGCGCTCGCCGCGGGAATTGGTGCGCTCAGCACGCTTGCAGCGTTCGTGCTGCTGAGCCTGATTCATCTGTTCACCAATCTGTTTTTCTTTCAGGAATTTTCGTTTGCGGACCGCCCCCCGGCCCTCAACACGCTGGGTATCTGGGTGGTGATCATCCCGGTGATCGGCGGTCTCATCGTCGGTTTCATGGCCCGTTACGGTTCGGAAAAGATCCGTGGGCATGGCATTCCCGAAGCGATCGAAGCCATCCTGTTCGGCAAGAGCCGCATGTCGCCGAAAGTGGCGATTCTCAAACCGCTGTCGTCCGGCATTGTGATCGGCAGTGGCGGGCCGTTCGGTGCGGAAGGCCCAATCATCATGACAGGCGGCGCGTTGGGGTCGCTGATCGCGCAGTGCGTGAAGGTCACGTCCGCGGAACGCAAGACGCTGCTGGTTGCCGGCGCAGCGGCGGGCATGACGGCGGTCTTCGGCACACCGGTGGCGGCCGTGCTGCTGGCGGTCGAACTGCTGCTGTTCGAATGGCGTCCGCGCAGTTTTCTGCCGGTCGCCCTTGCGTGTGCAGTCGCGGGTTTTGCGCGCGCGGTGTTCTTCGGCACGGGGCCGCTGTTTCCGCTTGAGACTGCGCCTCCCGGCGCGCTGTCGTTGGTTTCGTGCGTCATTGCAGGCCTGCTGTCCGGTGCGCTCGCGTCGGGTCTGTCAGCCGCGTTGTACAAGACCGAAGACCTGTTCGGCAAGCTGCCCATCCATTGGATGTGGTGGCCCGCGCTCGGCGGTCTCGTCGTCGGCATCGGCGGCTTTCTCGAACCTCGCGCGCTGGGCGTCGGCTACGACGTGATCGGCGACCTGTTGCGTCAGCACATTGCAATCCAGCTCGCGCTGGCGATCCTGATCGTGAAGGCGATCATCTGGGTCGTGGCGTTGGGCTCGGGCACCTCAGGCGGCGTCCTGGCGCCGTTGCTCATGCTGGGTGCGGGGCTCGGTGTCGTGCTCGGTCACGTGTTGCCGGGCGGCGAACCTGCCCTGTGGCCGCTCGTCTGCATGGCGGCCACGCTCGGCGCCACGCTGGGCGCGCCGTTGACCGCAATCGTGTTCGCGTTCGGCCTCACGCACGACAGCAACGCATTGCTGCCGCTGCTCGCCGCGACGCTGATCGCGCACGGGTTTGCAACGGTCGTCATGAAGCGCTCCATCATGACCGAGAAGATTGCCCGGCGCGGTTATCACATTTACCGGGAATACGGCGTCGATCCGCTTGAGCGTCACCACGTCGACGAGGTGATGTCGCGTACTGTCGAGACAATCGATGGCGATATGTCCGTGGGCGAAGCGCTAGCAATGTTCTTCGGCACGACGCAGACACATCGTGCTTATCCGGTCGTGCGGCATGGCGTGCTGGTGGGCGTCGTCGATCGCGCGCTACTGGAAAAAATTCGCGATGACGAGCCAGTGGATGCGCTCGAGTCGCGCCTCGCTGACGTATTGCCCCACCGTTCCCCCGCATTTGCATTGCCGAGCGAAACCTGCCGGCTCGTCGCAACGCGGCTCGCGGTACACGGTCTCGAACGCTTGCCTGTAGTCACGGACTCCGAAACGTTGCAACTGGTCGGCATTGTGTCGCGCAGCGATCTGGTCAAGCCGTCTCTTGCCCACTTCGACGAAGAGCATAAGAAAGAACGCTTCCGGCGTTTGCCAATTCACGCCGGCAAGCGGCACTTCCCGCCGGTTCCTTAAGTCAACGGCCGATCAGCAGCCGCTCAACAACCGGAACAGATGCGCCGTTTGCCAAAGAGCAAACAGCGCTCCGGCTTGTCTGCCACCGCATCCCCGCGCCACACGGCTGATGCCGGAGTCGGTGCCTGACTGAGTTCAGGCATCCGCACCTTTGGCTAATCGGACGGCCTCCACGCCTCCCATCCCGCATTCCCCAACCAGCCCCCAGGGAAAACAACCAGTGGACGAGCGCCCAGGGTGGTGTACGATCCAATCGTTACATCATTCAATGTAACAATAATAAATGTCATCGTGACGGGCGGCCGCACCCCCGTCGACAGCATATTCGGGAGGCATGTATGGGTGACAAGTCCATTCCACACGTCGACGTGGAAGAACTGGCGCAGTTCCGCGAAGTCCAGCAGTTGGCCTATCGCTGCGTCGAGAGCGTCGGCGAATTGCTCCAGCCTGGCATGACGGAAAAAGACGCCGCCCGGCTGTTGACCGAATGGCTGCAGGATCACGGCGTGCGCGACTGGCTGCACAAACCCTTCGCCTGGTTTGGCGACCGTACCGCCTTTGAAGGTTTTTCCGGGCTGTCGCACATGGCCGGTTTTAACCTGGCATTCTTCCCGAGTTCGCGTCGGCTGGAAGAAAACATGCCGGTCATTCTCGACGTGGCGCCAGTGTTGAACGGTGTGATCGCCGATGTCGGCTACGCCACCTGCGTCGGCACGAATCCCACGCTCGAACAGCTGAAAGACGACCTGGCCGAACACCGCGAGTTGATCGTCAGCATGGTGAAGCAACGGCAGACGCTTGCCGATGTGGCGCGCGCGGTCGACCTGTTGTGCAGAAAACAGGGCGTCGAGCCGCGCCACAAGGCCTATCCGTTCAAGGTGCTCGCGCATCGTGTCGCGAAGCTGAACCAGCCCGCCAAGCCGCGTTTCGTGGCGCGTTTCGGCCTGAACGCCACGCGCAACCTCGTCCTCGACCAGGTCAGCGCGGGCAGGAAGGAGGGCTGGTCGCCGTTATGGTCGATCGATCGCCGCTCCGATCATGCGCCGACGCCTGGTCTATGGGCCGTCGAGCCGCATCTCGGCTTTCAGGGTGTGGGCGCCAAATTCGAAGAGTTGCTGGTCATCACCGATGACGACGCCTACTGGCTCGACGACGACCTGCCGCATGTGCGCCGTTGGGCGCAGCGCGGGCGGGCGTTGGCCGCGGCATGACGGAGGCGCACATGCAACTTCTAACCGAACCGATATCGCCTACGCTGTACGAGGCGCCACCCGCCACGCGCCGCACCGAATTCACGGTGAGCTCGGGCGACGTGACGCTTGCCGCCAGGGCATGGGGTGACCCCGCCCGGCCGACCGTGGTGTTAGTACATGGCTACCCCGACAACAGCGAAGTCTGGGACACTGTGGCCGGATTGCTGGCACACGATTTCCATGTGATTGCCTACGATGTTCGCGGTGCAGGGCAGTCCACCGCGCCTAAAGGGACGGCCGCTTACCGTCTGGGAAAACTCACCGACGACTTCATCGCCGTCATCGACGCCGTGAGCCCCGATCGCGCCGTCCATCTGGTCGCGCACGACTGGGGTTCGATCCAGGGCTGGGAGTTCGTCACCGAAGAGCGCTTGCGCGGGCGCATTGCGTCGTACACGTCGTGCTCGGGCCCTTGCCTCGACCACGTCGCTTACTGGATCCGAGCACGCTTGCTGCGTCCCACGCCGCGTTCGATCGGCAAGCTATTGGGTCAACTGGTGCGCTCCTGGTATGTGCTGCTGTTCCATTTGCCGGTGCTGCCAGGCTTGACCTGGCGCGTGTGGCTCGGCCGCGCGTGGCCGCGTGTATTGCGTCGTGTGGAAAAGACGCAGATCGCGCCGCGCCCGACGCAAACGCAGGACGGCGTGCGCGGCGTCTCGCTGTATCGAGCCAACTTCATCCGCTGCCTGTTCACGCCGCGCAAGCGCTACGCCCACGCGCCGGTCCAGGTGATCGTGCCGACGCTGGACAAATACGTCAGCCCGGCCTTGTCCGAAGATCTTTCGCGATGGGTGCCGCAGTATTGGCGCCGTGAGCTGACTGCGCGGCACTGGCTACCGGTCACGCACCCTGAACAGATGGCCCGGATGGTGCGTGAGCTCGTCGATCACACTGAAGGCGGCGCCGAACCGGACACGCTGCAACGCGTCCGTATGGACGCCGCACGCAAACCGCTCAGCGGCAAGCTCGCGGTCGTGACGGGCGCGGGCAGCGGCATCGGGCGATGCATTGCACTGGAATTCGCGAAGCAGGGCGCCGCAGTGGTTGCGGTCGATATCGACACTGCAAGCGCGGAGCGCACGGCTACCCTGGCCAGGTTGTCAGGCTGCCAGGCGTACGCACGCAAGGCCGACGTCGGCAGCGTCGAACAGATGGAAGCGCTGGCGGATTGGGTCGGGAGTGACCTCGGCGGCGCCGACATCGTGGTCAACAATGCCGGCATTGGCATGGCAGGCGGCGTGCTCGACACTTCGGCACAAGACTGGGAACGCATTCTTCACGTCAACCTGTGGGGCGTGATTCACGGCTCTCGCCTGTTCGCCCGACAGATGGTGAAGCGCGGCAACGGCGGTCACATCATCAACACCGCATCAGCCGCGGCGTTCGCCCCTTCGCGCGACCTGCCGGCCTACGCGACCACCAAAGCTGCCGTGTTGATGCTTAGCGAGTGCATGCGCGGAGAACTCGGCGCGCACGGTATCGGCGTCAGCGCAATCTGCCCGGGGTTCGCCGAAACCGGAATCATGGCCTCGACCCAGTATGTCGGCGCCAACGCTCAGGAGCAGGACCGCATGCGCCAGAAAGCCACCAAGCTTTACCAGTTGCGCGGCCTGCAACCCGAGACGGTCGCGAAAGCCGCGCTCCGCGCGGTATTGCGCAACAAGCCAGTGGTCGCCATCGGCATCGAGGCGCATTCAATGCGTTTCATCTCGCGCTACATGCCTGGGCTCAGCCGCATGATCGCTCGCATCAGCATGGTGCCGCGTTGATCTCACCCACCGGATGCCGGAGACCGTCATGACCCAAGAGCACACTCAATACAAAATCAGGGCACGCCATGTGAAATTCGACTGGAGTCAAACACCGATCCAGTGGATTCCCGGTGACCCGTCGAGCACGCACATCATTAATGTGCTGAACCTGCTGTTCCCCGCCGGCGAACTATGGTTCTGCCGCGTGTACAACAAGGCGCTGCCGCTGATCGCCGACCCGGCGCTGCGCGACGACGCCGAGGGGTTTCTCAGGCAGGAAGCGGTGCATTCGCGCTCGCACGGCGGTGTGCTCACGCACTACTACAAGGCTCACGGCATCGATACGCAGCCTTTCACAAAGAAACTCGACTGGCTGTTCGGCAAGCTGCTCGGCGAGCAACCGCTCGGACTGAAGATCGGCAAAACGCGTTTCTGGCTGCGCCAGCAACTGGGCGTCATCGCCGCGCTGGAACACTTTTTCGGTTATCTCGGCAATTGGGTGCTCAATGCCAACGGCCTCGATGCCGCTCATGCCGACCCAACCATGCTCGACCTGCTGCGCTGGCACGGTGCGGAGGAAGTGGAGCATCGCACCGTAGCATTCGACATCTTCCGGCATATGGGCGGGACCTACTTCGAACGCTGTTTCCACATGCTGTCGACGGTCATGCTCCTACTGTACTTTCTCACGCACGGCGCGCGCTTCATGCACCGGCGCGATCCCGACGCCGGCGCGTACCGGGGTTTTATCCTCGCCTGGCGCGCCGGGGCGCGGCGCGGTTGCCTGCCGTCGTTCTGGAAGATGATCGCGGCAGCGTTACGCTATTTCAATCCGCGTTATACGCCGCATCACGAAGGCTCGACCGAGCAGGCGCTCGCTTATCTTGCCACCTCGCCCGCTGCGCAGGCCGCGGCGCATGGAGGCAACTGGGTGCGCGATGCGAATTGAGACGGCAGCATGAAACACTAGGTCGTTGCCGTTTTCAAAGCCTCTATGTCACGTCGGGGCGGCGCGCCAAACATGCGCGAGTATTCGCGACTGAATTGCGATGCGCTTTCGTAGCCCACCTGATAGGCCGCCGCTTCGGCATTGGCATTGCCTGCCACCATCAGGTGACGTGCTTCAAGCAGGCGAAGCTGCTTCTGGTATTGCAACGGCGTCATCGATGTCAGCGCCTTGAACTGCCTGTGGAATGCGGACGGACTCATTTGTGCCACGGCGGCCAGCTCCTCGATGCGTACGGTCTCGGTGAATTGGCCTCTTAACGCATGGATGGCAGCGACAACTTTATGCACATGGCTGGTGGCCAGCACGACCCGCGCGACCTCGTTGCCATGACGTCCCGTTAGCAACCAGTAGCAGATTTCTCGCTTGATCATGGGTGCGAGAATGGGAATAGCGTGAGGCGTATCGAGGAGACGCACCATGCGCAGCATGCAGTCAGCGAGCGGGCCGTCAATGTCGGTGACAAAGACGCCGTGCCCGAGTTCGTCTTCCGGCGCAGGCGGCGTATCGAGACATGCCATGACATCGCGCATGATGGCAAGGTCGAACTCCATGGCAATAGCGAGGTATGGCTCTGTTGGGCTGGCTTTCACAATCCTGCTGAACGCCGGCATCTCGACGTTGACGATCAGGGCTTGTCCTGCCCTGTAGTCGTACCGCCTGTCACCGAATGTCGTCCACTTGGCACCTTGAACGACGACACAGAGAGCCGGCTTCATGATCAGATGAGAGGGGTGTTTTTCATGATCCGACCGGATGATGATCAAGCCCTCGATGGCGGTCATGAACGGGCCCTCGCTCCCGGCTTGATTGTCGGTGTAGCGTTTGACACCTTCGACCAAGGCATTTGACATATGAACTTCCTCCGAGCCCGCTTTTGCTCATATTACTGCCTCGCGTGTCGAGCTGCAGAGCCCGGGCAGGATTAGGCAAGAAGAAGGACAGTTAGGGCATTCAGCCTCGCTAGCGGCCGGAATAAGCTGCGTCTACACATCTAACGTGGAGCGCAAAAATGACAGCAGGACAATCGGCAGACATCATCTCGAAGATCGCCATCGTGACAGGCGGGAGTCGCGGCCTGGGGCGCAATACGGTCCTTAACCTTGCGAAGCGCGGCGTCAGTTCACTATTCACCTATCGAGCCAATCAGGCGGAAGCCGACAAGGTTGTCCGCCTCGTGGCAGAGGAGGGGCAAAGAGCCATTGCACTGCCACTCGATACCGGAAAAGTGAGTACGTTCGACGCGTTCGTGGAGCAGGTTCGGGCGTCGCTTGCGCAGTTGGGTGCCGAGCGTTTCGACTACCTCGTCAACAACGCCGGCACTTCGAATCACACTCCGTTCGACAAGACAACCGAGGAAGAGCTGGACAGTCTTTACCATGTCCATTTCAAGGGCGTATTTTTCCTGACGCAAAAGCTTCTGCCGTTGATCAAGGACGGTGGCCGCATCGTGAATATCTCCTCGGGACTGACTCGTGTCGCCTTTCCAGGCAGTGGGTCCTATGCGTCCATGAAAGGCGCGGTCGAGGTTCTGACTCGTTATCTCGCGAAGGAGCTCGGTCCGCGTCGAATTGCAGTCAACACCGTCGCGCCAGGCGCAGTCGCCACGGACTTCAGCGGCGGCATGGTCCGCGACAATCCCGAGATCAACAAGCTGGTGGCGGACGGGACGGCGCTCGGCCGTGCGGGCTTGCCCGACGACATCGGCCCGATGATCGCGTCGCTGCTGTCCGAGGAGAACCGCTGGGTCAATGGCCAGCGCATCGAAGTCTCGGGCGGCATGTCTCTATAAACGACAGAATTACGTGGTCCATCCCGCACCGTCGATGAAAAAAGTCCTCTTGCCCTCGTCGGCATGAAATGGGTTAACGTCAACAACATTCGCCCACAGGAGGATCGAAAGTCATGACCGACAAGCAAGATGCAGCGCCAGACAGCACAGCAGCGCGAGTCGCCCTGTGGCGTGCTCTCCATGTCCAGTCCGACCCGCCGCCGCACGTGCTGGAAGACGTAATCGGCCTTAAGCTGCTGGCCCCGGAGGAGGGCTGGCGCAGCCGCGGGGATATGGATCCTCAATTCACGCGACCCTTTCGCGCTTCAATCGTGGCGCGTGCTCGCTTCATTGAAGACCTGGTCGTGGAACAGGCCGGGCGCGGGCTTGATCAGTACGTCATCCTCGGCGCCGGCCTCGACAGCTTCGCCCAGCGGCGGCCGGAGATCGCATCCCATCTCAAGGTGTTCGAGGTCGACCAGGCAGGTCCTCAGGCATGGAAGCGTCAGCGCCTGATCGAACTCGGCTTCGGCGTTCCGGACTGGTTGCGTTTCGTGCCGGTCGATTTCGAGGCGGGGGGAAGCTGGCGAGACGGGCTCGTGACAGCCGGCTTCGATGACAGCAAACCGGCAATCGTGGTCTCAACAGGCGTCAGCATGTATCTCACCAAAGATGCGAACGCCGCCACGCTGCGCGAAGTCGCGTCCCTCGCCCCGGGATCGACGCTCGCCATGACGTTCCTGCTGCCGCTGGAGATGGCGGACCCCGAGGTGCGCCCCGGGCTTGAGATGGCGGAGAAGGGCGCACGCGCGAGCGGGACTCCATTCCTCAGCTTCTTCACCCCGCCGGAGATTCTGGCGCTAGCCCGCGAAGCAGGCTTTAGAGAAGCACGGCACGTCTCGGCGGCCGATCTTACCGAGCGCTACTTCATGGGCAGGACCGATGGTCTGCGGCCGCCAAAGAATGCTGAGGAACTGCTGGTAGCGAATACCTAGCTGCTCGCTTAAAGGAACCAGCGGTATTCCCGCGCATTCACTTCGTTCATGAAATCCAGATGGTCCTGCCGTTTGTTCTCGCAGTAGACCATCACGAACTCTTCGCCCAAGCCTTTGCCTACGACCGGATGGCTCTGCATCGCGGCGACGGCCGTGAGCATGTCTTGCGGAAAGTCGACGCCGCTTTGGCGGTCTTCGTTGAGCGGCGCGATGGGTTCGCGGCCTGCATCCAGCCCGTGTTCCATGCCGGTAAGAATAGCGGCGAGTACCAGATAAGGGTTCGCATCGGCGCCCGCCAGGCGGTGTTCGATACGCAGGTTGCGGTCATCCGATTCGGGAATGCGAATGCAGGCGTCGCGGTCTTCGAAACCCCAACTGGCACGACTGGCTGCATTCGTCTTCCAGCCATAGCGGCGAAACGCGTTGTGATTGGCGGCGAAGACAGGCATGCAATGCGGCAGCAAGGCGAGGCACCCGGCCACCGCATGGCGCAGTGGGCGCTGGCCGTCGGTGGCCAGCAGATTGTTACCCGCTTCGTCGTAGAGACTTACATGCACGTGCATGCCGCTGCCCGGCGCGTGCAGGTATGGCTTGCTCATGAAGCTCGCGCGGTAGCCGTGTTTCAGCGCCACACCGCGCGTGCTGCGGCAGAACAGGGCAGCCCAGTCGGCGGCGCGCAGACTGTCGTCGTTGTGGCCAAAGTTGATCTCGAACTGTCCGGGCCCGAGCTCGGCGGTGATCACGGTAGCGTCCACGCCCTGCTCACGCGTCGCGTCGACCATCTCATTGAGCACACTGGAGAAGCGCGACAATCTCTCGATGTGCATATTGGACTGGTCGTCCGGATCGTCGCAGAACGGGTCGCGGGGGAATTGCGGAAGACCGTCCGCCAGCCTGGCGTCGAATAGGTAAAACTCCAGTTCGAAGGCGACAACCGGGCGGATGCCGCGCCGCTCGAAACGTTTCAGCACGCGCGCCAATACCTCGCGGGGCTCGAACTCAATGGGCGCCTCGGTGCCGTCCGAGCTGATCAGCATCTGTCCCAATGGCTGGCTTTCCCATCGCACGGGCTTGAGGGTGCCGGCGATCAGGCGGCGCTGCGCATCCGGGTCGCCGTCGTTGAAGCAATAGTCGCCGATCGGGAACACGCCACCCTGCGCACCGAGCAAAATGCAGTTCTGCGGTAGTTTCAGGAGACTGCCGGCAGCGACTTTCTCGAGCATGTCCACGGGATAACGCTTGCCGTAGAAGTGCCCGGGGATATCCAGGCAAATGAGGTCGACGTAACGCACCTCGGGATACGCCGCGCGGAAGGCGCGTACTTCGCTGAGCAGGTCGACGCTGGGGGAAGTCATGTTGTTGTCCTTCTCACGCAAAAGACGCGATGATTGAGGTTCAGTTAAAAGCTACCGTCGAAAAAGGTAGGCAAGTCGATGACATAACGGAACGCGATAGTCACAACGCCGTCCATTAGTCATCCGAATTGAAATTCAGAGCAGCGTTCGCTGCTGCGTCCCGTACTGCCTGAATCCTAGGTGAACACCCAAAGTACCCGCGTGGGTTCGTCGGAGAGATTGGCGTAGCGGAACCGCGCGTGCGCCGGCACCTGGAAGCCGTCGTTGGGGCCGAGCGTCGCCGGTTGCGCTTCGTCGTCCAGCCAGATGGTCAACTCGCCTTCCAGGACGAAGCCACCTTGCTCGTCGCTGTCATTCAACGGTTTGTCGCCGCTGCTGGCGCCCGGCGCCAGGTGGCTTTCCAGCATCGAAAAACCCGCTGACATGTTCGGCGACACCAGCACGTCGGTCACACCTTCGGCGTAATAAAGCGTGCGGCGTTCATCCGGCCGGGTCACCCAAGGCAGCGCGCGGGGCTTGCTCAGGCTATAAAAATAGGTGGTGGGCACACCGAGCGCCTCGCCGATGGCGGTCAGGTCGCCTACGGTCGGACGCGAGAGGCCGCGCTCGATCTGGGAAAGGAAACCCACCGAGCGACCGATCTTTTCGGCCAACGCGCCCAACGTCACCTTCTTATGCTTGCGCAGGTCCCGAATCAGTATCGCGAGACCTTCAATTTCTTCCTGCTTGTTCATCTTCTGCCTCTTCTCTCAGACTCTGTCGCGCAGACGATACCAGGTCTTGCCAATGACCTCCAGCGGCGCGGCCAGTAGCGCACCGCCCGGAAAAGGCGGATTGTCGATGGCCTGATACAGGTCCAGCAATTCGTCGTCGCCGAGGATGGCGTCGGCGACCGCCCGGCCGGCGGCGAGCGTAGGCAGCACGCCGTGCCCCGAATAGCCTTGCAACCAGTAGCGCTCACCTTGTCGACCGATATCCGGCGTGCGCTTCATGCTGATGTCGATATGCCCGCCCCACGCAAACTCGAGTTCCACTCCGCGCAGCTGCGGGAATGCGCGCTCCAGGTAAGGCCGGGTAGCCGCCGCAATATCCTTTGGAATGCCGCCCGCGTAGGTGCAGCCGCCGCCGAACAGCAGGCGGTTGTCAGGACTTAAGCGGAAGTAGTCGGGAACGAACTGGTTGTCGATCACGCAGCTATTGCGCGGCAGCAGCGAACGGGCCACCTCCGGCCGCAGCGGCGACGTGGCCACCTGGTAGGTGCCAACAGGCAACATGCGTCTGGACAGTTTGCGGTCGAGGCGGTCGATATAGGCGTTGCAGGCAAGTACCAGCACGTCCGCACGCACCTCGCCTTTCTCGGTGCGCGCGACATAACCGCCGGGCGTCTCGCGGTAGTCCAACACCTGGCTTTGCTCGAAGATGCGTCCACCGGCCCGTTCGATTGCCGCCGCCAGGCCTTGGGCGAGTTTTAGCGGATTCAGATGGCCTGCCTCGGGATCGTAGAGCGCCGCCTGGTAGCGGTCGCTTGCAATCCATTGAGGCATTTCCTCGCGAGGGATGAAGCGCATCTTGTCGTAACCCCACTTTTCCTCGGCTTCCCGTTGAGCCTGCTCGAGGAGCGCGGTGCGACGCGGCAGCACTGCCGCCCACAGACTTCCTGCACGGTAGTCCGCATCGAAACCATGCCGCGCCGGCAGCTCACGTATCTCACCGGCGGCCCAGCGCATGCTGTCCCACAGTTGACGGGCACGTTCCAGACCTAGCGCTGCCTCTAGCGGAGGCATGTCGCAGGACCAGCCGAGCAGGGCCTGGCCGCCGTTGCGCCCGGACGCTGCCCAGGCGACCCGGCTGGCTTCGAGCACCGTGACACGCTTGCCCGCGAGGGCCAGACGCAGCGCCGTGTGCAGGCCGCTGAACCCCGCGCCGACGATGAGCACTTCCGTGTCGAGGCGCTCTTCCAGCGTCGGCCGCAGGGGGATCGGGGCAGGATAGGTGCGTGCGTAGTAGCTCGCGACGTGCTCGGCTGACTGGTCGAACATGTTGGCTCTCGTGAAAAAATCGCGGTAAATTTCATGAAAAAATACCATTCATTTTTCACAAGCGCAAGCGCGCCTCAAAATGCCGACGTTCTTTTCATCGAATCACTGGAGGAGAAACGCGTATCGGGCTGTGCTCGGCCAACGCGAGACAGCTATTGCTGTTCCGCTCCTAAGGCGTGTGGATCCGCACTTCCGGCAGGACGGTGGTAACCTTCCCCCGCTTATTCATCCGGCCGGCGTGGCATCTTCCGCGCCGGCATCCAACATCGACCGAAAGAGTGATCATGACCAGTTCCATCTACAGCGCATCCGTTCCCGTCTTCAAGCAAATGCTGACTGCATTGTCCGACGTGCTGAAGAAAGCCGAAGCGCATGCCACCGAAAGGAACATCGAGCCGAACGCGCTGCTGCAGGCACGCCTGTTTCCGGATATGTTTCCCCTGGTGCGCCAGGTGCAGATCGCCGCGGATTTCAGCAAGGGCGTCAGTTCGCGCCTGGCCGGCGTAGAAGTGCCGTCGTGGCCCGACACTGAGGTGACGTTTGCCGACCTGCAAGCGCTGATCGCCAAAGCGTTGGCTCACCTCGGCACGCTCGACGCCGCCCAGTTCGAGGGTAGCGAGAACAAGGAAATCGTCCTGCGTCCGGGCACGCCGAAAGAGAAGAAGCTGGTCGGCAGCGCCTATTTGCAGAACTACGGTCTGCCCCAGTTTTTCTTCCACGTCACGACGGCCTACGCGATTCTGCGCCACAACGGCGTTGAAATCGGCAAGCGCGACTACATGGGATCGTACTGATCGTTGACGCACGGGCAGGGCGGGCCAGCGGTCGGCGGTAGTTTCAGCGGATTTTCACGTCGCCGGCTAACGACGAATTATGAGTGAGTTAGCCGCTATCATCGACCGTAGTCCCCAAAGGAGAACAATCGATGAGCCGACCCGATTTCATCAAACACTGGACCGAGCTGGAAGAACCGGATGCGCATTCCTATCGCGGCGATACCGAGAAAATGGCGCTCGACGCGCCGCTATCCGCCGCACTCGGCATCACGCGCATTGGCATTCATCACGTGAGGCTTTTGCCCGGCCGGCGCACGTCATATCCGCACGCCGAAAGTACCGAGCAGGAGTTTGTGTATGTGCTCGAAGGCAAGCCCGATGTCTGGATCGACGGCGTGCTTCATCCCATTGCTGAAGGCGATTCCGTCGCGTTTCCGTCAGGCACCGGCATCTGCCACACCTTCATCAACAATACGAAGGACGAAGTCAGGCTGATGGTGATCGGCGAACGTCCGCGCGACGACAACCGCATTCGTTATCCGCTCAACGAAGCGCACGAACGGACCCGCGCGGACCGCTGGGTGGACTGGCCTACCAGGCCAATCGGGGACCACAACGGGATGCCGGACTGAAGGGTACGCCGCGGATGACGGCCTCGGCGCATATCCGGAGCGCGGTCCTGCAAGAACTAGCGATTCAGGCTAGGCTACCGCGTGGGCCGTTTTGCGTCGCACCGCAGCGGCCGTGCCACACGGTTATTCCAGTCAGGAAAGCAATGAAACAACAGCTAACAATCGATTTTGTCTCCGATATCGCATGCCCGTGGTGTGCGATTGGCCTGTCGTCACTCCAGCTCGCACTATCGCGCTTGAGCGATACGGTCGACGCTCAAGTCATCGTGCATCCCTTTGAGCTGAATCCGGAGATGGGGCCGGACGGCGAAGCCATTGTCGATTATCTCGGCAAGAAATACGGACGTACTCCGGAGCAGATCGCGGAAACCCAGGCCATGATCCGCGAGCGCGGGGCGAGCGTCGGTTTTGCCTTCGGCCCGCGTACGCACGTCTATAACACCTTCGATGCGCACCGCCTGCTGCATTGGGCCGGTATCGAAGGCAAGCAGTTGCCGCTCAAACTGGCGCTGCTGCGGGCCTATCATGCCGAGGGCAAAGACCCGAGCAATCACGAAGTCCTGGTTGAAGCGGCTCAATCTGTAGGGCTCGACGCCGCGCAAGCAAGTGAGGTACTGCGCAGCGGAATCTATGCCGACGACGTCCGTGCGGAAGAACGGGAATTCCAGTCGAAGGGCATCCAGTCCGTGCCGGCGATCATCTTCAACGGACGCTATCTGGTGAGCGGCGGACAACCCGTGGAAACCTTCGAGCAAGTCATCCAGCAGATTCTCGCCGAAGCGTAGGGCGGCAATCGGCAATCGCGCCGGCGGCCCGTTGCATTCAACGGGCCGCAACCGAAGACTCACTTCGGTCCGCGTCCGCTTTCTCACCGGCAGACGAAAGACGGGTTCATTGCCCGCACACTGAATCCCGCCACACTTGTCACTCACACCGTTCGATGCACGGCATTAGTGTGCTCTACAAGGACGAGGCTGGTGTTGTGTTCCATAGCGCCTCGACATCGATAGGAGAGACGCCCGTGATGGATCGCATCATGGCGATGCAGACCTTCGTACGCATCGTCGACGCCAACAGCTTTACCCGCGCCGCGCAGTCGCTTGGGATTCCACGCGCAAGCGCGACAACACTCGTGCAGAACCTCGAGGCCATGCTCGGCATCCAGTTGCTCGTGCGCACCACGCGCCGGCTCAGTCTGACTGCCGAGGGGGCCGCCTATTACGAGCGCTGCGTGCAGATTCTCGCCGACCTCGACGACATCGAGGCGAGCCTGCGGCATCCCGACGACCGGCCGCGCGGGCGGCTGCGCGTTGAGATGCCGGCGGTCGTCGCGAACGCGATCGTGTTTCCGGCGCTCGACGATTTTCACGCGCGCTACGAGCACATCCTGCTCACCTTCGGCGTCAGCAACCGCCAGGTCGAACGGGCCGGCGAAGCGATCGATTGCTGCATTCTGACTGGAAAGTCGCCGGATGCGGGCCTCGCCGCTCGCCGACTGGGCGCGCTCGAGCGTGTGACCTGTGCGAGCCCGCTTTATCTCGCACGGTACGGCACGCCGCAACGGTTCGATGAGCTAAGCGGTCATATCGCGGTGAATTACATGTGTGCGCAAACGGGGCGTGCAGCGGATTTCGATTTTCAGGTCGAAGGCGACACGGTCAACGTGGCGATTGAGGGCTTCGTGCAGGTGAGCGACGAGCATGCCTATCTCGAATGCGGACTGCGCGGACTTGGACTGATCCAGCCGCCGCGGGCGCTCGCCCAGCCCTATCTCGACTCCGGGCGGCTGCGTGAAGTGCTGCCGCATTGCAGGCCCGCGGCGCTGCCGGTATCGGTCGCGTATCTGCGTCATCGGCGCGCTCCGCCTCGCGTGCTTGCCTTCGTCAACTGGCTCGCGGAACTGTTCGAAACGGCGCGGCACGTAAGCCATGAGCCGTCACCCGTGCACCGGAGTCTGCGTGGCGTGGCGGCCGCCGAACCGGCCTGAAATGAGCGACAAACCAAATAGTGGGAAGCAGGCGCGAGATACCTGTGCGCACGACACTAGGGAATGCCTACGCTTGAGCCGCTGCCATCCAGCGTCGTAAAATCGTGGCACATCAGTTTGGGTGGCCCAGCAATGTGTCTGGCTTCTCGTTACGATTTCAGCCGCAATACCCGGCAACGCCCGGCGCAGCGGCTTCCCGCGCTTTTTCGACCCGCTCCCCGCATTGAGGCCAGCGGCGATCGCGGAATTGTCGTTCAATCCGCGCCATGACCCCGCTCATTTCCGTTAAAAGGCTCAACAAGCGCTTTCCCGGCGTGAGGGCGCTTCACGAAGTCCAGTTCGAGCTCATGGCCGGTGAAGTCCACGCGTTGATGGGCGAGAACGGTGCCGGCAAGTCGACGTTGATGAAAATCCTCGCCGGCGTCTACACCCGGGACACGGGCGATATTCTCTATGACGGTCAGCCGGTCGAGTTCTCGAGCCCGCGCGAGGCGCAGGCCATGGGTATCGGCATTATTCATCAGGAACTCCAGTTGATGAATCACCTGACCGTCGCCCAGAATATGTTCATCGGCCGCGAGCCGCGTGGGCGCCTCGGTCTGTTCCTCGACGAAGACAAGCTCAATGAGCAGGCGCGCGACATTCTTGCCCGCATGCATGTGAATATCGACCCGCGCGCGGTGGTCAGCACGCTCACCGTCGCAAAGCAGCAGATGATCGAGATCGCCAAGGCATTGTCCTTCGATTCGCGCGTGCTGATCATGGACGAGCCGACCTCGGCGCTCAACGACGCCGAGATCGCCGAGCTGTTCCGCATCATCCGCGAGCTGAAGAGCCGGGGCGTGGGCATCGTCTATATCTCCCACAAGATGGACGAGCTGAAGCAGATTGCTGACCGCGTCACCGTGTTGCGTGACGGGGAATATGTGGCCACCGTCACCGCGAAAGACACCAGCGTCGACGCGATCATCGGCATGATGGTCGGTCGAATCTTGACCGACGCCGCGCCTTCTGAGAGCGTCGCCGGCACGGGCGAGATCGCGCTCGAAGTCAACAATCTGAATGCCGGCCCGCTTGTCAGAGACGTCAGCTTTGCGCTGCGCAAAGGCGAGATATTGGGCTTTGCCGGCTTGATGGGCGCCGGTCGCACCGAGGTCGCCCGCGCGGTGTTCGGCGCCGATCCGATCGAATCGGGTGAAATCATCGTGAAAGGCGTGAAGGCGACGATCAGGAATCCGAGCGATGCGGTGGCGCGCGGCATCGGCTATCTCTCGGAAGACCGGAAGCGCTTCGGTCTTGCGACCGGCATGAACGTCGAATCGAACATCGTGATGTCCAACCTGCGCAAATTCCTGTCGCTCAACTTTTTCTTGCGCCGCACTGAGATCCGCCGGACAGCCACCCATTTCATCAATCTGCTCGCCATTCGTACGCCCTCCGCGACGCAGGAGGTGCGGCTTCTCTCGGGCGGCAATCAGCAGAAAATCGTCGTTGCGAAATGGCTCGAGCGCGACTGCGACGTGCTTTTCTTCGACGAGCCGACGCGCGGCATCGACGTCGGCGCCAAGAGCGAAATTTACAAACTCCTGCGCTCGCTCGCCGGGCAAGGCAAGGCGATCGTCATGATCTCGTCGGAACTGCCGGAGATCTTGCGCATGAGCGACCGCATCGTCGTGATGTGCGAGGGCCGCATTACCGGCGAACTTTCAGCCACGGAGGCGACGCAGGAGCGCATCATGCAACTGGCGACGCAGCGCGAAACCTTAAAAGCGGCGTGAGCCCGAAGAGGAGAGATCCAGTTTATGACACAGCCATCGGATACTTCGACGCTCGCTAACGAGGGGCGGTTGTCCGGCCTCAGAGCCCGCGTCTTCACGCCGACCGCTCTGCAAAAGCTGCTCGCCTTCGGGAGCCTGATCCTGTTGCTGGTCTTTTTCAGCTTCGCGTCCCCTGCGTTCATGCAGATGGACAACATGCTCGGGATTCTGCAGGCGACGGCCGTCAACGGCGTGCTGGCGATTGCCTGCACGTTCGTCATCATCACGGGCGGTATCGATTTGTCCGTCGGTACCTTGATGACTTTCACGGCGGTCATTTGCGGCGTGTTTCTGACCTATTGGCATTTGCCGATGTGGACCGGCGTCGTGGCTGCGATCGGGACGGGCGCAATCTGCGGGACCATTTCGGGCACGCTCACGGCGAAAATGAAAATACCGCCGTTCATTGCCACCTTAGGCATGATGCTGCTGCTGAAAGGTCTTTCGCTCGTCGTCTCGGCCGACAAGCCGATCTATTTCACCGACACCGAAAACTTCTACATGATTTCTCAGGATTCGCTGATCGGCTCTTTCCTGCCGAGCCTGCCGGTTCCGAACGCGGTCCTGATCCTGTTTTTCCTTGCGGTGGTAAGTTCGATCACGCTCAATCGCACGGCGCTCGGCCGGTACACGTTTGCGCTTGGCAGCAACGAAGAAGCGGTGCGCCTTTCCGGCGTGAATGTCGACCGGTGGAAGATCGCCATTTACGGCCTGGCCGGGGCAATTTGCGGCATCGCCGGGCTGCTGATTGCCTCGCGCCTGAATTCGGCGCAGCCGGCGCTAGGCCAAGGTTACGAACTCGAAGCGATCGCCGCCGTGGTCATCGGCGGGACCTCGCTCAGCGGCGGTGCGGGCACGATTCTGGGCACGATCATCGGTGCGTTCATCATGAGCGTGCTGACCAACGGCCTGCGCATCATGTCCGTTGCTCAGGAATGGCAGATCGTGGTGACCGGCCTCATCATCATTCTCGCGGTTTATGCCGATATTTTGCGGCGCAAGAAAAGCTGACGAAGGTTGACGCTACGCGAAACAAGATCAAGAAAAGGGAGCGCCCAAGGCTCCCCGAACGGCTGAAAGTGGATGGCCAACTTAGGAGGAGAAACCCCATGTTGAAAAGAAGACTAATCGGTGTCGTGGTCGGCGTTGGCGCGCTCATTGGCGGGGCGAGTGTGACGTACGCGCAAGACACCTACATCCCGTTGATCTCGAAGGGCTTCCAGCATCAGTTCTGGCAGGCGGTTAAATCCGGCGCGGAACAGTCGGCCAAGGAGCACAACGTCAGGATCACTTTCGAGGGTCCGGAAACCGAGGCCATGGTCGATAAGCAGATCGACATGCTCTCGGCGGCGCTCGCCAAGAAGCCCCAGGCGCTCGGCATCGCCGCGCTCGATAGCAAGGCAGCCATTCCGCTGTTGAAGCGGGCGCAGGCCGCCAAAATACCCGTGATCGCCTTCGACTCGGGCGTCGACAGCGACATTCCGTTGACCACGTGCGCGACCGACAATCTTGCCGCGGCCGCACTCGCCGCCGACAAGATGGCCGAGGCGATCGGCAATGCCGGAGAGGTGGGTCTGGTGGTGCATGACCAGACCAGCCGCACCGGCATCGATCGCCGCGATGGCTTCCTGAATGAGATGAAAGCGAAGCACCCGAACATCAAGATCGTCTCAGTCCAGTACGGCGGCGGCGACCACCTGAAGTCGGCGGAAATCGCCAAGACGATGATCCAGGCCAACCCCAATCTCAAGGGCATTTTCGGGGCGAATGAAGGGTCGGCGGAAGGTGCTGCGATCGGCGTCAAGGAATCGGGCAAAAAGCTCGTGCTGATCGGCTATGACTCCGGCAAGGAGCAGAAGGACGACATCAATTCGGGCTTGATGGCCGGCGCCATTACGCAGAACCCGGTCGGCATCGGCAAATGCGTCGTCGACTCTGCGGTGAAGGCGTTGAAGGGCGAGAAGCTGCCCAAGAAAGTCGACACGGGCTTCTACTGGTACGACAAGAGCAATATGAGCGATCCCAAGATCGCCGCTGTGCTCTACGATTGACCGGGGCCGCCTGACGCGAAGAGAGAGGAGGGGGCGCTGCGCTCCCTTTTCTTTTCTTGCCTCCCGTCCGCCTGGAGTGCAGATGGCTGCAAAGAGGCCAGGCGAACACGCACGGCCTCTTTGCCTATAAGCAGAAGACGATAGCTGTCGCAGAGGAGGGGTTCAGATGCCCACGATCACCAAGCTGTCCGTCCGGGACATTCGGTTCCCGACCTCGCGTTCACTCGACGGCTCCGATGCGATGAACGCCGCGCCGGATTACTCCGCTGCCTACGTGACGCTCGAAACCGATTCGCCGACGGGGCACACAGGTCACGGTCTTACCTTCACCATCGGCCGCGGCAACGAGATCTGCGTGAGTGCGGTGAAGGCGCTTGCCCCGCTGGTCGTCGGCAAAACGCTCGAGGATATCGCAGCGAACATGGGCGCCTTCTGGCGCGCGTTGACGTCGGACAGCCAGTTGCGCTGGATCGGTCCGGACAAGGGCGCCATTCATCTGGCGACGGCGGCTGTCGTGAACGCGGCCTGGGACCTGTGGGCCAAAGCGGAAGGCAAGCCGGTGTGGAAACTGCTCGTCGACATGAGTCCCGAAGAACTCGTGCGATGCCTCGATTTCCGCTATGTGACCGATGCGATCACGCCGCAGGAAGCCATCGCCATGCTGCACCGTCATGCAAAGACGCGAGGCAAGCGCGAAAAGGACATGCTGGCGCACGGCTATCCGGCCTACACGACGTCGGCCGGCTGGCTCGGTTACGACGACGACAAGATTCGCCGGCTCGCACGTGAAGGTGTCGCGCAGGGCTGGACGCACTTCAAGCAGAAGGTGGGCGGTAATATTGAAGAAGATATGCGCCGGGCCCGCATCCTGCGCGAAGAAATCGGCGAAAACCTGAAGCTGATGATGGATGCGAACCAGGTGTGGGATGTCGACGAAGCGGTCGCGAACATGCGGCGCCTGGCGGAATTCGATCCCTGGTGGATCGAGGAACCCACGAGTCCCGACGACATTCTCGGCCACGCGGCTATCCGCGAGCGGATTCGGCCCATCGGTGTCGCGACGGGCGAGCACTGCCAAAACCGGGTGATGTTCAAGCAGTTGCTGCAGGCACAAGCAATCGACTTCTGTCAGGTCGATAGCTGCCGCCTTGGCGGTCTGAACGAGGTGATCATCGTCCTGTTGATGGCGGCGAAATTCGGTGTGCCCGTGTGTCCGCATGCGGGTGGCGTCGGCTTGTGCGAGTACGTCCAGCATATTTCGCTGTTCGACTATATCTGCGTGTCGGCGTCGCTGGACAACCGGGTGCTCGAATACGTGGATCATTTGCATGAGCATTTTGTCGATCCTGTCGTGATTCGAAACGGCCGTTATATGCCGCCGCAGCGTGCCGGCTACAGCATCGAAATGCATGCAGCGTCGCTTGATGAGTATGACTTTCCCGAGGGGCCGGCCTGGCGGGTTTGACGCGGCACGCGCGGGGCCCTCTGCGGCCATCGGCTAACTCGTACTCGTCAAAGCGACGATGAAGTCAAGGAACACCCTTGTCTTGGCCGGCGTGTGGTGCCGCGATGGATGGTACGCATAGAGAGGGAAGCGCTCATCCGGCCAGTCTGGGAACAGGTTGACGAGCCGTCCCTCCCGAATCAGGGGTTCCGCTCCGAGCAGAAGCATCTGCGCGACGCCGGAGCCGGCCAGACAAGCGTTGAAGAGTGCGCTCGGATCGTTCACCGTAAGCCGTCCATTCGTTTCGACAACCAGCTTTTTGCGCTTGCGATGAAACTCCCACGGATACGGCTTTCCGGTTTCCGGGTTACGGAATTCGAGGCACCGGTGCGTCCCGCGACCCAGATCTTGAGGCTCTGCTGGCCGCCCCCGGCGCGCGAGGTACGAGGGTGCTGCGACGGTGACAACAGCGGTGTCCAAAAGCTTTCGCGCAATCAGACTGGATGAGCGAGGTTCGCCAAATCGCAAGGCCAGATCGAAGCCGTCCACGATGAGGTCGCCAAGCTGATCTCTCGCAATGAACTCGAGTTCAAGTTCAGGATGCGCATCCATGAATTCGTCGAGCTTCGGACCCAGAACGATTCGAAAAAAAGCGGGATCAAGATTGATTCGCAGTTTCCCGCGTACTGTCGCGGTGCCGCCTGACGCGGCGGCTGCCGCTTCCTCCATTCCCCTTAAGTGCGGCATGACCTGCTCGTAGAACCGTTTGCCCTCTTCCGTGAGGGAAACGGCGCGAGTCGTGCGATTGAAGAGCCGTATTTTCAGCCGCTTCTCGAGCCTGGCGATTGCCCGGCTGACTCCGGGGGGCGACATACCCATCACTTCGGACGCGGCTGCGAACGTCCCCGCATCGACGACGGCCGCAAATACGCTGATACCGCTAGAGAGATTCTCGCTGGACGATCTCATTGGCGCTCCCCGCACAGTGCGTCAAAAACCGCACTATGGCTCATTAGTGACTGCCTGTCACTTCACAAGTGTCATTCGTATCATTTAGTTTCTCATCGAGTTTACCCACAATGCATCCCAACGGTCCGTTTCGACCGCAACGATCCAAAGGAGCATTGCCATGAATACCCGTTATCTCGCACTTGCCGTTGCCGCCGCCATCGCCTTCCCTGTCGCTGGCTACGCTCAGGAATCCTCGACTGTCACGCGTGCACAGGTGCGCGCGGAACTCGTCCAACTGGAAAGCGTGGGCTACCAGCCCGGCCGAGCCAACGATCCGCATTACCCAGCCGACATTCAGGCAGCCGAAGCAGCAGTGGCCTCGCAGAAGGGCGCCGAGTCGAACGTCGCCAGTGGCGTGGGCGGAGTGCGCAGCGGTTCGTCCGATTCGGGCAATCGCGTCGCTGCGGCAGCCCTCGCGAATGCACCGTTCAACTCGCTTTACGCACATCGTTGATCGGCGTGTCACACCAATCATTGTTCATTCCATTTTCCAAGGAGTAGGAGATGACCGTTCAACTCACCCGCCGCGACCTGTTGAAGCGGGCATCCGGTCTCCTGGCGGTCGCCGCAGTGGGCGGATTGACCAGCATCGGAACGGAGGCCGCGGAGGGTCATCAGGAGCGTCATCGTGTTCTGGTCCGCAACCCAGCCTTTGCCTCGATTGACCTTTCCCTGCGGCAGGCCGTCGACAACGGCACCGTGGCCGGCGTGGTGGCGATGGGCGCCACGCAGCGCGGGCTCGTCTACGAGGGCGCATCTGGCCATGCCAATCCCCAGACGGGTACGGCGATGACGCCCGACACGGTGTTCTGGCTGCTATCGATGACCAAGGCGATCACTGCGACCGCCTGTATGCAACTCATCGAGCAGGGCAGGCTCTCACTCGATCAACCCGCGGGCGACATTCTCCCGGAACTGAAGTCGCCGCAAGTGCTGGACGGCTTCGATGCATCCGGACAGCCGAAACTGCGTCCTGCACGCAACACGATTACCGTGCGTCACCTGCTGACTCACACGTCCGGCTTCACGTACAGCATCTGGAGCGAAAACATGAGCCGGTACGAAAAGGTGACCGGCATGCCGGATATTGGCTATTCGATGAACGGCGCGTTCAAGGCGCCGTTGGAGTTCGAGCCCGGCGAGCGCTGGCAGTACGGCATCGGGATGGACTGGGTGGGCAAGCTGGTTGAGGCAGTCACCGATCAGTCGCTGGAGGTCTACTTCCGCGAGCACATCTTCGCGCCGCTCGGCATGAGCAATTCGGGATTTCTGATCAGCGGCGCGCAGAAGCAGCGCGTGGCGACCATGCACAACCGCCAACCCGATGGATCGCTCAAGCCCGCTCCGTTCGAGATCAACCAGCGGCCCGAGTTCTTTATGGGCGGCGGCGGGGCATTCAGCACGCCGCGCGATTACATGGCGCTCCTGCAGATGCTGGTGAACGGCGGGACGTACCGCGGCGAGCGGGTCCTGCGCGCCGACACCGTTGCGACGATGTTCCAGAATCACATCGGAGATCTTCAGGTAACCGAAATGAAGACGGCACAGCCGGCGTGGTCGAACAGCTTCGATCAATTCCCTGGGATGCCGCACAAGTGGGGGCTTTCCTTCGACATCAACACGCAGCCGGGTCCGCATGGCCGCAGCGCGGGCAGCATCAGCTGGGCGGGACTGCTGAACAGCTATTTCTGGGTCGATCCCGTCAGGAAGGTGACCGGCACGCTGTTCACGCAGATCCTGCCGTTCTACGACCCTCGCGTGGTGGATCTGTACGGACAGTTCGAGCAGGGGCTGTATCACGGCTTGCAACACGCCTGATCACCGGTCAGTGATCGGCGCTCGGGACACATCTATTTATGCAAGGAGAAACTGCAATGTATGCAATCACAGGGATAACAGGAAAGGTCGGCGGTGCGGTGGCGCGCACGTTGCTCGCAGCGGGCCAGTCCGTACGCGCGGTGGTACGCGATGCCGCTCGGGCACGTTCGTGGGCCGAGCGCGGATGTGAAGTGGTGACTGCCGACATGGACGACGAGACATCGCTTACCGCCGCTTTCGAGGGCGCGCAAGGCGTCTTCATCCTGCCGCCGTCCGATTTCGATCCGTCGCCGGGCTTTCCCGAGGCACGTGCTGTCATTGACGCTGTGCGCGGGGCGCTTCAGTCCGCGGCGCCTGGCAAGGTGGTCTGCCTGTCGACGATCGGCGCGCAAGCCACCGAGATCAATCTGCTCACGCAACGTACGCTGATGGAGCAGGCGCTTCAGGATTTGCCGGTGCCGGTGACATTCCTGCGTCCCGGCTGGTTCATGGAAAACGCCGCGTGGGACGTGGCGCCTGCCCGCGACACAGGGGTCATCCCCAGCTTTCTGCAGCCGCTCGGCAAGGCGGTGCCGATGGTCGCGACCGCGGACGTGGGTCGCGTCGCCGCGCAACTGCTTCAACAAACCTGGCTCGGCGTGCGTGTCGTCGAACTGGAGGGGCCGCACCGTGTGAGCCCGAACGATCTGGCCGCGGCATTTGCCCAGGTGCTCGGTCGTCCGGTTCGTGCGGAGGTGGTGTTGCGTGAGACATGGGGCGAGCTGTTCCGGTCCCAGGGTACGACGGACCCGTTGCCGCGCATGCGCATGCTCGACGGCTTCAATGAAGGCTTCATCGCCTTCGAAGGCAATGAAGCCGACATCGTCAAGGGCGAGGTGGAACTGGAAACCGTTCTGCGAGGCCTCGTCTCGCAGGCGGGCTAACGCGGACGCACCCGGTGACGCGTGCAGGATGCCGCGTCGCCGGGTGCTTTCCGTTCATCGTTCAGCAAGGCATTCATATCAAGGGGTTCGCTATGGAATACAGCACACTCGGCAGGTCAGGCCTGCGCATTTCCCGTCTTTGTCTTGGCGCCATGACCTTTGGTGCCGGTACCGGAATCTGGGGCGAAATTGCCGGCCTCGACCGTGCCCAGGCCACCCGGCTTGTCGCGATGGCAGTCGAGCGCGGTATCAACCTGATCGATACGGCAGACGCTTATTCGCAAGGGCACTCTGAAACGGTCGTCGGTCAGGTACTGGCTGACCTCGGACTCGACGAATCGCGCATGCTGGTCGCGACCAAGGTTCGGTTGCGCACAGGAGCCGGCCACAACGACGTCGGACTCGGCCGCTCGCACATCATGCGCTCGGTGGAGACGAGTCTTCGGCGTATCGGCCGGGACCATATCGACCTTTTTCAGTTGCACGACCGTGACGCACTCGTGCCGCTCGAAGAAACGCTTCGCGCGCTGGATGATCTTGTTACGCAGGGGAAGGTGAGGCACATCGGTGTGTGCAATTTCAGCGCGGGCGATCTGGAACGTGCGCAGGGAATTGCCAACTGTACGCATGGAGCCCGCATCGTGAGCAATCAGGTTCACTATGCGCTGACGAGCCGCGACGTCGAGTATGAGATCGCGCCCGTGGCAAAGGCGAATGATGTTGCGCTTCTGGTGTGGAGTCCGCTCGCGGGCGGGTACCTGAGCGGTAAGTACACGCAGGGAAGCAGCGGCGAAACCGGGCGTCGAACCGCGTTGAATTTTCCGCCGATCGATCCCGCGAAGGCGGATCCTGTCGTGCATGTATTGCGCGACATCGCTTCGGAATTGAACGCG
The DNA here is from genome assembly GCF_050434225.1 of Paraburkholderia sp. GAS32. NCBI lineage: Bacteria > Pseudomonadati > Pseudomonadota > Betaproteobacteria > Burkholderiales > Burkholderiaceae > Paraburkholderia > Paraburkholderia sp. GAS32. The sequence continues at coordinate 282,481 of NZ_JBNPVS010000006.1, read as the reverse complement.
TCGCCCGCTCAGGTGGCATTGGCCTGGATTCTGGCGCGCCGTGAAGTCTGTTCCGTCATCGTAGGCGCGCGCACGACCGACCAACTGACCGCTAACCTCGACGCTGAGCACATTGCGTTGAGCGCAGCGTAGACCGAACGTTTGGATCAGGTTTCGCAGCCGCACCTGCCATATCCGTACTGGATGCAGCAGTTCCATGACAAGGATCGAGTGGTGGGCTGATTGCTTGAGGAGCGGCCGTGCCGTCACGCCATCTTCAACTGCAACGTGACCGTGAGCCGAAGGCGTGCGCTGGTAGCGATGAGTTTCAGCGTCATGCCTCGAGATTTCCACCGGACGAGCGCCAACGCGCCGGTGAAACCCCGATATGACGCTTGAAGACGCGTTGAAACGCGGCAGTCGATTGATAGCCCACCGCCTCGCCGATCTCGGCGATCGGCGCGGCGGTATGCAACAGCATTCGGCCCGCGATGGTCATTCGAACCTCAGTCAGCACGTCGGAAGCCGAGCGACCGATGGCTTCCTGAAACTGACGGATGAATGTTGCTCGGGACATATTGCAGAGCCCCGATAACTGATCCAGGGTCCAGGGCTCACCTGGCGTCTCGAACATTGCGGATATCGCAGGTTGCAAACGAGGCCGCCTCGAGAGCGCGAGCAAACCATGCGGCGGCTGAGTACCTTCAGTGGCGAAACGCAACGTCAGTGCGAACAGCGCCGCCGACAGGTGATTGACGAACATCTCGCTGCCGGGGCCGGGATCGTTGGCCTCCTCATGCATCAGTTCGATCAGTTGTCTCAGACGAGTGCGGACAATGGATCGTGCGGAACCTTCGACGTCGCCACCTGGTTCGGGCAATGCGCTATGTACGACCAGGCGGCCGGGCAGATGGTCGCGCAATAGTCTGTCTGGAACTGCGCCGAGCAGAAACCGTCCGCATAGGAAGTCAGCCTTTTCGCCTTTCCCATCGTTCTCAAAGACGATCAGCGAGGCCTGTCGACTTTTTGTTTCGGGCCTCGCGGTCTCCCCGCTACCGTCATGAATAAGGTGTGCGTTGCCCGCTGGAAACAGAATGATGTCGCCCGCTGTCAGCCGTTCGGGCGGCCCGTTAACGTCTTCGAGAACGGCATGACCGGACAGCAGCACGTGGTAGGGAATTTCTCGCACGCCGGAGACAGCCTGATCGATTTTCCACGGCGCGCCGAAAAGACAGCGCAACTCCAGCCGCCCCGTGACGGGTATCAGTGAAAGCAGTCGACTTAGCAGATCCATGTGAACCGGGGGAGCATGTTTTCGCGTTGTTCGGGAATCGGTATCAAGGCACGCAAAGTGGCGCATCGGCGCAAACAATGACGCCGGATTCTAGCTGGTCGCTTCGTCCGGCGCTGCACGACGGACGCCGTCGCACTGAGCGGATGTTGTGATACTTTTGAGCATAATAATGACAATTTTTAGTATCGTAAAGATCATTCGCTGGACCTAAAGTGGAGGCTCCTAACCACCACTGAAGGAGTTCCATCATGAGCCGCATCACTGTCCCCGCTATTGCCACCGCCACCGGCGCCACTGCTGAGGTCTACGCCCAGGTCAAGAAGATTGCTGGCGGCACCGTACCTAACCTCTTCGCTGCTGTTGGTCACGTGGCCCCGGCGACGCTCTCCACCGTGCTGGCTGCCGAAGGCGTGCTCGCATCGGGGAGCCTGAGCAAACAGGATCTGGAAACTATCAAGGTGCTGGTCAGCGAACAGACCGGCTGTGACTACTGTGTAGCTGCACACGTGATGCTGGGCAAGATGACGGGCCTCTCGACGGAGGCGCTCAAACAGATTCGCGCCGGACAGGCCACCGGCGATGCCAGGCGCGATGCGCTCGTGCACTTCGTGCTGAATTTGCAGAAGACGAGCGGCACGATCAGCGAGAACGAATTCGCCGCCATTCGCGCGGCCGGCTATACCGAGACGCAACTCGCTGAGATTTCGTTGGCCGTTGCCATGACGATCTTCACCAATACATTCAACCGTATCAACGATACCGACGTCGATTTCCCGCCGGTCAAGTAACGGCAACATCGCGGAGCGTGTCGCCACACGATGGTGACGCGCTCGTCCTATCAAACGCTTCGCGACGCGGTGATTTCGCATCTGACTTATGCCGAAGGGCTTGGGCCGTTGTTGTCGGACGTGCCGGCTCGGGTAGCGGGATCAGATTTGAACAGACCTGAAACACGTCCCCAAGGAATTACCCTGGACGCAGTCAAACCGCTTGACATCCTGAATTTGGCTTCATAAATTCGCTTCGACTGAGCCGTCATTGTTTCTGGCGGCTCCACGGCAACGATGCCGTGCTACATATGAAAGGCTATGCAGCCCCCGAACTTGCGTCCAACGCTGGTTCGGGGGCTTTTTGCTTTTGGGAGAAGAAATGATGACGTTGCAGTACAACCCCGCGGAACATGGGGTCGCAGACCTGGTGGTCGCATGCGTTCAGATGGAACCTCATGTCGGCAGGAAGCACGACAACGTGGCGCAATGCATCCGGCACATCGAAGCTGCGGCGCATCACGGCGCGTCTCTGGTGGTGTTGCCGGAGCTGGCCAATAGCGGCTATGTGTTCAACGATCGTGACGAGGCATTCGCGCTGGCCGAAACGTTGCCGGAAGGGGAGACCGCGCAGTTGCTTGCCGAAACGACGCAGCGCCTTGGCATTCATGTCGTGATGGGTATTGCCGAGCGGGCGGGCAAGCAACTCTACAACTCAGCGATCCTGACTGGCCCGACGGGTCACATCGGCGTCTATCGCAAGCTGCATCTCTGGAATGACGAACATCGCTTCTTCGAACCGGGCGATCGTGGCGTTCCGGTGTTCGACACGCCGCTGGGACGAATCGCCATCGCCATCTGCTACGACGGCTGGTTTCCCGAGACATACCGGCTTGCCGCGATGCAAGGTGCGGACATCGTTTGCGTGCCGACCAACTGGGTGCCGATGCCGGCCCAACCGGACGATCGTCCCGCCATGGCCACGACGCTCACCATGGCGGCCGCGCATAGCAACGGCGTGGTGATCGCATGTGCAAACCGCATCGGCATGGAGCGTGGTCAACCGTTCGTCGGCCAGAGCCTGATTGTGGGCGGCAACGGATGGCCGGTCGCGGGTCCGGCCAGTGTCGATCGCGAAGAAATCCTGTACGCCGCAATCGATCTGACGCGCACTCGTTCGGAACGCACGCTGAACGCCTTCAATCACGTGCTGAGCGATCGGCGCGCGGACGTGTACGACCCGATGCTGGGCACCGGCTGGCCGACCTCACGCGCATGAGGCATCCGATAGCACACCCGTACGAAACACAAGAATTTCATTCGACCACTGTGAGGAAAAAATCCATGACTCCGTTCAACAGACAAATCCTTGGCGCCGCCGCGGCGCTCGTCGCGGCTTGCACCTGCATGAGTGCGCTCGCCGCCGATCCGATCAGGATCGGCGTAGCGGTGGGGCTCTCTGGCGCAAATAGTGTGGTCGCGCCGGCCGTCGTGCAGTCGTCGCAACTCGCTGTCGACGAAATCAACGCAGCGGGCGGGATCATGGGCCGCCAGGTGCAGCTCGACATCACCGACGACGCATCCGGTGCAGTCGGCGCGCAGAAAGCGTACGACACGCTCGTGTTCCAGAAGAACGTCGACGCGATCATTTCCATGGAAACGAGCGCCGCGCGTAACGCGGCGCTGCCGATCGTGGCGCGCGGCAAGAAGCCGTTCGTGTACACGTCGTTTTATGAGGGCCGTTCGTGCAGTCCGTGGATGTATGTCAACGGCTGGGTGCCTGAGCAGCAGGTCGCGCCGGTGGTCGATTACTTCGCGAAGAGCAAGGGCGCCAAGACCTTCTATCTGGTCGGCAACGACTACGTTTTTGGCCGCGGTATGCTTGGATTCACCAGAAAATACATCGAGGAGCACGGCGGCAAGGTAGTCGGCGAGGAGTACTTGCCGATCGACGGCACCGACTGGACACCGATTCTTTCCAAGATCCGTTCGGCTCATCCTGATGCGTTAATCAGTGCGACGGCCGGCGGCGCGCCTAACGTGTCGCTTGCCAAACAGTTGAAGGGTTCTGGCATGACGCTGCCTTACGGCAACCTGGCGATCGACGAAGGCACGGCGAAGAGCATGGGCGACGTCGCCACGGGCATGTATATGTCGGGCTCCTACCTGACGGGCATCGATACGCCGGGCAACAAGAAATTTATTGCGGCCATGGACAAGAAATTCGGCAAGGATCTAAAGACCCCGAACGAGTTGTCCGAGCCGCAGTACGAAGCCTTCTTCCTGTACAAGGCCGCAGTCGAAAAAGCGGGCTCAACCGACACCGACAAGGTGATCAAGGCGCTGGGCCAGGTGTCGTTCGACGGACCGCGCGGACCGGTGGCCATGAACAGGAGCCGCCACACGCCTCTCGCCATGCGCCTGGGCCAGATACAGGCGGACGGCTCAATCAAGATCTTGCAGACGTTCCCGAACGTGGATCCGGGCGCGCAGTGCCCGAATATCAAGTAGACGTAGCTGGAAATACAGCGTCCGCCTGATGCGCATTCGCAGGCGACAAGCAGGCGACACGCAGGCGGATGCGACTGGAGAAGACAATGGTTCTGGCACTCGATATTTTCACAACTGCGGCGGTGCTGTTCATCGTGACCGCAGGGTTAATGGTGATTTTCGGCGTGATGAAAATCGTCAACTTCGCCCACGGTGCGCTGCTGACAATCGGCGCATACGCGAGCTTCGTCGTGACGCAGCTCAAGCTGAGTCCGTGGCTCGGGCTGCCGCTCGCCGTCGTGGTGGGTACCGTCGTCGGCATGCTCGTCGAGCAGGTGATCGTGCGCCCACTCTACAAGCGTCCGCTCGACGCGATCCTTGCTACCTGGGGTCTGGGCATCGTGATTGGCCAGCTCATCGTGATGGCCTTCGGCCGCGAGGCGCAATTCGTGGAGACGCCGCTCAAAGGAGCCGTCACCATTGGTGGGACCGATTACTCTGCCTATCGTTTGCTGCTGATCCCGATCGCGCTCGGCCTGTGCATCCTCATGACTGCGCTTCTCACGGGAACGCGCTTCGGCATCAAGACGCGCGCGGTGATCATGAACGAGGATCTGGCGCGAGGACTCGGCATTCATTCCGGCCGCATCCGTTTTATCACTTTCAGTCTGGGCGCAGCGCTCGGTTCGCTCGCCGGCACACTCATTACGCCGCTGTCGAGCGTCGACCCCGACATGGGACTGCCGTGGCTGGTGAGCGCGTTCATGCTGGTCATGGTTTCAGGACACTCGATGCTCAGTCTGCTGGTGACGTGCCTCGTATTCGGCGCTTGCCAGGTGCTGGTCAGCACGTTCGTCAGTCCGGTGCTGGGCGGCTTGACTATCGCCGTGCTGGCGGCGCTCACGCTGCGCATTCGTCCGAAGGGGTTCTCTCATGGCTAAAGTCGGCGCATCGCCCCATCGAGCCGGTGATCAAGCTGTGCAAAACGATGAGCGGGCAAGCAGTGGGCGAACGATTCACGGACGCGGTCTGCTCGTGGTCGGCGGCCTGGCTGTCGTGCTGCTGGCCGCGGGTCCGCTTGTCTTTGGCTCGTATCTGCTCAACGTCCTCATTCAGGCCTTCTTCTTCTCGATCGTAGCCGTGACCGTGGATATCCTGTGGGGGTACACCGGGTATCTGACGTTCGGGCAATCGGCGTTCTTCGGTCTCGGCGCCTATGCCGCAGGTCTCGTCTTTACACACGGCGGTTTTTCAGCGGGTTATGTGGTGCTCGCTGTGGGAGCGGCTGTCGCGGTTACCGCGGCCGTGGCCGCATTGCTCGGCTGGCTGTCGTTCTATCGCGGCGCGTCGCCGTTCTTCGCGACGGTGATGTCGCTCGTATTGCCGATCGTTCTCAGCCAGTTGCTGCTCTCCGGCGGCGCGTGGACCGGCTCGAGTTCGGGACTCACCGGCTATGAGACCTTCGATCTTTCGCTGCAGGCGTGGTACTGGCTCGCCGGCGCGGCGCTGCTGGCCGTCGCATTGATCGCGTGGCTATTCGTGCGTAGCGACGGCGGCCGCGTGCTGGCTGCCATTCGCGACAACGAATCACGCTGCGCGTATCTCGGCATTAATACGTCGCTCGTCAAGATCGTCTTGTTGGTTGCAACCGCGGCCATCGCCGGCCTCGCCGGATTCGGCTACGGATCGTTCAGCGGCGTGGTCGCGCCTGAGCTGGCCGGGTTTGTCCTTGGCACCCAACTGATCATCTGGGTCGCGCTCGGCGGCCGGGGAACGTTGTGGGGGCCGGTGATCGGCGCGCTTCTGATCAATGTCGGGACCGCCTATCTCAGCGGCAGCATGCCATTCGCGTGGCAACTGATTCTGGGCGCCGCGTTCGTAGCGGTGATCGTGCTGTTGCCGCAAGGTTTGGTGCCGCTGTTGCTCAAGCCGTTACGCCATCTGGCGGGTCACGGCGCCGAACCCGAGCTGGTTGAGCGCGACGTCGGCGCAATTCATCAACGGGAGCTGTCAGTGCCAGCGCTGCAGATGAACGGCGTCGCCAAACATTACGGCAGCCTGAAAGTGCTGCAAGGCATCGATCTGAACGCCGATGGCGGTGAACTGGTTGGCCTCATCGGCCCGAACGGCGCCGGCAAAACGACGCTCATGCGTTGCATGAGCGACGGCGCGGAACGTTCCGCCGGCACGGTCGCGCTGTGTGGCAACGATGTCCGGCAATTGCCGCCGGACCGATGCGTGCATTTCGGCTTGGGGCGCAAGTTCCAGAACGCGAATATCTTCGAGACGCTTACCGTTGCGGAGTGCCTGAGAATCGCGGGCACCATCATCGAGCGGCCATCGCTCCTGCGACGCTCCACGACGCTTGCGCTGCCGCCCTATGCGCTGGAGGTGCTTCGTACTACCCATCTCGATCAGAGGCTGGGCGCCGTAGCGAAGGATCTTTCGCATGGCCAACAGCAGGCGTTGGAACTGGCGATGGTGCTCGCACTGGAGCCACGTATCGTACTGCTCGACGAGCCCACGGCAGGTTTGACCAAAACGGAGCGCACGCAAATCGGCGATGTGCTCGCCGCGTTGGCTCACCAGTATCGGCTTTGTTGTCTGCTGGTGGAGCACGACCTCGACTTCGTGGCCGGGATTGCCACGCGCATCGTGGTCCTGCACCAGGGACGCATCGTGATGCAAGGCAACTTCGACGAAGTCGTCAACTCGGAGCTGGTCAGAACGATTTATGCCGGGACTGCGCAAAGCGCTGCGGCAGGCGAAAACGTCGGACAACGGGAGGCGTCATGAGCCAGATTGCGCTGGAGTTGCAGGACGTGACGAGCGGATACAAGGCTTCGGTCGTGCTGCGCAAGCTCTCGATGACCGTTGCCGACGGCGAAGCCGTCGCGCTGCTCGGCAAGAACGGCATGGGCAAGACGACGGTGCTCAAGACAATCATGGGCTATCTGCCGAAGAAAGCCGGCGCCATCCGTGCGCGCGGGCAAGATATCACGCGCATGGCGCCTCACCAGATCGCGCGAGAGGGCATTGCTTACGCGCCTCAGGAACATGCATTGTTTCAGGACCTCACTATTCGCGACAATCTGCGTCTTGGGCTCGAGAAGGCGTCGGCGTTCGACGAACGCTTTGCCGCGATCGAGCCGGTGTTCCCGGTATTCGCAAGTCGCCTGAAGCAGTTGGCCGGCACGCTTTCCGGCGGCGAACAGAAGATGCTGCTGGTGGCGCGCGCGCTCATGATGCGTCCTTCGCTCATTTTGCTCGACGAGATTACGGAAGGGTTGCAACCGTCCGTGATCGACCGTCTCGCCGACGCACTGCTATGGGAACGCAGCCAGCACGGCACGACGCTGCTGCTGGTAGAGCAGAATGTTCCCTTTGCGCTGAAGGTTGCCGATCGCTACGCGGTGCTCAAGCAAGGCGAGATCCTCGAGCGTGGCAACGCGAAGGATGAAGCAGCGGTAGGATCGATCTTCGAACACCTGCGTGTGTAAGCAACATTCAGGACGACCATCACGATAGGCGGCATATGACGAACGCAAACTCATTTTATCGACCCCGCTCAGGACTGGACCTGCTAGAGCAAACCGCCGGCGACCCGCGCGAGCGCGAGCGCGCCGTCCTCGAGTCGTTCGCGCGCATGGAGGAGGTCGAGCCCGAGGTGAGGGCGATGACGGCCGTCGCGCACAGGGAAACGGCGTTGACCTTGGCCGCCGGTGCAACGGGTCCATTGGCCGGCATACCGATCGCGGTGAAAGATATCTTCGACACGAGCGACCTGGTCACCGGCTACGGCTCGCCAATTTACGAAGGCCATCAACCGAAGTCCGATGCCGCGATCGTCACGTTATTGCGGCGTAACGGCGGCATTGTCATCGGCAAGACCGTCACCAGCGAATTCGCCTATATGACGCCGCCAGTGACGCGCAATCCGTGCGACCTGACACGTACCCCTGGCGGATCTTCATCCGGCTCGGCCGCTGCGGTGGCAGCCGGCATCGTGCCTTTCGCGATCGGCACGCAGACTGGCGGCTCGACCATCCGGCCCGCTTCGTTCTGCGGCATCGCTGGCTACAAGCCCACGCTCGGCATGTTGCCGACCGTCGGCATGAAGTGCTTCTCGTGGTCGTTCGATACGGTCGGCCTGTTCGGCGCCGGTGTGCGCGACGTGGCTTACTTCGCTCAGGTCCTGTCGGGCCGGTCACTTGCCCTGAGCGGCGTGACGGCCGGCCCGGTGTTCGGCGTGCCGGACAGCTACCCATGGACCGCGCCGTCGGCGAATGCGAGTGACGCGCTCGACACGGCGGTGCGCGCCATCGAGCAGGCGGGAGGGCGCGTGCGGCGTGTGCGTTTCGCGCCATGGATGGCCGACCTGGTCGCCGCGCACAACACGATCCAGAGCTATGAGGCGTATCAGTCGTTGGGGTTCGAGTACGATCATCATCGTGTCGATCTATCGCCGATGCTCGCCGGTTTTCTTGATCGTGCTGCGAGGATCGATACCGCAAACTACATCAAGGCATGTGTGCTCGCGGAACAGGCGAAGGTCAGGCTTGCCGAACTATTCGACGGCATCACCGGATTGCTGACGCCGAGCGCACCCGACGAAGCGCCCGACGGCCAGGCGTCCACGGGCGACCCCGCATTCAATCGCAATTGGACCTTGCTCGGTTGCCCGTGCGTGAACGTGCCGGGATTGAGGGGCGCACGCGGCGCCCCGATCGGCGTGCAGGTGATCTGCCGTCCTTGGGACGATGCACGATGCCTCGACGCTGCCGCATTTGCCGAGCAGGCGATCGCGGCAACAGTGGGACGTTTTCCCGCGACCTGAGCAACGAGGAAGCGATGCAAGGAGGAGACGAAATGGCGGCGAGCTCGCGACAGTCGGCCAATCCGGCGCCCGCGGACGATGGTTGGCGCATCGGCGTGTTGTACTCGCGCACGGGCGTGACCTCAGCGACCGAGTCGGAGCATTTTTTCGGCACCGTGCTCGCGATCGAGGAAGTCAACGCGGCCGGCGGCGTGGGTGGGCGCCTGCTCGACCCGGTTGTTTACGATCCGAAGAGCGATCTTGACGAATATCGCCGGCTCGCCACGCGGATGCTGCAGGAAGACGACGTGACCGTGATTTTCGGCTGTTCGACTTCGTCGAGCCGAAAGGCGGTTTTGCCGGTGATCGAACGCACCAATGCATTGCTCTGGTACTGCTCGATCTATGAAGGGTTTGAGTATTCGCCGAACGTGATCTACACCGGCGCGGTACCGAACCAGAACAGCATGCAACTGGCCGCCTATCTGCTGCGCAATCATGGCCGCCGTTTTTTTCTGGTTGGCGCCGACTATATCTATCCGCGAGAATCGAATCGGATCATGCGTGACATGGTCGAGCAGCATGGCGGCGAAATCGTGGAAGAACTCTATCTGCCAAGCGATGCGGATCCAGCGGCGCTGGAAGACGTGGTGCGGCAGATCAAGAGCATCGAGCCCGACGTCGTGTTCTCCACGCTGATCGGGCGAGGCGCGCGTGACTTTTATCGGCTGTATCGCGAGCACGGTATCGACCCGGCACAGATTCCGATCGCAAGCTTGACAATGACCGAGGGCGAAACGCGGATGATCGGCTCCGAACTGTGTGGCAGCCACATCGTCTCGGCGAGTTACGTCAACACGCTGAACCTCGCGAGTAACCAGCGCTTTCTGAAATCATGGCATGCGCGATTCGGAGATCAACCGGCCAGCATGTGGTCGGAGATGGCGTATAACCAGGTGCATCTGTTTGCGCTGGCGCTGGCCCGCAGCGGAAGTCTCGATACGGCCAAGCTGGTGGAGGCGGTACACGAAGTCGAATTCGATTCGCCAGAGGGGGTGCTGAAAATCGATCCGGAGAACAATCACGCGATACTGACGCCGCGCATTGCCGTGTGCCGGCCGGACGGCTCGTTCGATATCGTCTGGGAGGGCCGAGGTCCGGTCAAACCTGATCCCTATCTGACGTCGTACGGATTCGCAGAATTCTGGCTCGACGGAGAATCGGCATGAGCACGGGGGCCCGTCGTCTGTTCGACGATCTACGCACACTGCGCGTCCTCGTGATTCATCCGCCGGGCGAGGATCGCATTGTTCTGGAAGAGCAGTTGCGCCGCATTGGTTGTCCGGTGCGCGTGCTCTGGCCGTTTCCGTCGCAACTGCCCACCGATGTCGACGCGATTTTCTTTCTCGTCGGCCCCGAAACCCGCAGCGCGGGAAACTGGTGCGCGGCCGATACCGAAGCCACCTTGATCGCGTTATCGGACTACGAAAATCCAACGGCGCTAAAAATGCTGGTGGATACGCAGGCGCATGGCGTCATTACGAAGCCCTACCGGTCTACCGGCATTCTGAGCACCCTGGTGCTCGCGCGCGCGTCTTCAGGCTATCAGCAGCGCTTGCATAGCAAGGTCGCCAAGCTCGAGGAGGCGATCAAGGCACGACGCCACATCGAGAAGGCCATCCGCATCCTCATGGAGGCGCACCAGCTCAGCGAGAGCGAAGCATACGAGCACATTCGTTCAAGAGCGACAAGTCTCCGGGTCACGGTGAGCGAGATCGCTACGTTGGTGATCGATGCGCATGAGGCAATGGAAAAGCTCGGCCTTGCCAAGGGACCAAGGCCTTGAGCCGCACCCGCTAGTCAGGGATCACCGGCTCGACCAACTTTGCCAACTGAACCAGCGACTCCTGCCAGCCGAGGTAACACATCTCCACTGGAATAACCTCGGGCACGCCCTCTTGCACAATGGTGAGTTCGGTTCCGCAGGACACCGGCCGCAATGAAATGGTGGCGTGCATCTGGCCGGGCAGGTTCGGGTCGTCGAAACGGTCCGAGTAGCGGATGGTCTCGAACGGCACCAGTTCGACGTACTCGCCGCCGAACGAGTGACCATTGCCGGTGCCGAAGTTACGGAAGGACATCTTGTAAGTGCCGCCCACGCGTGCATCCATGTGGTGGACCTGACAGGTGAACCCGTAGGGAGGAAGCCACTTCGCGATCGCGTCGGCTTCGAGGAAGGCCCGATAGATGCGCTCGGGAGTCGCGTGCAGGACACGATGGAGACGGATTGTTCCGGTAGTCATGGTGTGCTCGCCTTTCACTGGAGAAGTTGAACATACTCCTACGACGATCTGGCTACGCCGGTATCGACATAGGCCGAGACCAGGAAAAACCCGTACACGCTAATAAGCGTCACCTGTTACCGCTTCTATCCGGCCACCACGCGGTTGCGGCCATCGTGCTTGGCCCGGTAAAGGCGTTCATCGGCAACGCGTAAGAGGGTGTCGATCGTGACACCGTCGCGGCCGAACTCGGAGACGCCAACACTGACAGTAACGGCGACGGCCCGTCCGGTTCCGGTGTAAAACTCCTCGGTAGCCACAGCGCCCCGAACGCGCTCCGCGATCGAACGTGCCGCGTCCAGCGCGGCTTTAGGCAGCAGCACCATAAACTCTTCACCACCGACCCGCGCTACGCCGTCATAGGGTCGAATGGCATCAAGGCATTTCTGCACGAATCGCTGCAACACCTCGTCGCCCACCTGATGGCCGTAGTTGTCGTTGATCAATTTGAAGTGGTCGAGATCCAGCGCCAGCAGCGAGAACGGCGCACCACCTCGCCTGGCGCGTGCGATTTCCGTCTCCACTTGCTGGATAAACTCGCGCCGGTTCGCGGCGCCCGTCAGCGGATCGGTCGCGGCGAGGTGTTCGAGCTTGTGATTGGTGCGTTGGAGTTCCTGCAGCGCGCTTTCCGTGCGTGCCATCGCTTCGGCGAGGCGAGCCATCAGTTCTTCCTGGCTGTAGATCGTAGAAAAGGACCGCGTCGTGCGAAATGCTTGAACGACGCCGTAACTCAGCAGGAAAAAGCCGGCGGCGAAGATCGCGTGTGCCAGCCACCACATATGGTTCCAGGGCTTGCCGAGAATGAACGCGAGAGACGCCAGCGCGAAGAACGTGATCGAGATGCCGTAGATCACCATCAGCGGCGAGCGAATGCGACGCAGCATCAGCACCGTGACGTTCAGCGTCGAGAAGACGAGCGCGCCGCCTTCCATGGAGAGCCGCACGGCGAGGTTGCCCGCAATGGGCGAGTTCGCAATGATTCCGACGGCCAGGTCGATCAGGACGAACACGGCGATCCACCTCAGCCACGGGCGCGGATTCGAACGCTGCTTGAGCGCGTCCGGCGCACGATGGTACGAGAGAAGCCCAACCAGCAGCAGCACCGACATCACCAGACGCGATGCGGGTCCGTAGAGCAGGAATAGCCAGATATTGTGGTGCGCCATGCCGGTGAACGCGCCGTGCAACGCATAGACCAGCACAAAGCCGAGAAAACCTAAAGTCAGCCACCGCAACAGCGGTTCACCCGACGACAGATAACAACGCCAGGTTACATAGGTGACAAACAACCCCTCGAGCGTTGCTGCTGCGATCGCGATTTCGTGGAACCCGTGGTTTTCGAACTTCAGGCTCGGGTCTTGAAAGAAAGCCAGATAGGCAATCAGGTAGGCGGGAAGGAGCGCAAAACCAATGACCAGCAAACCCGAGTAGAGCTTGGTCACGATCCCGATGAGGCGAGGCGGCTCTTCGATTGAAATTGTCGTGCTCATGTGCCCGTCTCCGACAATATTACGGTGTTTTTTCACACCGCCGAGCGATTGACGCGTGGATTGGCCGATTCGGACACGGCACCATGCCGTTATGCCGGGCCAAACATACCGCGCAGCGGACTATCTTCAGGCAATTGAAAGTATAACGGACTGTAATTTGCATCGGTGGTATATCGGTCGTGCAATTAGCTCCTGATATATCGTGCAGTTGTCTTCTGAAAATGACAGAAACAGCGGCCGGCAGTTTCCAGTCGCTGAATCCGATTCAGCCTAGGCTGCGGCGCCGCGTAAATCCCTTATATGCTGATAGACGGTCGCACGGCCCATGCCCAGAACGTTGGCAACATAGTTAGCCGCGCTCTTTCCTTTGAAGGCCCCTTCCTCCCACAGTGCCTCGACCAGTTCGCGACGGTGTTCCCGGGTCAGGGAGTTGAGTGCCAGTTGGCGTTCCTGAAGCCATGCGTGGAGAAACGTGTTGATGCGCTCCTGCCAGTCGTCCTTGAACAGCTCCTCAGGCTGCTTCACCAGACCCGCGCCCGACACCACGCGGTCGATGACATGTTTCATGTCCTCGAAGACGGCGATGTTGTAATTGACGCACATTACGCCGACAGCCGCGCCTGCGTCGTCAAAGAGCACCGTGCTGACACAGCGCATCCGCCTGCCGTCCCAATTGATCTTTTCGTACGGACCGATCGTGCCTGACTGCGCTGAATGATCAATCTCTTCCAGCGCCGATTCGTCGCCCAGCTCACGCTTTGACAGGTTGTTTGCAATGTACGCGATCGTCTGGCTGTGCAGGTCATGAATGACGATTTCGACGTACGGAAAGAAGAGCAGCGCGATACCGTCTGCGACACGGCCGTAGCGATCCAGCAAAAGCCGGCGCGCGGGTGTGGTCTTAGTCTTTCGCATAGGGAAGCATGAGGTTTTTCGGTTTGGCCGGGTCTGGCGGCGCGTGTGTCAAGGTGCAACGAATATTCGTGCGATGCACTATTTTGCCATGGGCGATGTTCATGCCTGTTTGCGGCAACCTACGCACCGCCGCATCGGTCTTGCTCAACCGATCGGTTGCCCGCTCACGTGCCTGAACAACGCGTAGGCGATCGCGACATCTTCCAGTCCGAGTCCGATTGAGCGAAAGAAAACGTGCTGCCGCCAGGAGGGTTTCCTGGCCCCGCCGGATACGAGTTCGGGCAAATCGCCCAGAACGCTTTCCGGCGACCAGTCATGGAGTTGCGCCGCCAATTTCATCTCACCTGCGCTGGCGGGCGTGGTGCGCCGGTAGTCGCAATAGACGTCCATGTCCTGAATCCACGCCGGTGGAATTTCATGCGCATTGGCGACATTCGTGCTGATCGACGTGATGAGTGCCGGCTTGGTCAGCAGGTTGTCCGACAGTACAGGCGTGCCCGAGGAGGTGCACAACGCGACCACGTCGGCATCGCGCACGCAATCATCAAGCTGAGTGCAGATCCGCACACGCTCATGAAGGGCGACGATCTCTGCGCGCTTCGCCTCGTTGCTCGCAAGCTCGGGTGAAAACACATTGATCGCATCCCACGCTCGCAGCGGCGCAAGGTGGCGCAAATGCGCCTGCCCCACGGCACCCGCGCCGACGATGGCGAGCCGGCGCGCGTTGGGTGCCGCAAGGTGTTCCACCGCAAGTGCCGTTGCGCCGGCGGTGCGCTCGATGGTGAGCAGACCTGCATCGCACCACATCAAAGGCTGCCCCGTTTCCATCGACATCAGTGCGGTCCATGCCGTAATGACCGGTTTCGCTTCTGTCACGATGTACGGCGACATCTTTGCTCCAAAAACCTTGGCCTCCGCCATGACCCCGAGGTACGTAATGAAATCGCCAGCCCCTTGCGGAAACGGGGTGAAGGTCTGCGACGGCTGCACTGCGGAATCGTTCGCAAGCGAGAGAAACATGCGTGCCAACGCGCCGCGCACATCGAGGTGGGGCAGTGCTTTACGCACCGCGTCCTGCTGGACGATCAACGGGAATACTGTGTCTGTGCTGCTCATGGGCCTGCTCTCCACATCGTTGCCGGCTAGCGGCGTCAGCGCAATTCTAAAGTCAAAAAGTCCAGTCTGGACTTTTATTGTGAAAATCACTTGCATTTGTGAGTGTCCAGAATAGACTGTTGTTCCAGAACGAGTGTGAGAACAGGCCTTTTTGGCACCTCATGCGTCTTCTCGAGGTCGCGCCGTCAGTTACCGCCCCGTGCCCTAATTTTGTGAACCCCAATTTCATAGGGAACCATCATGCGTCTGAAGCTTCCACTCTCACTTTTCGTCGCTGCCGCTCTAATCGGTTCGGTTGGCACCGTCAGCGCCGAGACTCAAAGCACCTTGCGTTTCGGCATCGAGGCCGCGTATCCGCCGTTCGAAAGCAAGTCGCCGACGGGGCAATTGCAGGGATTCGACGTTGACGTCGGCAACGCGGTTTGCGCGAAGATGGGCGTGAAATGCGAATGGGTGGAGAATTCGTTCGACGGCTTGATTCCCGCGTTGCAGGCGCGCAAATTCGATGTCATCAATTCCGCGATGAACATTACGGACAAGCGCAAACAGTCCATCGATTTCACGCCGCCGATCTACGTGGTGCCGATCGTGATGGTGGCGAAGCGTGGTTCCCCCTTGTTGCCGGATGTGAAGAGCCTGCAGGGCAAACGCGTCGGCGTTCTGCAGGGATCGTCGCAGGAAGATTTCCTTAAGCTCCACTGGGCGAATGCCGGCGTATCGATCGTTTCGTACCAGGACCAGGATCAGGTGTACGCCGACCTCGTTGCCGGACGCCTGGATGCCGCCGTCCAGGAAGCGCAGACTGTTGAGGATGGTTTCCTGAACAAGCCGTCAGGCCATGACTATGCGATTGTCGGCCAGCCGCTCAGCGATCCGGCAACGCTTGGCGAAGGCACGGGCTTCGGCTTGCGCAAGGGCGACAAGGCGTTGGCCGGAAAGATCGATGCTGCGCTCGCCGCACTAAAGAAAGACGGCACGCTCAGCAACCTGTCGCAGAAGTATTTCAAGCGCGACATCATCGCGAAGTAACCGGTTCATGACCCGATGCGAGCCGATTCGCATCGGGATCCGAAATGAACATTCGAGCGAGCTTATGGATTTCGATGTGATCGTGCTGGGAGCCGGGATTGTCGGCGTGTCGTCCGCGCTGCATCTGCAGGATCGCGGCCGCCGCGTGGGGCTCGTCGATCGACGCGGCCCCGGCGAAGAGACCAGCTTTGGCAATGCCGGCCTGATCGAAAGTTCGTCGGTGGTTCCTTACGGCTTTCCGCGCGATCTCGGTACGCTGCTGCGCTACCTGCGCAATCGGTCGACCGATCTTTACTGGGACTACAGGGCGCTGCCGTCGTTCGCGACGTGGCTGGCGCGATTCTGGTGGGAGTCGTCTCCCGAGCGGCTCGAAGCTGCCGCGCGCGATATGTTGCCGTTGATCCGGCGAAGCGTCGCCGAGCACGACGTGCTGATCGAGCGTGCCGGCCTCCAAAGTCTCGCGCACGACGGCGGCTGGATCGAGGCATTTCGCACCCGCTCGGAATATGAACGGCAGGCATCAGCCGCCGAAGTCACGGCGAGGACATACGGATTGCGCGTGGTGCCGTGCGATGCCGATGCACTGGTGGCGCGTGAACCCGGTATCGCGCCGGGTTTTAGCGGCGCATTGCATTGGCAGGACCCGAAGAGCATCTCCAATCCGGGTGCGTTGACGAAGGGCTACGCGCGACTGTTCGAGGAGGGCGGCGGCGCGCTGCTCACCGGCGAGGCGGTCACGGTGCGTCAGGAAGCCGATGCATGGACTGTTCAGACGTCGCAAGGCAGGATCAGTGCGAAAGAGGTGGTCGTAGCGCTTGGCCCTTGGTCCGACAAGGTCTTTGAGCCGCTCGGATATCGGATACCGCTACGGGCAAAGCGCGGATATCACATGCACTACGAGGCCACGAAATCGATGCTCTCGATACCGCTGGTCGACACGGAAAAAGGGTATGTGGTCGCGCCTATGCAAGGTCGCCTGCGGCTGACCACCGGCGTGGAAATCGCCCGACGCGATGCGCCACCGACTGGCGTTCAACTGGAACGCGCGGAAGCGGTTGCCCGGCCGATATTCGGTCTGGGCCGCCGCCTCGATGACGCGCCATGGCTCGGGTTGCGGCCCTGTACGCCCGACATGCGGCCTGTCATTGGGCGCGCGCCTCGCCATCGAGGGTTGTGGTTCTCGTTTGGGCATAACCATCACGGATTGACGCTCGGTCCCGTGACAGGCCGTTTGCTCGCAGAAATGATGACGGGTGGCGAGCCTTTTACCGATCCCCATCCGTTTCGTCCCGAGCGATTCCGATAGAGGGCGTGGCGGACCCGCTTCATCGATAAGTCAACTGCGTAACGAATCGCGCGAGCCGGAATGCACGCTGCCTACAGTCCCTTCAGGAACGCAACCAGCAGATCGCTCACTTCTGCCGCACGCTCGCGCTGAATCCAATGACCCGCGCCATCGAGAATATGACATCCACGCAGTCCGGGCAGTACGCGTGCCAGATTCGCGATACGGGCCTGCGCGCCCGGAAACTTAAGGACGTCGTCTTTCGCGCCGGCCACGAATAGCGAAGGCTGCCGGATCACGCAGCCCCGCCACGCGGCCATGAGTTCCGACGAGCGCCGAATGCTGCGGTACCAGTTCAGCCCGCCTCTGAAGCCAGTGCGCGCGAACTCGCCCGCCACGTAGGCGATTTCTTCACTGCTTAGCCAGGCCGGCAGCGTCTCGGGGTCCACTGTGTTGTCGAGAAAACCTGTGCCGGGCGCGAGTATGCCCGCCACCACGTGGTCAGGCCCATCGCCCGACATGCTGAACGTGACGCGTCGAATGGTGGCTTCGGGATCAGCCTCGAACTCCCGCTCAGCGATGCCGGGTGTCTGGAAATGCTGCATATAGAACGTTTGGACACCTTGCCGCTCCAGCGCACTGAGCAAGTCCTCCCGCGCAGGCGGATGGAACGGCACGCTCATGCCGACGACGGCACGGAACAGATCGGGCCGCAACATCGCCGCGTTCCAGGCCACCGGCGCGCCCCAATCGTGGCCGACGATCACCGCCTCGCTCTCGCCGAGAACATTGACGAGCTCGACCATGTCGCCGACGAGATGCAGCATCGTGTACGACTCCGCGTCCGGCGGCGCATCGGTGCCGCCATAGCCACGCATGTCGGGCGCGACGGCGCGGAACCCGGCGGCTGACAGCGCCGCCAACTGGTGCCGCCAGGCGTACCAGGACTCCGGAAATCCATGACATAGCAGCACCAGCGGGCCGCTGCCCTGGCTGGCCACACGCATGCGCAGTGCACCTACCTGCAACGTCTCGAGGCGAAGTTCGTGCAAGGTTTGCTCCATGATGTTCGGGTTCCGGTGGATCGCCTTAGACGATCATTCGCTGCTGGTCCATTCCACGCGCGCCCCCACCGAGCGCAGGTTTTCCACAAAATTGGGGTGTGCGCGGCGGATCGGCAGCGCATTGGTGATTTCCGAGCGCCCCTCGATACTCGCGGCGACCATGAACAGCGCGATTGCCACGCGAATGATGTACGGACTCTCGACCTTCGCGGGACTTAACTGAAGTCCGCCGAAAGTGATCAAACGATGAGGGTCCGACAGGAACACGTGAGCCCCGAACTTGGAGAGTTCAACGGACCAGCCCATCGCGCCGTCATAGACCTTGTTCCAGAACATCGCGCTGCCTTCCGCCTTCACGCCAAGCGCGATGAAGATGGGGAGCAGATCGACGGGCAGATACGGCCAGGGCGCCGCTTCTACCTTGGTGAGAATATTCTGGGTGAACGGGCGGCGCACTCGCAATGGGCCTTCGCGAACGGCGTGCGACCAGCCATCGCGATGCTCCACCTGCACGCCGAACTTCGCGAAGGTTCGGTCGATCAGCGGGAACTGATCGGGCGCGCTGTTTTTGACCTTGATGTCGCCCCCGGTGATTGCGCCAAGCGCGAGAAAGGTCGCGATTTCGTGGAAGTCCTCGCTGAACCGGAACTCGCCGCCGCCCAGTCTATGGCCGCCTTCCACGCTCAGGCGCGATGTGCCAATGCCGTCGATCGGGACACCCAGCATGGCCAAAAAACGGCAAAACTCCTGCACATGCGGTTCCGATGCTGCATTGACCAAGGTCGACGTACCGTTGGCCGACGCCGCGCAAAGCACGAAATTCTCAGTGGTGGTGACCGACGCGTAGTCCAGCCAATGATGATTCGCCGCCATTTGAGTGGCCGCGCGCACGATCAGCGAGTCGGTGGTGCGCTCGATGCCTGCGCCGAAGCGCTCGAACACCTCAACATGCGGATCGATCTCGCGCACGCCCAACGTGCAGCCCTTCACGTCGTTCTCCAGACGTGCAACGCCGAAACGCGCCAACAGCGGCGGCACCAGCATGATCGAAGAACGCATCTCCTCGGGCAGCCTGTGCGCGACGGGATCGAAGGACGTGGCGTGGTGATGCAAATCGAGAATGCCGGTGGCAAAGTCCATCGACACGTTGCTGCCGAGCGTGCGAAAGATCTCGAGGATCTTCTTGACATCGGTAATCTCGGGTACGCCGATGAGACGCAGTGGCTGGTCGGTCAGCAGCGTGGCACAAAGGATAGGCAGGACAGCGTTCTTGTTGGCGGATGGCACGATCTCGCCGCGTAACGGGAGGCCGCCATGTACGATCAGGTTCGACATGTTCGGGAGAGAGCTGGTGGATTGAGAAGCGAGGCCACTATCATGCCATCGGATGGCATGCGGAGGATGTTTCGGGATTCCGGGGCGGTTTTTTTTCTTGTCGTTTCTTGCCGCAATCTATCCTGCATCTCCCGGCCAATGGTTCGCGACCGGTCCAAGCTGTCTATTGGATCTTGATGACAACCTTACCCTTTACACGGCCTGTCTCGACGTAAGCCAAGGCCTCATTGGTTGCTGCAAACGGGAAGATCCGATCGATCACCGGTCGTATGGATCCTGCATCGATCAGTGCAGCGATCCGGCTCAGTTGGTCCCCGCTGGCGCGCATGAACACAAATGAATAGCTGACGTCATGACGTTTTGCAGTTTTCCGGATGCGATAGCTCAAAAGACGCATCACCATTTTCAGGAACCACGAAGCGCCCATCTCTTTGGCAAAGTCGGGATCGGGCGGTCCCGCGATCCCGATGAGTTTGCCACCCGGCTTGAGCACGCGCAGCGACTTCTTGAGCGTATCGCCGCCCTGCGTGTCGAACACCAGATCGTAACCTTTGAGGATGTCAGCAAAGTCGTCTTTCTTGTAATCGATAACGATATCCGCACCGAGTTGCTTCACCAGTTCGGCATTGCGCGCGCTCGTTGTCGTCGCGACGGTCGCGCCCACATGTTTCGCCAGTTGAATGGCGAATGTGCCGACGCCGCCCGAGCCGGCATGGATCAACACTTTCTGCCCTTTCTTGAGTTGTCCTTTTTCGATTAGCGCCTGCCACGCGGTCAAGCCTACCAGCGGGATCGACGCTGCTTCTTCCATGGCGAGTGATTTGGGCTTCAACGCCACGCCGTCTTCTTTGACGGCAATGAATTCCGCGAAAGTGCCAATGCGATCTTTGTGCGGTCGGGCATAGACCTCATCGCCTGGCTTGAATTGCCGAACGCGCGATCCAACACGGACCACCACCCCTGCCAGGTCGTTGCCCAGAATCAGCGGCAAACGATAGGGCAGAATGAGCTTGAACTCGCCGTCCCTGATTTTGGCATCGAGCGGATTCACGCCCGCGGCGTGGATCTGGATCAATACGTCGTCCTCACGCGGCTCCGGGACCGGCATTTCGCCAGCTCGCAAATCATTCTTGCGGCCATATCGATCGACAACAAATGCCTTCATCATGTTTCCTTGTACGTTTCTCGTTGAGTCAGGTTGTTTCGCGGACAGTAGCGGGGATGTAGCGCTCTAGCTCGATGGCAACGCAGTCATGCCGTTAAGTTTGAAGTCGAAGGTCTTTGCGAATACCTGCATCCACAAGGCCGGCGGGCGCAAACCTGCGCAGCAATCGCAGACGGGCGGCGAGTCCACCGGCTGTATAGCGAAGTTTCGGGCGAGCCGCGATGGCGGCGTGCAGTACGGTCTCGGCCACGACTTCGGGACCGTCAGCGCTCTCGACGACCTCTTTCACACGCCTCGCGATGGCCGTGCGTATCTCAAGGTAGTCGTCGAGGGGAGCGTCCGGCTCCATGAAGTTCGCGTCGAAGGGCGTCTTGATGTAGGCGGGCTCAATGACGGAGACCCGGATGCCCATCGTACGCAACTCATGATCGAGCGATTCCGAATAGCCTGCGACCGCATGCTTGGTGGCGGAATACAGCGCCATGTAGGGCATGGGTAAGAAACCCAGCACAGAGCCGATGTTGATGATGCGGCCGCTGCCTTGCTGCCGCATATGGGGCACCACGGCACGCGTCATGCGGACGATTCCGAAGAAGTTCGTATCGAAGATCGCGCGGGCCTGGTCAATCGAACTCTCTTCTGCAGCGGCAGGGGCCACGCCGAAACCAGCGTTGTTCACCAGCAGGTCGATGCGGCCGTGCAGGCGCAGTACTTCCTTGACGGCAGCTTCGACCGATTCATCGCTAGTCACGTCCAGGGGCAGCATCTCGAACCTCCGTTGGCCGGCCTGTGCGCCGCGCCGGCTGGTGCCGTAGACCTTGTATCCGGCCTTCGTGAGCCGCTTGGCCGTGGCTTCGCCGATTCCTGACGAGGCGCCCGTAACGAGCGCTATTCCAGTTTCCATGATGTCCTTCCGATATTGAGGGATGTCTTTAGGTGCTTGCTTGAGTGTTCATCTCGCAAAAATATGATGTTCATCATATTTCCGGTCCAACAAAAACCGGCACCGGGCCGGTGGATTTACGCGTCAGTGGGCGCGAGTTTTTTCAATGCGGCTTCAAGAAAATTTTCCGACAGTTTGGGGTCGTCGACGGCACGCGCCAGCACCATGGTGCCAACCATGGTGGCCGCCGTGACAAGCGCCTGCTCATGCGCGCCTGGCTGACCCCAATCGGGCAACTGGCGCGCAATGACATCGATCATCTCCTTGATGCGGCGGGTGGCTGCGCGCCGCACGACCGGCGCCTGGCGCGGCATCTCGGAGCCAAGGGCGGAGACCGGGCAGCCATTCTCTATGTCTTCGCAATGTTCCTTCGACAGATACGCGCGCACCATCGACGGCAACGCTTCCTCTGGCGGTACGGAGGCGGCGATATGTTCCGAGAGCGCGACGGCTTCAGCACCGGCGCGGTCAGCGGCTTCGGCAAGCAGCACCTCGCGCGACGGGAAGTGGGAATAGAAGCCGCCATGCGTCAGGCCGGCCTCCTTCATGATGTCGGCCACTCCTGTGCCGTCGTATCCGCTGCGCCGGATCGCGCGCGCGGCGACTTCGACGATGCGCTCGTGCGTGATTTCTTTGCGGCTGGCAGTCTTCCGATTGATTGATGGCTTTTTCATGATGACCATCATATAACATTTCGACGCAATTTACTGGGCGGGGCAATGTCGATGACGGTCAATGTCTCTCAGACTGCGCTGAGCAGCGCTACCAGCTCCGGGGTCTTGGCAGTGCGTGCCCGCGTTGCTTCGCCTGCGATATCGGCGGTTACGATCAGCTTCATAGACATATGACGTCATATAAATAAGGTCTCAGCCGGTATCGCGTTGAAAGAAATTGAAATTTAGTGATTTGGGGAAATTCGGGTAAATACGCGTCGAAGAATTTCGACAAGGGGTCAATTCGTCTTGTATGATGACGTATCTCGAAATGGATCTGCACGGCACCACGCCACGCCGCGGGCTGTACCGCAATCTTGCGAGATCGACGGCTCAGGTTTTGCGTTGTTTATGTCGTAAACAGTCAAACAATGGTTAACTGGATCGGTAGGCATGCGTAATCTGACAATAAGACACAGTCTCCTTGCCGTCCTCGTGCTTTTCGCGGGCATGATTCTGATCGGCGGCGTAGTGGGGGTGCTAGCACTTGGCCGTTCTAACGACAACGCTCGGCGTCTGCACGATATCGCCAGCCAGGAAGTGCTGGTCAACGATGCCTATAAAGACTCCACACGCACCCGCGCCGCTCTGACGCGTGCGTATTCTGCTTTGAAAGAGCGCAATGACGAAGCGACCCGCGACTCGGCGCTCAAAAGTGCGGCCACGACATTGGAGCGTGCGGATCGCGGAACCCAGATGTTTCGTGATGCTGATAAATTTGCGGGGCAGGACGACGCGCTGAAGCAAAAACTCGTCGATTCTTCCAATACTCTGGCCACGATTCTGCATGCTGCGTTCGACGCCTTGCGGCGGGGCGATACGAATGCTTACGTATCGATCAACGATAAAGACATCACGCTGGCTGGCGTCGCCTATTCGGCCAATGTCGAGAAGTTCCAGAACCTCGCTGAAGCACTTGCCAAGGATTCCGCCGCGCAAGGTGATCGTGAGTACACCTGGGTCGTCACGATGGTGGCGGCGGGGGTGGCACTGGCCCTTGCATTGATCGTCGCCGCGCATTTCGCTTTGCGGAAGATCGTGGTCCGTCCGCTGCAGATTGCCTCTGAGTTGCTCAACCGTATCGCGGGCAGCGACCTGACCGTATCGATTCCGGAAGGGGGCAGGAGCGAGTTGGGACAGTTGTTTACGGCGATGTCGCAGATGCAGACGGGCTTGGCGAAGACGGTGTCGAATGTGCGCGTGAACTGTGAAGCCATCCACGGTGGTGCGCGTGAGATCGCTGCCGGCAACCTCGATTTGTCGAGTAGAACCGAGCAGCAGTCTGCGTCGCTTGAAGAAACGGCGGCCAGCATGGAAGAGCTGACTTCGACCGTCAAACAGAACGCCGACCATGCCCGCCAGGCAAGCAAGCTCGCCGCTAACGCGGCGGACGTCGCCCAGCGAGGCGGCAATGTCGTGCAGCAGGCAGTGCAAACGATGACGGCAATCACGGCGAGTTCGAACAAGATCGCCGAGATCACGGGGATGATCAACAGCATCGCATTTCAAACCGACATCCTGGCCTTGAATGCGGCGGTCGAATCCGCGCGAGCAGGGGAGCAGGGTCGCGGCTTTGCCGTTGTCGCCGGCGAGGTGCGCACGCTCGCGCAGCGCAGCGCTGCCGCGGCACAGGAGATCAAAACGCTGATCGCCGCATCCGTCAACGATATCCGTGACGGCAATGAACTCGTTGTCCAGGCCGGGCAGACCATGGGCGAGATTGTGGGCGCGGTGCAAGGCGTCGCCACCATCATGGCTGAGATTACTTCGGCGACAGTTGAACAGAGCTCCGGCATCGAGCAGGTCGGGCAGGCCGTCAGCCAGATGGACCGGGTAACGCAGCAAAACGCCGCGCTAGTCGAGCAGGCAGCCGCCGCCGCGAGCGCACTTGAGCAGCAGGCGCAGGCGATGACGGATGCTGTTTCGGCATTCCGCCTCAATCGGGCTTGACCCGCATCCATATCCAGTAGAAGCATCTGTCGCGCACGTGCCGGGCTGGCAATGTACTGCCACCGGCCGCGGATATTCTTTCGAAAAGACTGAGGCGGCCGATGCTGGATGTTCATATTCGACGAATTCAACCATTTCAACGGAGTGTCACGATGAGCGTTAGGGCCACCCTGGTCGCAGCAATCCTGTTTGCGGGTGCTTTGGGATCGGGCGTATCGCAGGCTGCTACGTACGCCTACGTATCGAATGCGGACAGCCAGGACATTTCTGTCTTCAGCCTCGACAAATCGAGCGGCTCACTCGCCGCAGTCGAGACCGTGCCGGTTGGGGGCACGGTCATGCCGATGGCGCTTTCGCCCGACCACCTCCGGCTCTATGCTGCGTTACGCTCCAAGCCGTATAGCGTGGTGAGCTTCGCGGTCAATCCGCTCGACGGTCGGCTGATCGAACTGGGCAGGGCGCCGCTTGCGGATAGCATGGCCTACGTTTCGACGGATGCGAGCGGCCGCTACCTCTTTTCCGCATCGTATGGCGGAAACCTTCTGGCAGTGAGCCGGATCGCCGCGAATGGCGTGGCGGGTGAAGTCCTGCGAACCGTCAAAACCGGCCCCATGGCTCACGCCATACGCAATGCGCCCGACAATCGTTATGTCTTCGCATCGGTGCTCGGCTCGGATGCGTGGTTGCGTCTGAAATTCGATGCGTCGAACGGTCAGTTGACCGAAGACGCCGCGCCCGCCTATTCGT
Organism: Paraburkholderia sp. GAS32; assembly: GCF_050434225.1. Lineage (NCBI taxonomy): Bacteria > Pseudomonadati > Pseudomonadota > Betaproteobacteria > Burkholderiales > Burkholderiaceae > Paraburkholderia > Paraburkholderia sp. GAS32. The sequence continues at coordinate 257,041 of NZ_JBNPVS010000006.1, read as the reverse complement.
TGCCTGCGAAGTCGGGTCCGCGCCACTTTGTGTTCTCGCCGGATCATCGCTTTGTCTATCTGATCGATGAGCTCGATGGCAAACTGCATGTGCTCGCGTTCGATAGCACGCGTGACAAAGTCAAACCCGTCCAGACCGTCTCCATCCTGCCGCCCGATTTTTCCGGCGACAAGCCGTGGGGTGCTGATGTACACGTCACGCCAGACGGGCGTTTCCTGTACGCCACTGAACGCACGTCCAACACGCTGGCTGCCTATCGGGTGAGCGCAAAATCAGGTGAATTGACGCGCATCGGCACGTATCAGACAGAAAAGCAGCCGCGCGGATTCAATATCGATCCGTCGGGCAAGTATCTGCTTGCAGTGGGTCAACTGTCGTCAAACCTGAGCGCTTACAGTATTGACCGCAACTCCGGCGCACTGGCTTTGATTGGACAGTACCCCGTGGGTAAGGGTGCGAACTGGATCGAGATCGTTGAGTTCGAGGGGACAAACGGCAATTGAGAGCCGGGTCACGGGTGAGCAGGTCAAGTTGCACACGAACTGCCTTGTCACTCTGTGACGTTGGACGGTCAAGTCAAGAGCTTTGCGGATGAAGTTCCACGCGACAGCGCAGCACCGTCGCGCGGAACGTCAAGCCGTTAGTCAATCCTGCGGCCGCTTGCCGAAGAGCGCAGATGTGGCTCTCCCGGTAGCCCGCGCCCTGCGGATCGCCAGCCGCCACAAACGGCCCACAGTCGCAAGAATGCCGGGGAGGGGTGGCCCTGTCGTTGTCGGTGGGTCATCCTCTGAAATCATCGAAATGACCGGCCGGCCGAAGTGGCCTTCCTGCATCGGAAGATTCCAGTACTCGTACGGGTACAACATCCGGGCGAAGCGAATACGTGCATCGCATCCGCCATCGTGCCATTCGACGGTAGTGTCCCAACGCGTTGCCGACACAGGGCCCCGGGTTGGGTAGATCGCAGTACTTGCCACGCGGTCTTTGCTGCAATCGTCGGTTGCAGGTAAGCCGGATGGGGCCAACTTTGGGCTTCTTTCGTCCATGGTCATCTCCGCTGGTGATGCCGATCACGGAGACGCCACAAACAAAAAAGGCCTCATCCGTATTTTCGGCGAGGCCTTTGAGCTGCGTTCCTGCTTATCTAACGCGCATTGGCCTCCGATGGCATGCCCGAACGGACTGCCATGTGGCGTTGAATCGCGAAAGAGAAGAGGTTTAGCGTCAGCACGGCATCAAGTTTCTTTGCAATTGGAACGCGTGTCAACACATGTGTGTTGGGTCAAGCCGACAGTTCGTTTTCCGCTGAGCCTGCTTATGCCTCTGCGCCCGGATGGTCGAGATAGGCGTGGGCAAGCGCGACCCAGTACGACGTGCCAAGAGGCAGCAGCGCGTCGTTGAAGTCATAGCTCGCACTGTGCAACTGGCACAGGCCGCCCGCTTGTCCGGGCAAGCGCGCCGAGCCGTCGCCGTTGCCGATGAACACATAGGCGCCCGGTTTGTGCAGCATATAGAACGCGAAGTCTTCCGACGTCATGGTGCGCTCCACGTTTTCGTCCACGTTCGCGGCTCCTACCAGGTCGCGCATGACGTTGCCAGCGAGCGCGGCTTCGGCCGCGTGATTGACAAGCGCCGGGTAGATGCGCGTGAAATTGAACGTGAGCTCGATATCGAATGCAGCGGCGATACCTTCCGCCACTGTGCGCATGCGGCTTTCTATCATGTCGAGCACATCGACGCTGAAACTGCGTACGGTGCCGTTGAGCATCGCCTGCTCAGGGATGACGTTCACCGCGCTGCCTGCGTGAATTTGCGTGACTGACAACACAGCCGACTCGTTTGGATCGACGTTGCGCGACACGATCGTCTGCCAGGCTTGCGCGATCTGGACGGCGACCATGACAGGATCCGCACTACGATGCGGCTGCCCGGCATGCGAGCCGCGTCCATTTATGTGCACTTCGAACGTGTTGCTCGACGCCATCAATGCACCCGGACGGATGCCGAAGTTGCCCGCGGGCATGCCCGGCCAGTTGTGAACTCCAAACACGGCGTCCATTGGGCATCGATTGAACAGGCCGTCCTCGATCATCAGACGCGCGCCGCAGCCGCCTTCCTCTGCAGGCTGAAAGATGAAGTTTACGGTGCCGTCGAAATGTCGATGCTGGGAAAGATAGCGCGCTGCGCCGAGCAGCATGGCGGTATGTCCATCGTGGCCACACGCGTGCATCTTGCCCGAGTAACGCGACGCGTGCGCGAACGTGTTTGCTTCGTGCATCGGCAGCGCATCCATGTCAGCGCGCAAACCAATGGAACGCTCGCTCGTTCCGTGACGCAGAACACCGACAAGTCCATACCCGCCGATCCCTCGAACGACCGGTATTCCCCAGTCGTCAAGAAGACTGGCGATATAGTCGGACGTCCGCTGTTCTTCGAAACGAAGCTCGGGATTCGCATGGAGATGTCGCCGGATACGGATCAGTTCGGGTTCAAAGGCGATAATCGATTCGTCGTAAATCATTTTCAGTTTTGGTGCGATCTGGTTTTTGGGGCATGCGACTGGACGATGTAATCACTCGAGCTGGGTTTGGACCGTGTCCGGTTCCGGGTTGCCTTTGCCTTTGGTCATAAACAGCACCGGCACGCAGCTGATCAATGCTGCGGTCGCGAGGTAATACCCGATCACAAGGCGATCGCCGGTGAAACCGATCAGCGTAGTCACCGCGACCGGCGTAAAGCCGCCAAACACCGTCACGCCGATTGCATAGGCAAAACCGACGCCCGTTGCGCGAAATTCCGTCGGGAAGACGTTGCCGAGCACGCTCGATGCACAAGCGGCGTAGCAGGCAAGCAGGATCGCGATGGTGACCTGCACCACCACGAGCGTAGCGAGTCCGGGGTAATGGGAAAGCAGCACGAACAGCGGATAGGCGGCGATTGCCGTGAGTGCGGCACCGATCAGCATGGGGGTACGGGTGCCGATCCGGTCCGACAGATGACCGATGATGGGACACATCGTCATCATCGCCATGCCATAGCTGACCTGTCCGACATAACTGTCAAAGAGGCTTAGATGAACCTCGCGAACAGCGTAGGTCGTGAAGTAATTCGAAACGTAGGTGGCGATCGTCCAGAACACCATGATTGCCACGCCGGTTGCCACCTGGCTCCGGTATTCGACCAATTGCGTCCACAGGGCTCGGCGCGGCAAACGCTGAGATTGCTCGAAGACCGCTGTTTCATCGACAGAGCGTCGGATGTACCAGCCGACCGGACCGATCAACAAGCCGAAGGCGAACGCCAGACGCCATGCGCCGCCGAAGATCTGCTCCTGGGTAAAGAGGCTCGTTAGCGCCAGTCCGACGAGTCCGGCGATCAGCGTGCCGCCGCCTTGCGACATTTGCTGGAAGGAGCCGAACAACCCCTTACGCGACGGTGGCGCGTTCTCGACCAGCATCGCTACCGTGCCGCCGATCTCGCCGCCCGCCGAAAAGCCCTGGATCAACCTGCCAAGCACGATAACAATCGGCGCGGCAATGCCGATGCTCGCGAACGACGGGCACACGGCTGGCACAACGGTACCGGCAGCCATGAGCAGCAGCGTGAGGCTCAAAGCCTTCTTGCGACCCGCACGGTCCGCGTATCGGCCGAGTACGAGCGCGCCCACTGGCCGCACGAGGAAGCCCACCGCGAAAGTGATGAACGTCAGAATCAGCGCGGCGAAGTCGGAACTGGCGGGGAAAAACGTCCGGGATATGGGAACCGCGAAAATGCCATAGGCAATGAAATCGTAAATCTCAAGAAGATTACCCACCGATGCCGCTGCAACTGCGCGTCGGCTGGGCACAGCCACCCTGTCTGGTCGATGACCGACCGCTTTCACACTCGCCATTTTGTCTGCTCACGTGTAGTTATGCGTGTCGGTACACTAAGCGCGAGGCGTGCTGCGGCACGCATACTCTTCAAAAATGGCAGCTATACTTTTGAAGCATAGGCATGCCCAACCCGATAAGACATGGAACTCCGACACCTTCGATATTTTCTTGCCGTAGCGGATTGCGGCAGCGTAGCGGAGGCCGCGCGACGACTCCACATTGTTCAACCGGCATTGAGTCGGCAGATCCGCGATCTCGAAGAGGAGCTGGGCAGCGACCTGTTTCATCGTAACGCCAAGGGCGTACAACTGACCACGCCGGGCGCGCAGTTTGCCATCGATGCGAGACGTGTACTGAACGATGTGGAAGCGGCGCGCGACTTGTTCGTGCGCATTGCGAGGGGCCAGTCGGGTGCGTTGAGAATCGGACTCGCGCCGAACTACAGCTGGCATCCCGCGACGCTGAAGCCGGTTCGTGACTTCAAGATCACGCATCCCGATGTCACGATCATGCTTGAACCAGGGCTGGCAGCGAAGCAGTTGGCGCGGATTTCGGATGGCAGCCTCGACGGCGGATTTCTCGCGTGGCGCGACCCGCGCGATCCGACTTTCTCCGCGTGTCATCTGTTCGACTGCCGTCTCAAGCTCGCGATGCCGCGCCCCAGTGACGGGTCTGCGCCCGCTATGCCGGAGCGGTTAGCCAACCTAAAGGACGAGCCATGTATGTGGTTCGCAAGGGAAGTGGCGCCGGCGTACTACGATTTTCTGATTCATCAATGCCAGCTTGCGGGGTTTTCGCCGCGTATCGTGCCTATCGGTGGCGACGTATCGACGATACTCGGCCTAGTGGCAGCGGGCATGGGGTACGCGATCGTTCCTGAGGCATCCATTTATAGTTGCCCGAATCAGGTTGTTCTGATGGATCATGCGGACCTAACCCTATCTTATCCGGTCGAGTTTGTCTGGCGAACCGACACGGTCAATCCTGTGCTGGAAGAATTCATCAAGGCTGTGGCAGGGTGACTTGAAAGTGTGAGCATCACATATCGTTCCCCGCCGTCTGTTATGAACACCGAAGTGACTACAGCGAGCGCTCAATCGCCTGCCCCAGCAGATCCAAACCCAGGTCGATCTCACTCTCGAGAACGGTCAACGGAGGCGCGATCCGAAAGACACCGCCCATACCTGGCAACTGCACGATATTCATGCTGAGCCCCAGGTTCATACATTCGCGGGTGATCTTCGCGCCGAGCCCATCCGCCGGCTCCTTCGTGCGGCGGTCTTTGACGATCTCCATCCCCAGAAGCAACCCGCGTCCGCGAATATCGCCGATGCACTCGAAGCGTTCCATCAGATCGAGCAGGCCGCGCTTGAGTCGCTCGCCCATCAGGTTCGCACGCGCGACCAGCCCCTCCCGCTCGACCACATCCAGCACTCGCAGGCCGACGGCGGCGGGAAGCGGATCGGACACATGCGTCGTATAGAACAGATAACCCAACTCATGGGCCCGCTCCTCGATCTGTGCGGAAGTCACGACGGCCGCAAGCGGCAGACCGGCGCCCAGCGTCTTCGACAAGGTGAGAATGTCGGGCGTGACGCCATCGTGCTGACAGGCGAACATCGTGCCCGTACGCCCGACACCCGTTTGCGCTTCATCGAGAATCAGCAGCATGCCGCGCTCCTCGCATTTGCGCTTCAGTGCGGCCATGTAGCCGACCGGCAGTTCGATGATGCCGCCGGAACTGAGGATCGGCTCTGCGATAAAGGCGGCGAGATTGCCACTGGACTGACGATCGATGAGATCGAAGGCATAGTCCAGTTCCGCCAGGTAATCGTATTCCCCATTGCGCTCAAAACGCGGCCGATACGGAAACGGCGCGGGGATCGCGTAGGAGCCGACGGCTGCCGGACCGACACCCTTGCGACCGGCGCTGTAAGTCGCGGATGCCGCGTTCCCCGTCATACCGTGCCAGGACTGCGCGAAACCAACGATTTCATATTTACCGGTGACGAGCTTCGCCATGCGAATGGCGGCCTCGTTCGACTCAGCGCCCGTACTGAGTAACAGCGCCCGGTCGAGCCCGTCAGGCGTGATCTCGGCCAACCGGGTCGCCAGATCGACCACCGGCCGCGACAGCATCCCGCTGAAAAGGTGGTCGAGCTTGCCGGCATATTCGTTGATGACCGAGACGATTTCCGGATGGCTGTGCCCGAGCACCGCGCTCATCTGCCCCGAGGTGAAATCCAGAATCGCGCGGCCGTCCGCGTCATAGACGAAGCTGCCCTGGGCGCGCTCGATGATCATCGGCTCGAAGGTGCCGCCATAGCGGATGAGGTGCTGTTTGGCGTTGCGCCAGAAATTTGCATCGTTGTTCAGGGACACCTTGCTTCTCCTTGGCGGGTGGCGAGAATAACTTGCAGTCTAGATGGCTCTCTGCTTTCATAGAATCGAATAGTTCTTATCGAAGATAGAAGCGGGGCTTATACCTTGAGTCTTTCCCTGGAAATTGATCTGCTGCGTTCGTTTATCGTCATTGCCGAAGTCCGGGCGCTCAGTCGCGCGGCCAACCGGATCGGCCGGACCCAGTCTGCGCTGAGTCAGCAGATGAAGCGCCTCGAAGAAATCGTCGATCAGCCGCTGTTCCAGCGCACGGGTCGAGGGGTGGTGCTGACCAATCCCGGCGAACGCCTGTTGATCCACGCCCAACGCATTCTGCGCCTGCACGACGAGGCGATGGCCGATCTGTCCGGCAAAGGGCTGTCGGGGACGATCCGCTTCGGCTGTCCGGACGACTACGCCGCTGTTTTCCTGCCGCATTTGCTGCGCCAGTTCTCGAGCCAGCACCCGCATGCCCTGGTGGAGGTGATGTGCGCCCCGACCCCACGATTGCTCGAACAACTGGAGATGCATGCGCTGGACCTTGCCATGATCTCGCTGCCGGACGACGCAGCGAATGACGACATCATTCGCCGTGAACCGCTGGTCTGGGTGGGTTATCCGGGACTGGCTTCCGCGCACTTCGACCCCTTGCCGCTGGCGGTTTCCGATCCGGACACGCTCGACCATGTAGCGGCCTGCGAAGCGCTGCAACGCGCGGGCAGGGCTTACCGCATCGCCTATGCGAGCAGCAGTCTTGCAGGTCTGACGGCCCTGGTCCGCTCGGGGCAAGCCGTTGCCGTTATCACACAGACGGCAGTTCCCCCGGATCTCTGCATACTCAATGGCGATCCGGCGCTTCCATCCCTGCCCACCGTTGGCATTACCCTGAAGTTCGAGCGGAAGCGTCCCTCCCATCTGATTACGGTATTCGCGGAGCACATCAGGCTGACGTTGCCATTGCTGTGATCGAAGCCGGTAGAAAGTGAAATTTTTCTTCGCGGCGTGTCGATTTTGATAGTCTTCCTTCGTCGTCTCAATGGCAGCATGCGGCTTGCCTCCGCATTCAGCCAACCCTGACAGGAGATTTGCCATGACGATTCAAAAGATCACGCCATTTCTTTGGTATTCCGATCAAGCTGAGGAGGCCGCTGCTTTCTATGCGAGTATTTTTCCGGACTCGCGCGTCAATCGGGTTACACCGGTACCGGCCGCCGGTTCCACGAAGATGGTCGAATTTGTTCTGTTTGGGCAACCCTTCATTGCCATGAACTCCGGCGGGGGCGACCCGTTTAATCACGCGATATCCCTTATGGTCGACTGTGCCGATCAGGCAGAAGTTGACCGCTACTGGGATGCTTTTCTCGAGGGTGGCGGTTCGCCCGAGGCGTGCGGGTGGTTGAAAGACCGCTTCGGCGTCTCGTGGCAGATCGTTCCAGGCGATCTCATCAGGATGATGGCTGACTCCGATCCGGTAAAGGCAGGGCGTGTCGCTCAGGCCATGATGAAAATGGTGAAGTTCGAGGTCGCCGCGCTGAAAGCCGCTTACTTGGGGATGGCGGAGTAACAGAACGTCCCTTACATCGTGTGTGCCATAGAGCGCCGGTCAGGCTTGTCCGTTTCCAGCAGAAACTCCACACCCTCTGCCGATTCAATAGTCGTACACATGCTCCGTCACCAGGCCGTTTTTTCCGGCTGCCGCCAGAAAGTCGGACAGGCCATGAACCGGTATCAACAACGCGACGCGTCGTGTATGGGCCGGCATTGTCAGCGGCTGTTCGAACAATATGCGGCCGCTGCCGGCGGGCAACGGGGCGTCATCTTTCGCCCACACCGTGACCAGAATGACCGATGTGTTGCCGGCGATGTCGGTGAGATGAATGCCTTGTTGCGCAAGCGTTGTCGCCGCAAGTCTGAAGTCGAAATAGCGCGGCAACGCAAGTAACGCCCGACCGTCGGGCAGACGGGCAAGCACGCTGACGTGAGCCGGCGCCGACCACCCATCGGGCAGGCGGTCGACGACCACATCGGTCGTCATCAGGGCCGGTGTGTAGGTGGCCCGCGTCGCCTTCTCGATCAGTTTTCCGTACACCGCCTTGATCGCGTATTCGGTGGTCAGCGCGTAGCGGCGTTCCCATTTGCGTACGAGATCCGGTCCCCACAGCGGGACATCGCTCCAGAGATGATGAAGGCGGGCGCCGAAATCGAACAGGTACCAGGGCTCCTGACGGATGAAGTCCACGTACTCCTGAGCCGCCTGGGCGCCATAGCGGTCCTCGTCGGTGAGCTTTTTTCCGCCGAGCAGCCAACTCGCGCGACCCACGGTATTTTCGTAGAGGGAGCGCAGCGCATACTCCACGGTCGTACTCGATGCGATCACCCAGATCATCACGTGGTAACCGGGATTGAGCGGATAGTTGTCGTGCATCTGCTCACGCGTGACGGTCGCGTAACTCGACCAGAGCTGGCCGATCTGATCCAGAAACGGAAAGTCGTGCGACGGTTCGTGTTGCACGATTCGCGCGTACTCCGCCGGGCTGTGCACGAGATACCACTCCGGAAAAGTCAGCAGCGTCTGCTCGGTGCCGCGGCGATCCGCCGCCGGCACGGGGCTTTGGAATGAGGCTCCCGGTGTCTCAGCCGCCGCGGAGGACGCCGCCGCATGCGCAACCGGCATCGCGAATGTGAGCGCGACGCCGATGGCGATGGTGGTGGTGATGGTAAGAAGCGCCTTGCGCAACGGCCGCTTCATGCCGCCTCTCCATGGCGCACGAACGCCATCAGGATGTTGTCCGACGGATCGCCTTGCTGGGTCAGGCGCATTCCGGTATGGCGAAAACCTGTCGCTTCGACGCGCGCGATCCAGTCGTCCACGCTGGCGAAATGACGCAACTCCGACCGGTTGGTTTCCCACGTTTCGCCGAGGCCCGCGTTGAAAACCGTATGGGCGAGTGAAACGAATGCGTCCATTGTCGGCGTTGTGACGTCGTGATCGCGGACCACGAAATAGCCACCGGGGCGGACGATTCGCGCGATCGAGTCGAGAAACGGCGCGAGCTTCGCCGGCGCCATGTGGTGCAAGCCGACAAAGCAACTCACCAGGTCCGCGCTAGCCGCAGGCAGCGCGATGGGCGCGTAGTCGTTCAACGGCTGGAACTCGCCGATCGAGCCGATCTGTCCACGTTCGACAATATCGACCGGGCTCATTCCTGGCCGCACGTCATGAACCAGGGTTACCTTGCCTTTGAGCCGCAGATACTTCTTCATGGCCCGAACGTAGCGCCCTGTCGTGCCAATCTCGACATAATCCTGCAACGGCGAATCGCCCAGCAGCATGGCGGCTTGCCGGCCCATTTCAGCCTTCTGCATCGACAGGGACGGCAGCGCGTGCGTGAGCATCGCGAGGCGCGGCGTGATCGATTGGAGGCCCGCCTGGATCGCGCGATAGATCCGCTCGTCGCCCGTGTGTTCGGCTGTCGAAGTTTTGATCAACGTATGCAGACGGTCTTCGGGCAGCACATTGAAAATGTTCTGCAGGAACGCATAGAAACGATCGGCTTCGCGCTCGTCGCGATAGATCGTGGCGAACAGGGTGCCGTTGCTGTTGCTGTCCTCTTGTGCCGCCGTCACATCAGGCGCCGCATCTAGCACGCTTCGCTCAGGCGCATAGTAGCGATCCCACAGCGCACCACGCAGGCGATATTGCGGATCGAGCTCCCGCTTGAGCGCAAACATCTCGCGCGCTCGCGGATAGGCACGATGGAACTGCTCGCGCGTCGCGTGTAACTGGTAGGGCAGATAGTAGGTGCCACCCACGGCGAGCACGGCGTCGATCAGTTCGCGCGTCCATACCGCAACGCGCTCTTTGGCATTCTCGCGAGTGCGCTGCTTGTAGTAGAGCACGAAGGCAAACGTCTCTCCGCGCGCCCACGCCATGACGGTGCGGTTGTCGGCGAGCGCATGGCGGATCGAAATGTTGACCGCGTTCACCCGATGCCGCGAGAGGATCGCCGATAACGCCTCGGCGAATCGCGTGACGGCGTCTACGGGGACGAAGTACTCCTGCAGCACATACGTGCGCCGGCGTCGCCCAACCGGCTCGAGTTCTGCGACATCGTAACCGGCTTCGTAATTGCGCCAGTGCACCTTCTTGCCGAAATGCAGCAGCGGGTCGTACAGATACTCGCGACGAAACTTGCCGAGCGGCGTTTCGGTGATTGCCCATAGAAAGTATTTCGCAGCAAGAAAGCCGCGACTGAGCGGCTGCAATCGCGCCGACGTGGCCGGCTCGTCGGTGACCGTCCAGCTAATCGCCCGGCCGCGCGTGTAGCGCGGCGGATAGAGGTCGAAATTGTGGAAGATCACATCTTGATGGCTGCGCACGGTTGTATCGAACCATGCTTTGTAATCGGCAGTGCGCATCTTGCGATCGCTGCGCTTGACCCGCGTATTGGGCACAAGGTCGAGCTCCGCTTCAGTGATGATGCCTACGCCGCCATATCCGCCAATCGCCGCGTTGAACAACGGGGTGTTCTCGGTGGGAGTGGCGTTGACTACTTCGCCGTTGGCGAGCACGAGCGTAATCGCCCGTACCGACAGCACGACCGGCCCCAATCCCATGTATCGTCCGTGGGCGTTCACCGACAGCGCACCGCCCACGGTAAAGTTCGCGTAGGTCTGCATGATCTTGACCGACAGGCCGTGCGGATCGATAAACCGCTGGATATCGCACCAGCGGATACCGGCCTGCACGCGAATCACCGACGTGTGCGGTTCGAACCGGAGTACACGGTTCATCTTGCGCATGTCCAGATGCAGGGTGCCAGGACTCGCGGTGTGTCCGCCCATGCTGAAGTGGCCGCCGCCTACCGACACCGGCAGATTGGTCTGGGTGAGCGCCTCGACGACTTCCTGCGTGGAGGTGGGCGTAGCGATTGAAAATACGGGAATCCGGTTTAGCTGAGTGACGTCGTTGACTGTTGCCATGTTTGTGTCACTCCCCGATGTTGACTTTGAGGTAATCCGCGCGAGTTGCCGGATCGGGGCCAAAGCGGTTCTCGTGATCGACGCCGCGGCGCAGCACGTGGATCAGCACCCAGATCGGCCCGAACACCGGAACGATGGCGGTCAGCAACGACCATCCGCACCGTCCGGTGTCGTGCAGGCGCTGGGTGGAGAGCGCAACCGCGCTCCAGAGAAAAACGATCGCGAAGACGGCCGCACCGATCTCGCCAAACCAGGAACCGGCAAGACTGCCGAAGGCGGCGCATACCAATGCGGCAATGATGATCCGGGTCAGCCATTCGCTGCGGGTAATACGACCGCGGCTCAAAAAGAAAGCGGGGGTGAGGGTGGTTAATAGCATTTTTTATTTTTGCCTATTCCCGGAAGTCAATTGGTGATTCCTGAAGCTATCAAAACGTTTCAAGCCTCGGTGCGCAAGTTTAAGCGGACTTGATATTATCGGTCGATCTCAATCTTGAGAAAATTGGCTGAGCATAACTGTACATAATCATCGGGCAGAATAAGTGTGCCGCCGAACCCATCAAGCATAAAAAGAATGCGTGAAACGCCATGAAACTTTATAAAGTCGCGGTCGCACTGGTTGCTGTGCCGATCATCGCGCTGGTTGCCGTATTAGGCGGCGCGGATCTGATCGCCCATAACCGCGAGCGGGACGTCGCACGCAGCGCGGCGCCGGCCGGATCGCGCTTCGTCCGTGCGGCGGACGTGGACATGCTGATACAGGAGCGCGGCCCCGCTAGTGGACAGCCGATCGTCTTCATTTCAGGCGTGGGCGCCTGGAGCTCGACATGGCTTCCGACCATGGACTATCTCGCTCAAGCCGGCTACCACTGCATCGCGGTGGATTTGCCGCCTTTTGGGTACTCCAGCCGGCCTGCGGACAACACGTACGACACAGGCCACCAAGCCTTGCGCATTCTCGGGATGCTCGACACGCTGAAGCTTTCGCGGGTGATTCTCGTTGGCCATTCGTTCGGCGGGCGAGCCACGGTCGAAGCATTGATGGCCGAACCCAGCCGATTTAAAGCGGCGGTATTGGTGGACGTTGCGCTCTCTATCGATCCGCCGCCTGCAGAACGCGGGTTGCTCGGCAGCCTGATTGAGCTACCGGTCGTGGCGCGGCCTGTGATCGCCGCAACGGCGACCAATCCGTGGCTAACCGGATGGTTTCTGCGGAAATTCACCTCGCGTCATGACGCGCTGACGGCTGACCGGATTGCCGTCTATCGGCGACCGCTTTCTGTGGTTGGAACAACGCAGGCGTACGGATACTGGCTGGATGCATTCGTCAATGATCCAGGGCTTAGCAGAAGCAGTCGCTCGTCGGACTACGCGTCACTGAGCATGCCGGTCGAGGTGATCTGGGGGACGACCGATGGCGTAACGCCCCTTAGCGACGGATTACGCCTGTCACGACTGTTGCCTGACGCACGCATGAACGTGCTGCCGGGAATTGGGCATATACCTCATGTCGAAGACAATGCAGCGTTCAATCGGGCGCTTGAGGGCTTCCTCGTCCGCCTATAGGTTGCCCCCTATGTCACGCAATTTAGGGACCGGATAGAATCAAAGCAGCTACTTGTGCGCAATATAAGTTCAGCGAATGCGCCATACTGTCTTTTTCTGCTTCTTTGAGGGCAAACATGCGATTGGCTGACTTCATCCTGCGCGACATGGAAACGATTCTGGTGCAATGGGAGACGTTCGCCGCTACTCTGTTGCCGGCAGCCGTGGACATGAAATCGCTCGCCCTGCGAGACCACGCGCAACAGATTCTGCAAGCCGTCGCGAAGGATCTGTCGACGGCCCAGACCCGGGAAGCGCAAGCCGAAAAGTCGATGGGGCGGGCTCCCATACTGATCGGGGCGCCAGAGACCGGTGCGCAGACGCACGCCCTTCTGCGGGCGCGAGGCGGGTTCGACATTAACCAGTTGGCTGCAGAGTACCGCGCCTTGCGCGCCAGTGTCCTGCGCCTCTGGATGGACGAATGTCAGCCCGAAGCGCCACATCCGGATGATGTCATCCGGTTCAACGAGGCCATCGATCAGGCGCTTGCCGAATCGGTCGGGTATTTCAGCGCGCAAGTCGATCAGGCTCGCAATCTTTTGCTTGGCATGCTTGGGCACGACATGCGCAGCCCACTCCAGACCATCCTGATGACGGCCCAATATCTGGCGGCACTGAACGCTGGGGAGCAGGTATCCGTAGCGGCATCCCGTTTGATCAGAAGCGGCGCTCGCATGCAGGCGCTTCTGAACGATATGCTCGATTTCAATCGAACCCGGCTGGGTTTAGGGATCAATATCGCGCCGACTGATGCCGACCTGGAGAAACTGCTTGCCGACGAACTCGACCAGTTGCGGGCAGCGCACCCGGACCGTCAGATCGATCTGGCGGTGGAAGGGGACTGTCGGGGTGTTTGGGACGGCCGCCGTCTGCAGCAGTTGCTCGGCAATCTGGTGTTGAATGCGATCAAATACGGCGCGCCAGACGCGCCCGTGCGAGTAGTCGTGATCGGCGAAGAGCGGAACGTTCGTTTCGAGGTGAGAAACCAGGGACCTGTCATCGATCAAACGACGCTGCATCGGATCTTCGACCCGCTCCAGCGTGGCCTGCATCATGAAGACTCATATAACGCCGATGGCAACCTGGGGCTCGGACTGTATATCGCGCGCGAGATTGCCAAGGCCCATGGCGGCGAGATCGAGGCGCGGTCCGACGAGGCAGAAACCGCGTTCGCTGTGCGCCTGCCGCGTCTTCAATAGCGTTCGTCATGGTTCCGCCGATCGGCCGTCGGCTCGTATGCACTGACCGGCTGCCTTCGGCTGTCCTGCGGTTTGTTGCGGACGGCTCGATGAGATATCGAGGTGGGGTAACGCGGTGCCGTTTCGCCGGTGATGGCAAGTGCAGTGAGCATCTGACAAAATCTCCAGAAGAATGCTAAGAACGGAGGCAGCTTGCGGACGGCTGAATACCGCTTTTCCACCATTTGGCGCATCGACGCGCCAGTGCAGGAAGTTTGGGCGGCAATCCACGATTCGGCGCGCTGGCCCGAGTGGTGGAATAACGTTGAGCGCGTGGACCAGCTAGAGGCCGGTTCCGATCAGGGCGTGGGCGTCGTACAACGCTATACGTGGAAAGGCCGGCTGCCCTATCGCCTCGTGTTCGATATGCGGGTGACGCGCGTCGACCCGTTGGTCGCGCTGGAGGGGGAGGCCAGTGGCGACGTCGAAGGCGCCGGCCGGTGGAGCTTTTCAACCGACGGACGCAACCTTACCGTAGTCCGCTACGACTGGTGCGTGCGTACGACTCGCGCATGGATGAATGCATTGGCGCCGGTGTTGCGCCCGGTTTTCCAATGGAACCACGATGCAGTGATGCGCGAAGGCGGCGCGGCGCTGGCGCGTCGGCTGGACGCGCGGCTGCTTGGCATCGAGCACGGATGAAGCCGGCGCGGACGTCGAACGTCTAGGCGAGCAGCAGCAACGCATCCGCGAGCGACAGCACCGTGGTGCGCGAATCGAACGCGGTGGAGAATAGATGTTCATGCACCACCTGATCCGGGTCGTAACAGCAATCCTTGACCGTGTACAGGCGGAAGTCCGCGTCGCTCGCATATGCCACCGACGACAACACGACACCCGTCGACGCAATGCCGACCATAATCAGCGAATCGACACCTTGTGCGAAAAGTCGTGCCTGCAGATCGGTGCCGAAGAACACGCTGGCGCGATGCGCGATGATGACCGATTCACTCGCCTGCTGGCCTAACTCCGGCGAGGGCCGGTCGTCGACGAAGAGGCCAAGTTGCCTGATTCCCTGCCCATTCTTGTTCAATGGGCTGACTTCCGGATAGCCCGGACTGAACCGGAGGTTGGCGAAATAGACGCTGACGCCTTTGGCCCGCGCTGCGTCGCATAGCTTGCGCGTATTGGCGAGCAAGGCCGGCGCGACCGATGGAAAGAGCTCGAGAATGTCGGTCTGATAATGCATGACGACGAGCGCGGTTTGCGCAGGCACGATCGGCGGAATCTGTGAACTCATGACTGACGCCGCCCAATAGCTGCTGCCAATGCGACTGTCTCCATTTACATTTCTCCTTTACTTCGACACGCGGTTCATATTCACAACCAGAGACCGTCGAACGCAGCGAAGCATCCATTGTCAAAACGATGCTTTGCTGCCGTGGGAATATTACTTCATGTCGCTACTCCGGGATCCATCCTCGCACCGGAAACGAAAGCGTTCATTAAACGACGCTCCGGCGTTCGTCCTTCCTGATCGTGTCATCAGGAAGGACAAAAGACCGCTCGTACTTTCGTTACTTTAAGCCGTAGTCGACACCAGGCTCCCAACCGTTTGCATATGCGGATGTCCCTTGAGATTATCCGCGAGTGTCTGCACAAACGACTGCAACGACGTGCCCGAGTTGCTATCGCCAAGTGAGCTCAACAGGGACTGAAAATCCGTCTGCAGTGTCGACGCCTGAGAAGAAGACGAAGAAGAATCGCTGCTTGCATCCGAGGTACTGGACGCGGTACCTGAACTCGTCGTACTGCCGGACCCGAGTTCCTGGGCGAGCGCATTCAGCGCCCCGCCAATATCCCCATAGGAAGAAGTCGCGATCGAGTTCGTCGAGCCGCTCGTGCTATTAGACGTGGAGCCATCACCGTTGCCCGTTTGCTGAAGCGACCCCAGTGCCTGAAACAACGCCCCGAGAAAGGCCTGCAGCGCTCCGGAAATCGAGTTCGTTGACGACGAGTCGCTTGTGGAAGAGGTGGAAGAGGCTGCGGTGCTGGCCGAACTCGAAGAAGCCGTCGTACTCGACGTACCCGACGTAGCGGTGGTCGATGACGTGCTGCCAATTCCAAGGGCCGACAACGCCGCCTCGAGTGCCGACAACAGCGGATTCGAGTCCGTCGAACTGGTCGACGAAGACGACGAGGACGACCCCGATTCGCAGCCGCCGCCGGCCGAGCGGCGAGTGGCGCCGACAGAAAGCAGGCTCGTGCTGGTTTGTGAACCACTTACACTTTGTATGCTCATGATGTTTGACCTCCTTACGAGTTGAGCATTTAGAGTAAGCGATGACAACACTTCCAAATGCCTGGTAAGGGGTGGATTCCCGTCTCATCTCGGCCATCGGTAAGGCGCGGAAAGTTTTCGTTCGGAAATTGCCGTCCTTTCAACGTGCTACTTCGTTGACGTCAATTTGAAAATATGCCGACAGCGCCCGCGGTGACGATCTCCTTGGGTTACTCGGCTGTCGCGCAATCGGAGGATGCGCTTCAGTAGCGCTCGAAGGCGACTTGCAACGCTTGCATGTCGTCCGCTTGTGTGAGCGCCAGCGTCAGAAGGATGCGGGCTTTTGGGGGGATCTGATCTTCGACGGTGAGCCAGCCGTATTCGTCGTCGGGCTGTGCGCCATTGCGTAACACGATTCCATTGCCGGTGCGCGATGCGCGCACCACATGAACCCCGCGCCGGGCAGCGTCGCGCAGCGGCTCGATGAGATGCTCGGCGACGTTGCCGTTGCCGGTGCCCACATAGATCAGCCCTCGCGCGCGCGAGGCGATTGCGTTCACTGCGTCGGGGGCGAGCGCGCCGTACGCATAGACGATGTCTACTTTGGGCAATGCCCCGAGCGTATCGATCGACCACGGCGTGTCGAGCGTATGGGCACGCCATGGGCGACGATAGTAGCGCGGCTGGCCTTCGATCACATGGCCAAGCGCGCCGTACGGCGAACGGAACGCCTCGAGCTTGACGCTGTTGCTCTTTACGACGTCCCGGGCAGTGTGGATCTCGTCGTTGGCAACGACCAGCGTGCCGATGCCACGCGAGGATGGATGCGCAGCCACCGCAATTGCATCGTAAAGATTCAACGCCGCGTCAGAACTCATTGCAGACGGCGGCCGCATCGAGCCGACCACGACTACGGGCTTTGCGCTCTTGAGCGTGAGATGCAGAAAGTACGCAGTTTCCTCGATCGTATCGGTACCGTGCGTGATCACAACGCCATCAACGTCATCCTGCGCGAGCAATCTGGAAACGCGCCTGCCGATTGCAAGCAGATGTTCGTTGTTGAAATTCTCGGAGCCGGTTTGCAACAACTGCTCCGCGCGCAAATTCGCCAGCGCAGACGCATGTGGAATCGTGCGGAGAATCTCATCGATGCCGAGCACAGAGCACAGGTAGGCGGACGTGTTGATGGCGGCTTTGCCTTGGCCGGCAATGGTGCCGCCTGTACCGATAACGATGATGTTGGCCTTTTCTGTCATGCGAGGTCGATGATGTTCTGGAGGGGGAGCGGCGTCACGCAGTGCATCGCCTTGCGGCGTCAATGCGAAAGGGCGAATGCGCTGCGCAGTTCCTGGCCGTTGCTGCTTGCCAGCCACTGCGCCAGCAGCGCCGCCGAACCCGTCGCAAGCGTGAAACCGAGCGCGCCATGCCCGACGTTGAGCCACAGATTGCGGTAGCGCGTCGGTCCGACGATCGGCGTGCCGCGTGGCGTCGCCGGACGCAACCCGATCCATTCACTACCCGCGGAAGATCTGGCGACGTCGGGGTACATTGCGGCCGCCTCCGCCCGCAGCGTCGCGAGACGTGTGGGATCGGGTTCGAGCGAATAGCCGTCGATATCGGCAATGCCCGCAACGCGCAGCCGCTCGCCGAGCCGGGCATAAACCACTTTGCGGCTAAAGTCGGTAATGCTCACTTGGGGCGCGGCCGTCTGTGGTTGCAGATCGAACGTCAGGCTGTAGCCTTTGAGCGGATAGATCGGCACACGGATGCCGACCGGCTTCAGTAGTCGTGCTGCAGCCGAGCCTAACGCGACGACGACATGGTCTGCCGCGAGCGGCGCACCGTCGCTCCAGGCTTCGACGCTACCGCTTGCTCCAGGCCTCAGGCAATCGATCGATGTGTTCATCAGGAACTGCACGCCGCGAGCGCGCAGCAACGCTTCGAGGCTCTTGCAGAAGCGTTCGCAATCGGCCGTGTCTTCGCTCGGCGTATGGATTCCGCCCGCGAGAAAGGGCCGCAGATGCGCGAGCGTCGGTTCGAGTTCGACGCACGCGTCGGCGCTCAGCGCCTTTTGTTCGCAGCCGAGCGTGCGCTGGAATTCAAGCAGCTTGACCGCGCTCTGCGTCTCGCTCGCGTCACGATGCAGCACGAGCTTGCCCGACCGGACGAAGTCGAAGTCGAGCGCCGGTTCGGCGGCGATCAGTTCATGGATTAGCGTCCGGCTCAGGAACGACAGCGACAGCAGTTTGCGTGTCGTGAATTCGCTTCGTTCGCGCGTGCATGCCGACAGGAATTCGACGCACCAGCGCCACTGTTCGGTGCTCAGCTTCGGGCGGAAGCGCACCGGTGAATCCCCGCGCGTGAGCCAGCGCGGCAGCTTCGAGACGACACCGGGGCCGGCGAGCGGCGCGACATAGCTATACGATAGCTGGCCGCCGTTGCCTGAACTGGTCTCGCTCGCTACGTCCGGATGCCGGTCCGCGACCGTTACGTCGTGGCCGGCGCGGCTCAGGTAATACGCGCTCGACAAGCCAATGACGCCCGCACCGAGGATCAATATCTGCATACGGCTGCACTCGCTTTTTCGTGTGTTTGCAGGGAGGCCGTGTGCCGCGGGTGCGTCGTCAGCCCATTGACCGAACTGTACGGCGCTATCGATGCGCCGAATTGCATTGATCTGCCGGAAAGTAGAAGAATCGCGACAGGCTTGCGGGTAGAAGGGCGGCGGGATGGATCAGGCGGCGGCCGCGCCTCGCGATGCGCGCAGCTTGCCGGGCGTTACGCCATACGCCTCGCGAAACACGCGGATGAAATGCGCGGAGTCCGCGAAGCCGCATTCGTAGGCGATATCGGTGATCTTGCGTGTTGTATTGACCAGCATCCAGCGTGCGTAGCGTAGTCGCATCCGCCGGTAAAACTCGTTTGGCGATGTGTTCATCTCGGTCGCAAACGCGCGCTCGAGATTGCGCACACTGGTGCCGATCATCTTCGCGATGACCACGATGTTCAACGGCGCTTCGAGGTTCTCTTCCATCAGCAGCACCGCGTGGCGCACGGTTGCATCCTCCACCGACAGGTAGCCGAGCGCCGCGCGCCGCTCGACGAACGAGGAGCCGCCCTGGCGGCTAACCGTCATCTGATGGATCACTTTTGACGCACGGTCCGGTCCGCAGTGCAGGCTGATCAGGCGCGCGGCCATCTCCACTACGGAAATGCCGCCCGCGCAGGTAATGCGCGTGCCGTCGATCAGGTAATCGGCGTGGGTCACGACGCGCAGCGCGGGGAACATACGCCGGTAATCGTCGAGGTGAAAGCTGTGCACGCAGGCAACATGGTCTTCCATCAAGCCCGCGCGCGCCAGAACGAAGCTGCCAGTGCACATGCCGATGAGCGGAACGCCCGCGTCGGCAGCCTGTTTCAGATAGTCCCAGTAGCGCCGGTCGACTTGATCGAGATGGGGAAGCAGACCGCCGATCACGACGAGATAGTCGAATTGCGTGACGTCTGGAAACGAGGACTGCGCCTGCACCGGAATGCCGCAGCTCGCTTCAACCGATTCGCCCTCGGCGCCGACGATGTTCCACAGGCAGCGTAGCTGACGGCTCTGATCGCCGCGGTCCGCTGCGTGACGCAGCGCATCACACAGACCGCCCAGCGAAAGCATTGGAAAGCGCGGCCACAACAGGATGCCGACGCTCAGCTCGGCGCCTGAACGGCTCGGGCGCGCCTGAAGCGTGCGCGGTAGCGCGTCCAGTTGTTCGACCAGTTGGTGAGCAGTCTTGGTCACTTGACTGGAATTGTCGGCAGTCGTCATGCGCGAACTCGAGGGCGGATCGCCCAGATTATACGGCGACGCCCGGCGAATCAGTCCGAGGCGGCCCTGCCGCAATTCTTCTATTTTCCGGCAGATCAATGCAATCCCGGGGCTTTCTGGCTGCATAAATTCAAACCCGCTAACGAACGACGCCGCACTGTTGGGGTGCGAACGATCCGGCGAAGGCAGGCACACCGTCCACAGGCCGCGTGTTTCCGATCGGCGGGCAGCCGTTACCGTCCGTTCCGACCATTACAACTTCTTTTCGGGTGAAGCATGAGCACAAGCACAGTCTTGGGTCGCGGTATGGCGACCGTTTGCATTCTGGGAGCATCGGCGGCCGCTGCAGTGGGCGTCGCCCGTGCCGACGAGGTGGTGAAGATCGGCGAGGCCGCACCCGTGACGGGGCCGGCCTCGTATCTCGGCAAGGACACCGAGAACGGCGCCCGGCTCGCGATCGAGGAGATCAACCAGACGGGCCTCGTGATCGGCGGAAAGAAGGTGACGCTGGTCTTCGATGCGCAGGACGATGCGGGTGACCCGCGTCAGGCCACCCAGGTCGCACAGAAGCTGGTGGATGACAAGGTCGTCGCGGTGGTCGGCCACATGCAGTCCGGCTCGACGATTCCGGCATCGAAGATCTACAGCGATGCAGGCATCGCGCAGGTGTCACCATCAGCGACGAATCCCGCCTATACGCAGCAGGGCTTCAAGACCGCGTATCGCGTGGTCGCGACCGATGCCCAGCAAGGGCCGACGCTCGCCGACTATGCAGCGAAAACGCTGAAAGTCAAAACAGTCGCCATCGTCGACGACTCGACTGCATACGGCCAGGGTCTTGCTGTCGAATTCGAAAAGCAGGCGAAAGCCAACGGCATTACGGTGCTCTCGCATGACGCGAGCACTGACAAGGCCGTCGATTTCCGCGCGATTCTCACAAAGATCAAGGGCGAAAAGCCGGACGCGATCATGTATGGCGGCCTCGATGGCACGGGCGGTCCGTTCGCGAAACAGGCGAAGCAGTTGGGCATGACGATGAAAGTGCTGGCCGGCGATGGCTTGTGTGCCGACGATCTCGCGAAACTCGCGGGCGATGCGGCCGACAACGTAATTTGCTCGATCGCCGGCGCGCCGCTGCTGAAGATGACCGGTGGGCCGGCGTTCGTCGAGCGCTACAAGAAGCGCTTCGGTTACGCCCCGGTTCTGAACTCACCGTTTGCGTACGACGCGGTGGGTGTCATCATTGATGCGATGAAGCGCGCGCAATCAACCGAGCCTGCAAAAATCCTTGCTGCAATGCCTGCGACCGATCATCAGGGGGTGCTCGGAGAAACGCAATTCGATGCGAAGGGCGATCTGAAGCACGGCGTGATTTCGCTCTACAAATACGTTGGAGGCAAGCAGGCGCTGCTCGGCGTTGTCGAGCAATAAGCGGATTTGCGGGGGGTGCTTTGCCGAGCGTTTAAAGTCTGACGTTCGCAAAGCTGGTGGCCGCGCCACGCGGCGCAATGCGCCCACTGCGCGATGAAGCCGATCCTTAGCCGGCCCTCTACGATTGTCCCGGGCCCTTTATTTTGTGAAGTTTCATCTCTTTCGTATTGGGTGGCACACTTAACGCGTTCCAGATTTCCAAGAAGTCCACGCCGGCTTCCGCTAATTAAACATTTTCTTATAAGTAAAGATCGGGAGAAGTTGCCGAATGGACGTTTTCGACACAGCAATCCAAACTTTCCTGACGCACGTTGCTTTGAGTTCCACCATCTTGAACCACGCGATAAGAGTCATCGCGGGCCTATATACATTCAAGGGGTTCGTGCTCATACCCTTATTGTGGTGGATATGGTTCAAACCCACTCAGCGTGGTGGATGGGAGCGTGAAATGGTCGTCGCAACGATCGCGAGCTGCCTTCTTGCGCTCACAATTTTCAGGCTTTTTGGCCATTATTTACCATTCCGGATACGGCCTATCTATAACCCCGAGCTGCACTTGCATTTTCCATCAGGTGGTCCGGGAGTGGCCGTGCTGCCAACGTGGAGTTCCTTTCCGAGTGACCACGCGATGCTGTGGATGGCGGTCGCGACTGGGATTTTTCTCGTCTGGCGCGGCGTCGGCGTGTTCGCACTTCTGTACACCGCGGTCTTCATATGCCTGCCGCGCGTTTATCTCGGCTGGCACTATCCGACCGACATACTCGCGGGGGCGGCAATCGGAATGATCATGACCTGGATAATGACTCGGGACGCCGTTAGAACACGTTTTGCAGTGCCGATCCTGCGATGGATGCACAGATTTCCCGGGCCCTCTTATGCGTTGCTGTTTGTTTTGTGTTTTGAACTGATAACCCAGTTTGACGAACTACTCGTTCTCGGGCAGTCGGCTTTGAAATGGCTGTGATTGCGCGAGACTGACACTATCGCCCCCTGGCCTACGATGCGTGAAGGCCCGAATAGGATAGCGGCATTACGACCGCCAAGCGCTCATTCGCCGTCCTGGACTGACTTGATAAGATTGCTCCGCAACGTCACGATCGCCTTTTGCATCTTCGCGAACTCGTCGGGCGCGAGGCCCGTCGCCTCGACGAGGTCCATTTTCAGGGCTTTTTCGCGCAAGCGTCGACCGCTTTTCGTCAGGCAGATCCGCACCTGACGCTCGTCTTCGGGGTCGCGCTGCCTTTCCAGATAACCCATCACCTCAAGCTTCTTCAGGATCGGCGTAAGCGTGTTGGATTCGAGAAACAGCTTCTCGCCCAGTCCGCTGACGGTCTGATTGTCTGTCTCCCACAGCGCAATGATCGTGATGTATTGCGTGTAAGTGAGCCCAAGCTCCTCGAGTATCGGCTTGTATGCCTTGCCGAACGCCAGGTTCGCGGAGTAGATCGCAAAGCACAGATAGTCGGAGAGCATGGGATTTGCGGGTGCCAGTTGATCTGTGGATTTCATCTGTATCCTCTTTGGCTAGTAGAGCCTGATGTTTCACAAGACGTACGAAGTGACATATATCGCATGCGATTATATCGCAATGTAGTGAAAGTTGGACCGCTGCCGTACAGCGTGCAGCCGGTGGTCAATTTCACCGGGCCCAGCTCTTTCGCATCGTAGAGGTCTTGCGGCGGCGCCCTCCCTGCCGCTGTGGCCGCCGCGCAGGAGCAACGACGATGCGCGACGGCCCAGCGACAGAGGAATGCACGATCTAGTGATGTGCGAACAGGTTGCCGCGCGGCGTCACGGCGGCATGGCTGCCCGCCTGGGAGAGTCCGGCGACTACTCCGCCATATGCCTCTTGCGAGCCAGTGACGTCGTCGCGTTCGGCAGCGACGGTTCGCACGCTCTGACCGCTTTGCGACGCCGGTGCGCCAACCGAGGGCTTGTAGAACGGGGCCGGTCCATAGCCGCTGGCGAACGCGGGTGCGGCGGCGGACGCCGAAAAGGCGATGAGCAGTGCAACGATGAGCTTGGTCTTCATGATGGGAATTCCCTAAAAAAGATGTTCGGTGAAAGGCACGTGCGTCAACGAGATGCACGTGCCTGGGCGGATTACGCCGTGACGATGTTCATGCCGATCTCGATGTTGCCGTGCACGGACTTCGAGTACGGGCAGATCTGATGGGCGAGGCGCGCGATCGCCTCGACGACTTCCGTTTCCAGACCCGGCACGCGAATGGTGAACTCGGCGCCGAGGAACCACGCGGCACCGGTTTGCCCAATGTTTATCTGGATGTCCACGGAATAGTCGGACGGCAGCGTGACCTTCTTCAACTGGGCCGCAATCCCGAACACGGTGGTGTAACAGGCCGACCATGCACCCGCAAACAACTGTTCGGCTCTCGGGTGCGGCTCGGTGGCGATGAACTCGAGGTTTTCAAGGCCAGGCGCTGTCAGCTTGAGGTCGAAGACGCCAAACTCGCCGCGCTGGAGATTGGGGTCGCGATTGACCGTGGCGTGGCTGTTGCCTGAGGCGAGGACTTTTTCGATCTTTTCCATGATGCATTCCTTCGTGAGTAAGGGGTGTTATGCGTATTTAAAGTGTATGCGATATAATCGCATGCGATTAATAATGGGCGAAGATTAGCGAGGTGCGTATGCCTGATCCGATCACGCGGTGACGACATTCAGGCCGACCTCGATGTTGCCGTGTACAGCCTTCGAGTACGGGCAGATCTGATGGGCCAGGTGCGCGATTGTCTCGACGACTTCCGTCGCCAGACCCGGCGCGCGGATGGTGAACTGGGCGCCGAGGCAATGACCGGCACCGACCGACCCAATGCTGACCTGGATGTCCACGGAATAGTCGGACGGCAGCGTGACCTTCTTCAGCGAGGCCGCAATCTCGAACGCGCTGATGTAACAGGCCGACCAAGCGCCCGAAAACAACTGTTCTGCTCTCGGGTGCAGCTCGGTGGCGACGAACTCGCGGCTTTCACCATCGGGCGCTGACAGTTTGAGGTCGAGGACGCCGAGCTCACCGCGCTGGACATTGGGGTCTCGATTGATCGTGGCGTGGCTGTTGCCAGAGTGAAGGACTTGGTCGATCTTGGTCATGATGGATTCCTTTGTGGATAAGGGTGTCAAGCTGCTTTAAATCGCATGCGATGTAATCGCATGCGATGCATGATGGGGGAAGCGCCGATGGATGTCAATCGCAAAAGATTTAATCGCATACGATGTTTTAATAGGGCGAACAAATATCCTGCGATAGCAGCCGGAGGAGCGCCCGGCTGCCCGTGACATTGAAGTGACAAGGAATGTGAGTGTGGCGGGTGAAATCCCCCGCGAGCCATTCCAGCGCGGAGGCGAGGCCGAAATTCAGTGCGGCCGGCCGAAGGCGACTGGCCACATTGCGCACGATTTGGGTGGTTTGTTCAGCCAGATGTGCGGACAACTGCTGCAGCCGTTCGCGCGACGTCAGCAGTTCGGTTGCGATGCGATGCAGTTAGCACTCGCCCTTTTTAGCGTGTCCCGGAGGGCAGTGGTCATGATCACCATGGTGGTGGTGATGGTCTTCCCATTCCTGGCGCTCCCAGTAGCGATGACCGTCGTAATATCTGTCCCCATACCAGCCAATGACAACCGGTGCCTGGGCGACCACTACAGGGGCAGGCATGCCGATATTGACGTCTACGTTGACGGCATTGGCCACGCCGGATAGGCCAATTCCCAAGCTCGCGATCAACGTTGCCAAGAGAGGATATTTCATACCGTACTCCAAAATAGAATTCCATGAATGCACTTGGCCTGTCGCCGCAGTGACGATGCACGGCGGGTGATTCGCCGATCCTTCCTAAACGGGAATACTGCGATGTCGTTGACGAAGTTTCCCCAGACAGTGGCTTATTTGATAAAAGTTAACACAGTGTTCGGTGCGGGGTAACGTTCGCGATGTTGCTCGCCGAACGACATCGAAGGGCGGAAACGGGGCGCAGATTGCTATCTGCCGGGATCAGGCGCGGTACTGGCCAGCAATCTCTTCGTCGTTTCGCTCGCCCGCTAATTTGCGCTTCTTTTGAAGTGACGGAGACCGTTCGGTCAAGCGAGCGGCTGCGTCCTTATCCGGAGAACCCGCAGCCGCGAATTGCCGTCGATATTCGGCCGGCGTCGTTTGCTTTGCGGCCCTGAACTGTCGATTGAAATTGGCGACGTTCGCGAAGCCCGAACGAGCAGCGATGACGGCTACCGGCAGGGAGGTGTCAACCAGCATTCGGCACGCGTGACCAATGCGAACCCGGGTGATATACCGGCCGACGCTCTCACCAATATGCTGAACAAAATAACGCGTGAGCGAGCGTTCCGACAGGCTGGCGGCGGCGCAGAGCTCTGACAGTCGCAACGGTTCGGCAAAGTGCGCGTCAATCATCGAAAGGACCCGGTTGATCCGTTCGGGCTCGTGGCCAGACGGGCCGGTGGTCGCCTCGTTGAAAGCACTCGGCGAGGCGAGCGGCTGGCCCGGCGCGTCGGCAAGCGTGCACATAATGTCGAGGGCGGCGCCAAGGCGGTCGCGCGCCACGCTCGATAGCAATGGTTCCAGGCGCTCGCGCATCCATTTGCCGGCAGGCGGCTCGAAGGCCAGCCCACACGCGGCCCTGCGTAACAGCTTGCGCAGCGGCTCGTATTCGGGGCAACAATCCGCCATACGCCGCGCCCAATCGCCGTCGAACCAGATGACGATGGCGACCTGTGGCGAGGATGGATCGACTGAACGATTCGACGCCCAGGTGTGCGGAAGATCCGGCGGCACGAGGACCAGATCCTCAGCCTCGTATTCGTTGACAGAGTCGCCGATGTAGCGCTTGCCATGACTGTTCATCGTCAGCGTTAACTCGTACTCCGGATGGTGATGCCACTCGAACGGAATGCGCGGGAGCCGCCGATGGTAAACCCGCACCGAACAGTCCCCACCGAAGTCGACATGCTCATAGGCTGGTTTCATGGCCGAATACGCAAAAAGATTGCCTGAATAGTATCACCAAGCCACGCATGCGCGTCATATCCTCGGGGCATATCAAATCCCTACGGAGACAGTCATGGCGTTGAAAATCGACGATTTGCCGAGCGCAATCCGGCAAGCGAAAAAGGAGCTGCGCGCGGCGTTGCCGAACTACCGGCAGGTCTTTGCCGAAGTCGAAGAGGCGATCAGCAGCGAGGCGAAGCGAATTGCTACACAGCGGGATCGTGGAGAAGACGTCATCCCCGAGATTCAGTTTTCCGACATCACCGAACAACGCGTCGCTGCGGACCAGATCGCGGTCGTCAAGGCGCGTGGCGCATGCGTGATCCGTAATGTCTTCCCCCGTGCGCTGGTGCAGAGCTGGGACGAGGATATTGCCAACTATGTCGAGCGCAATAATCTCGACAAGCACCTGGAAAACCGCGCTGAAGACAAATACTTTGGCCAGCTCGCGTCCAGCAAACCGCAGATCTATGGGGTGTACTGGTCGAAGCCGCAAGTGCTGGCCCGTCAGTCGGCGTCGCTGACCGAGGCACGTGTGTTCCTGAACCGGCTGTGGCGCAATGAGAGCGGCGGCCAGGTGCACTTCGATCCGGAGCGCGTGCCTGTCTATGCCGATCGTCTGCGTCGTCGGCCGCCAGGCTCTGCGTCGCTTGGCCTGTCGGCGCATTGCGACGGCGGGTCGGTCGAGCGCTGGATCGAAAGCAATTTTCGGAAGGTGTACCGCCACGTGTTTGCCGGGAACTGGCGCGACTACGACGCGTTCGACGCGGCTTTCCGACCTGACGTGCAGGAAATCGCATCGCCGGCCGTATGTTCGATGTTTCGTACGTTCCAGGGCTGGACTGCCTTGACGCCGCAAGGCCCGGGCGACGGCACGCTGCAACTCGTGCCCATCGCCAATTCGATGGTGTACATCCTGCTACGCGCGCTTCAGGACGATGTCGCAGAGGACGACCTGTGCGGTGCAATGCCCGGACGGGCGCTGTCGATCAAGCCGGAATTTCATGCGCCATTGTTCGAGGCACTGTCGTCGATTCCCAAAATGGAAGCGGGTGACACTGTGTTTTGGCACAGCGATGTCATCCATGCAGTCGAGGACGAGCACAGGGGTGCGGGTTACAGCAACGTGATGTACATCGCCTCGGCGCCCGCGTGCGCCAAAAACGACGCTTATCTGAAGCGCCAGTTGTCGAGCTTCCTCAAGGGTGAAAGCCCGCCCGATTTTCCTGCTGACCATTTCGAAGTGGATTTCAGCGGACGCGCCACTGCCGACGATCTGACACCGCTCGGCAAGGCGCAACTTGGGTTTGACCTGTAGATCGGTAAAGACGTTTGACACGTATGAAAACGGGCACGCATGCGCGTTCGACCTGGCCTCGAACGCGCCGCTCGATCAAATAACGAAAACTTCGGAGACTGCAATGAAACGATCACTCACGTCGGTTGCGACGGGTATTACGCTGCTCATGGCTGGAACTCATGCTGGTTTGGCCGCCGAACAGCTTTCGGTACTGCACTGGTGGACCTCTGGTGGCGAATCGAAAGCGATCCGGGTGCTGAAGGACGATATGACCAAACAGGGCTATGAGTGGAAGGACTTCGCCATAGCGGGAGGCGCGGGCGCGGCGGCCATGACGGCGCTGAAGACCCAGGTCATCTCGGGCAACGCACCATCGGCCGCGCAGATCAAGGGGCCTCTGATTCAGGATTGGGCCGATCAGGACATGTTGGTCAATGTCGATCAGTCCGCTACCGATTGGAAAGCGCATTCGCCGTCGCAGATAGATAGCTCCATGAAGGCAGGCGGTCACTATGTGGCTGCGCCGTTCTCGGTACACCGAATCAATTGGTTGTGGATCAACAAAGCCGACCTCGAAAAAGTCGGGGGCACGGCGCCCACTACGTGGCCGGAATTCTTCGCGCTCGCCGACAAATTTCGTGCAGCGGGCATCACACCTGTCGCGCATGGTGGCCAGCCCTGGCAAGACATGACCATCTGGGAGACGGCCGTGCTTTCCCAAGGTCCGGATTTCTACCGGAAAGCCCTTGTTGACCTTGACCAGAAAACGCTGACTTCGCCGCAGATGGTGCAGGTGTTCGAGGTCGTCCAGAAGATCCGGAGTTACTTCGATAAGGGCTACCACGGCCGTGACTGGAATCTCGCGACGGCAATGGTCATTTCCGGCTCGGGCGGCATGCAGTTCATGGGCGACTGGGCGAAGGGCGAATTCGCCAATGCGAACAAGAAGCCAGACGCCGACTATATTTGCGCGGCCGCGCCGGGGACGTCGAATGCCTACACGTACACCGTGGATTCGTTCGCGTTCTTTCAGCAGAACGGTAAGAAGCAGGCGTCGCCCGGGCAGCTTGCGCTTGCCAAGACGATCATGTCCGTCGATTTCCAGCAGCAGTTCAGTCTCTACAAGGGTTCAATTCCTGTTCGGCTGGACGTTCCCATGGACAAGTTCGATAGCTGCGCCAGGAAATCATTCGCCGACGAGCAGGCCACGATTAAATCTGGCGCGTTCCTGCCTTCGTTGGCCTTCGGCAATCTTCAGTCGCCGGTTACTGCTGGCGCGATTACCGACGTCGTCACGAATTTCATGAACTCGAACGAGGACCCGAAAGAGGGGGTGCGCAAGCTTGCGGCTGCAGCGAAGATCAAGTAGACGGGCGTTGCGTGTCAGTCAGTCTGGAACGAATGGCTTCACTCCCATCGACAAAGGAGATAAAAATGAATCCGGTAGCAAAACGTAAATGGCCGCGTTCAGGGCTCGAGACGACCGTGATGGGTTTCGGCGCCGCGCCGATCGGCAACATCTTCAGGCCGATCAGTGAAGAGGATTCGGCTGCCTTGATCAAGGCAGCGTGGGACGCGGGCGTGCGCTACTTCGACACCGCGCCGATGTACGGGCACGGGTTGAGCGAAGCGCGCTGCGGGCAAGGGCTGCGCTGGTATCCGCGCGACCAGTTTGTGCTGTCCACCAAGGTGGGGCGTCTGCTGAAGCCGCGCAAACGCGCCGAGATCAACTTTGAACCATGGGTCGACGGGTTGCCTTTCGAAACCGTTTTCGACTACAGCTACGACGGCACGATGCGTTCCATCGAAGACAGTCTGCAGCGTCTGGCGCTGGAGCACATCGATATTGCGCTGATTCACGACATCGACGTCTTTACGCACGGCGAGCGTCAGCCCGAGATGTTCGAGGCGGCGATGGCTGGTGCGGCGAAAGCACTGCTGAAACTCCGTGACGAAGGGATCGTGAAAGCGGTGGGGCTCGGCGTCAACGAATGGCAGGTCGCACACGAAGCCATTCGCCGGCAGGATTTCGACTGCCTGCTGCTGGCCGGTCGCTACACGCTGCTCGAGCAGGACGCGCTGGACGGTTTCCTGCCGCTGTGCGAAGAGCAGCAGGTGTCGGTCATTCTCGGTGGCGGCTACAACAGCGGCATTCTCGCGACGGGTGCGGTGCCAGGCGCGAAATACAACTATTCGCCCGCGCCGGAGCCCATTCTTGAACGCGTGCGCAAGATCGAGCAGGTATGTCAGGAATACTCGGTACCGCTCAAAGCGGCGGCGCTGCAATTCGTTCTCGCCCATCCCGCGATCCCGACCAACATCCCCGGCGTGCGTACGGTTGCACAACTGGAAGACAACCTGCAAACCTTCCGGGCTGAAATTCCACCGGCGTTCTGGGCCGAGCTGAAGCGCCGGGAACTGATCCGGCAGGATGCGCCGACTTCTCCTGTTGATATCCTTTAGCAAGCTCGCATATTATCTGTGCTCTTACTAGAGGATCTCACATGACCGACAGTACGCACGCCACTGCCTCCTATAGCCAGGAGACCACCGCATCGGCAGGAGTGATCTGGGAGTTCTTCGAGGCCGTTTCCGGTTGGAAGAATTGGAATACGGGTGTCCACGCCTGTTCCATTGATGGTCCTTTCGCTGTGGGCTCATGGCTAACCATGACGCTTCCTGACCAGGAGATCATCAAGTCGCAACTCGTCGAAGTCGATGGGCAGCATCTGTTCACAGACGAAACGATGCTTGGCGACGTTGTGGTTCGCGTGGTCCATGAAATCGAACCGCTACCTGGTGGGGGCAATCGCATCACCTACAAGATCAACGTAGTCGGGGAGAATGCGCACGACATTTGCGCTGACGTTTCTTCCGATTTTCCTGAAGTCTTGTCGGCGCTGGTCGCTCAGGCGGAAAATCGGGCAACGAAATAGAACAGGGCGCCAGACGGTTATAGCGCCATACCACCGTCGATGGTGAGGCTGGAGCCGGTCATGTAACCCGACTCCTTGCGGGCGAGGTAGGCAACCAGACCGGCAATCTCATCCGGATCGCCGGCGCGCTTAAGCGGAATGAGCGGCTTGATCGCCTCGATATGATCGGCCGTCATGTCCGTTACAGTTGGCCCGGGTTGAATGTTGTTGACTGTGATGCCCCGGCTGGCCAGGTCAACGGCAATACCTTTAACCATGACGGCAACCGCGGCCTTCGTCATTGAGTAAACGCTCGAGCCCGGATGTCCGCTACGCACCGCTGTGTTGCTGCCGATCGTAATGATCCGGCCGCCGTCAGAGAGACGCGCAGCAGCGGCCTGGATGGCAAGAAAGACACCACGCACGTTGATATCCAGCATGCGGTCAAGATCTTCCACGCTCACCGTCGCAATGTCACCAAGCTTCAAGATGCCGGCGTTGACAACCGCAATATCCAGTTTTCCGAAGTGATCCACGGTCTGCGCGACAGCTGCCTTGATCGCTGCCGGATCCGCGCTGTCAGCCTTGATTGCAAGGCCAGACTGTCCGGTAGCCTCAATTGCCCCAACCGTTTCCTCCGCTCGCTCCGGCGCCGAAACGTAGGTGATCGCTACATCGGCGCCCTCTCTTGCCAGACGTCTCGCTGCAGCCGCGCCAATACCGCGCGAGCCGCCAAAGACAATG
Organism: Paraburkholderia sp. GAS32; assembly: GCF_050434225.1. NCBI lineage: Bacteria > Pseudomonadati > Pseudomonadota > Betaproteobacteria > Burkholderiales > Burkholderiaceae > Paraburkholderia > Paraburkholderia sp. GAS32. The sequence goes on along the minus strand of NZ_JBNPVS010000006.1, from coordinate 225,522 downwards.
GCAACCTTTCCGGTAAGTCCGTAGTTCTCGTTCACTAGCATCTCCGTTGTTGACAGATCAGTCCATAATTGGGCGAACAGCAACCACGTCAGGCTTTCACTGCCTAGCGCGGTCTGAAACGGTTGATTGCAAATCTGGCCTGTGCGCGCAGACTCCTGGCATCGCTACCTGCACGGGCGGCGAGCTGAATACCTTGCATTGTCATCTGCAAAAAGGCGGCGGCTTCGCGGGCCTCGATGGTGGGGTCGACTTCTCCGCATGCCTGTCCCTCACGTATGCGTTCGACCAGGCATCTGAAAAGCCTTGGACCTACTTTGCTCCGTAGCATCACAAGCTCCGGATCCGCAGACCCGAATTCACTGACCGCGTTGACACCCATGCACCCGAGTGCACGTATGCCGTCATCTTCGGCAATGAGGCCAAGCAGAAGCGCCTCAATACCGGCTAGTGGCGATGCGCTGCTTTTCAGGCGCTCCAGGTGACCCGCATTGCTTTCCCGTTGATATCGCTCCAGCGCTTCAAGGTAGAGCTTTCGTTTGTCACCGAACGCGTTGTAGAGACTCTGGCGCCCGATATTCATGGCCGCGAGCAGGTCTTCGGTTGAAGTCGAGGCGTAGCCTTTCGCCCAGAACACGCGTGTTGCGTGATCCAGTGCCTCGTCGCGATCGAACTCTCTAGGTCTAACCATGGCTCGAGGATATGTATTCTGGACTGATATGTCAATAACGAAGTTTTGCTACTGCTGCAGACGCCGGAGACGGTGCAGTAGGCCTTCTTCGATGCGCGGTATTCTCCGTGACTGGGGATCTGAACGCCCGCATTCAGCGTACGTTTTCATCCGAGTGCGCGAAACGTATTCCTGCACACTTGCATAAACTGTTCGACCAGCGCAGACCGCTCGCCGTTAATGGCCACGCTCGCAACGACCGGAATCGCGATTTCCGGTGCAAGCGGCACGACATTCAGCCCTTGAGCGCGTGCGGAAAGTGCCGCGATCTCGTCGACGATGGTCACGACTTTCGACCGCGCGGCGAGCGACACGAGGGAGTGATACGACTGCGCGGTGATGCTTGAGCGGACTGTGACCGAGAGTTCTTCGAGTCGTTTCGCCAATAGCCGCCCGAGTGGATCGGCCGGATCAGGTCCAATGATCTCGCGGCCTTCGAGCGCACTGATCTCCATGAAAGGCGCCTTGTCGAGGACGTCCGGGTGACCCACGCAAACGAGCCGGCTCGACGCCAGTTCGATCTCCTTGATGGCAGGATGCGACACGCTGTGATACAGCAGGCCGATATCGGCTTCCATCAGCGCGATGTTGGCGACTGCGGTTGCCGAGTAATCCGCGCGAATGGACAGCTTGACGCCTGGATGCAAGGCCTTGAATGCGAGTGCTGCGTCCACCACGACAGTCTGCGCCATGGCTGGGGCGGCCAGAATGCGGATCGACGATCCGTCCGTCCCGCCGCGCAGGTTTTCGGCGAGCCGTTGAACCGCCTGCAACTGCTCATCGAGCCGCATGATCTCGGGGAACAGCGTTTGCGCCTCCCGGGTCGGAATGAGCTTGCCGCGCACCCGTTCGAACAGCGGATAGCCCAACTGGCGCTCGGCGCTCTGCAGCGTTTGCGTGATCGCCGGCTGGGTGAGCGACAGGAGCGCGGCCGCGGCCTTGAGCGTTCCGGTCACGCGGATCGCGTTCACTACTTCGATGTGCCTGAGTCTCATTGGATGCCCGCCGGATGTCGGCCTTCGTCGGATTCAACAGATTCTAAAGCTCGACGGGCGTGCGATCCGGCGAATCAAAAAATGGAACGCGGAGAACCTGGGCCGTCAGGCGTTTTTCAGCACGTTCTCACGAGTAGAAGCAGGGGAGGTCCGCTTGCGAAAGTAGAGAATGCAGACTAGCGCGATGACGGCAGTGACCATGACGTAATACGCAGGCACGAACTTGCTACCGGTCTCGTTTGCAATCCACGTGCAGATCATCAACGATAAACCGCCGAACACGGCGAAAGTCAGGTTATGGACAACCGCGATGCTGGTGGTACGCGTGCTAACCGGGAACAGCTCCGCGACGAACGCGGGCATCGCACCCTGGAACACCATCACGCACGATGTCAGTCCAGTGACGCAGAAAACATAGACGCCGACTGTGGGGGACGCGACCATCAGGTGAAATGCAGGAATCGTCAGGACAATGGTAAGCAGCGTGCCCGTCGTGATGAGCGCAAGCCGGCCGATACGATCTGACAGTGCGCCGAAGACCGGTGGCAATACGATCTGTGCGGCCGAATAGCCAATCGCACCCCACATCGAATCGACAGGGCTCATTCCCAACACCTTCTGCGCGTACAGCGGAATGAATACGCCCAACAGATAGTTCGTCGAAGCGGCGAGTGAATACAGGCCGATAGCCGCGGCGATCCGTGCTTTGGCCGTCGCGAACGTATCGCGGATCGGATTGCGTTCGTGACTGGATACCTTGAATTCGGGTGTTTCGTCGACACGCCGGCGAATCCAGTAGCCGAACGGCACGATCGCGAGGCCGATCAGAAACGGCACGCGCCAGCCCCACGATGCCAGCGTGTCCGGCGTCATCAGCTTGTTCGCACCGAGCCCGACGATACTCGCGAGGCCCGTGGCGAGGCCAATCCCGACCACCTGATAACTCGCAAAGTACCCCTTCATTCCCTTCGGTGCGTGCTCCGTGACGAAGGAGACGGTCGAGCCGAATTCGCCACCCGCGGAGAAGCCCTGCAGGACTTTGCCGAGCACGAGGATCAAGGTACCGACAACGCCGAATGTCGCGTAGGTGGGGGCGCAGGCGATCACGAGCGTGCCGATGCCCATCAGCCAGATGGTGAGCATCATGCCCGCCTTGCGGCCACGCCTGTCGCTGTATGCGCCGATAACCATCGCGCCGAGCGGCCGGATGAAATAGCTGACGCCGAAGGTTGCGGCAGCGGCGAGCATCGACGTGTAGGCGTCGCCCGTCGGGAAGAAAGCTTTGGCGATTATGACAGCCAGAAAGCCGTAGACGAACAGGTCGAAAAACTCGAGCATGTTGCCCACCAGCGCGGAGGCCAGGATACGGCGAAATTTTCTGCGTTGCTCAGGACTTGGAACTTTATCGGTGGACATGACATTTCCTTTTCCGATGCGAGGAGCGTAGGGCAGCGCTGCATCTGCGGCGCGTTCCGACGACGAGGGCAATGAAGTTCGTGACAGGCGCGGCCGGTTTAGAGGCCGGCTGGTGCGCTCAGATAGTCGAAAGCAGTGAGCACGAAGATTTCACCGAGCGCGCGCAATTCGTCTACGTACACGTGCTCGTCGGACGAGCCCATGTTGTAGGACGTCAAGCCGCAGACCACGGTGGGTACGCCGTGCTGCCGGTAAAGGCGCGCATCGGAGGCGCCGACACGCATGTTGACCACCGGTTGTGTGCCGAGCTTCGCCGCGCAATGGCGGCTGAGTGTTTGAATGATCTCGTGATCGGGCGCGGTCCAACTCGGTTCGTAGCGTCGCGTGATCTCCAGCGAGACGCCGGGATGGCGCACAACGATTTCCTTGATGCGGCTTTCGATCTCCGCGACTGAAACGCCGACCGGCAAGCGGATGTCGGCGGTAGCGGTGGCGTGGTCCGCGATCAGATTCGACAGACGTCCACCGCTGACCGTACCGAATGTGATGGTGACCTGGCGCAGAACGTCGCTCTCTCCCGCGCCGGAGATAAGTTCAGATGTTTCGCTCGAACGGGCGATGGCGGCGAGGACTTCGCCCGGCGCGTTCACCGGGTAGTCGCGCACCGATTTGAGTTCGTGGATAGCGTCGAGAATTTTCTCGATTGCGCTATCGCCCTTATGCACATGGGCCGCGTGTGCCGACTTGCCGCTTGCATCGAGACGCAGCCAGATCATGCCTTTCTCGCCGAAACGCAGCACGTTGGGCGAGCCGGTGTCGGCGCTGATCATCGCGTCGCCGGCTGCGTGCGGCACATGATTCAACAGATAGCCTGTCCCTTCCGTGCCCATGCTTTCTTCATCGCCAGCGAAGGTGGCGACGACTTCGCCCGCGAACGAGTCGCGCACAGCGGCGAGCTGACGCAAGGCGAACACGATGGCGGCGACCCCGCCCTTCATGTCTGACACGCCCAGTCCGTAAAGCTTTCCGTCGCGTTCCTGACCGTTCGGATCGGCCGACCATTGATGGGCATTCACGAGCGGGAAGGTGTCGAGGTGGCCGTTGAAAACCAGCCGACGCCCAGGGCGCGCACCACGCACGCGCACCACGAGGTTCATGACATGCGGGAGCGTACCGAATCGCTCGACTTCCGCGCCGGAGCCTTCGAACATTGCCTCGATCCGGTCGACGACCGCGTGAGTATTGCCGGGCGGGTAGGCGCTGGGAACGGCTACCAGGGCGCGTGCGAGATCGACGATCTGGTGGCTGGATCGGGACGCGGCGTCCGCGAGGGTGCTACGCAAACGGGTAATCTCGGCATCGCCCGAGACCAGGGCATCGGCTACCATTTCTGACCTCCATTGGATTAGCGCGCTGCAAGCCGGAGGGCAGGCCGCGCCATTGATCCGATAGTCGGTAGCCGAATTGTTCGCGTCTAATCAGCCAAAAACGTGGGGGTATAAGTAAAAGTTAATTGGCGATGGGAGGGCATGGCTGTCGATGCGTTGCGGCTTGCTGGTCAAAGCCGGAGCGTTGCCTTATGAAAGAGCTACCATATTCACGACCACGCTTTCTGCCGAATACTTGCGAAACATGACAATGCATCCCGATCCCCGCCTCGCCGTTCTTGCCGACCTCCAAGCTATTGAGGAAATCGTTAGACAGGCCTACTCGCCTTATATCCCTCGTATCGGGCGGCCACCGGGACCGATGCTGGACGACTATGAAGTCTTGATCGGCGAGGGCAGAGTCTACGTTGTCGAGCTGGAAGGCGCCATACAGGGCATTGTTGTGCTCATCCCGGAGCAGGACGCGATGCTACTGGACAACGTGGCCGTAGCACCTGCTGCCAAGGGAACGGGACTAGGCCGCAGCCTGCTGGAATTCGCTGAACGCTCGGCCAGAGTGGCCGGCTGTCGCGTCATCAGGCTCTACACGCACGAGAGCATGACGGAAAATATCGCGCTTTACTCTCGCATCGGCTATACGGAGACGCACCGGGCCGAGGAGAAAGGTTTAAAGCGGGTGTTCATGGTTAAGCACTTGGCCTGATTGAGCCGCTCGTCATCCGGCTGAGTTCGACCACAAGTGGCTATTCGTCTGTGTCTTTCGTCAAGAGACGCCTCAGCGAATCTCCACCTCGATAAATACCACCTCGTGGTCGGTCGCGTTGACGACGTTGTGCTCCACTCCCTTCAACCCCGCGTAACTGTGCCCTGCGCGCAGCTGCGATTCCCGGTTGCCTTGTGATGTCTCGAGGAGAAGTTGACCATCCGTTTGCGGTACCACGACATAGTCATGTCCATGAACATGCCAGCCGGTCTCAGCACCGGGCGCAAATCGCCACTCGGTGACAATCACGCGTTCATTCAATACCTGCTGCGTTGGAACTGCCTGCGGACGATCCATGAGAGTTTTCTCAGTGAAGTGGGATACGAGGTTCGTCGGATAGCCGTCACGCCGCATCGATAGGCGCGCTATCGCCTGTTAATGGCGACTCCACCGTGCGCCAACATGCTTCCGGGCTCAATACATCTCTTAACCATTCTGAAGCTGAAGCCTTCCGTTTGAAATGTACAGTGCCTTCGCTCTTACCAACACAGTTGCATTCACCTATGCGATACGAGAGGGGCGGCTTCTCCGAGCGCTATCAACCGTAAAGCAGGCCTAGCTCAAAGCCAGGTACCACCCTGCCGCTCACTCGGTTCTTCCGTCAGCGCATCGAAATCGTGAATCCAGTCCAGGTGATTCAGCACGCTGTCGCGCGCGCCGAGGCGGGCGTTGCGGGCCTGCGCGGCCGGCCCGTCGGGCAAATGCAGCACGTCTGCTGTGGTGATCGACGCGTACTGCACCTTGCGCGTGCGGCCCCGGCGCAGGCGCTCGTAGGCTTCCTGCGCCTCGCGCCAATTGCCTGGACCCGCCGCGGCCAATTGAGCGGCCAGCACCACCGCATCTTCAATCGACTGATTGGCGCCCTGGCCGTGATGCGGCACAAGCGCATGCGCGGCATCGCCGATCAGCGTCACGCGGCCTTTGCTCCAGCGGCCGAGCGGGGGACGGTGGAACAATCCCCAGCGCTGACTGATTGGCACAGCTGTGATCATCTGCACGACGGCCGGGTGCCAGTCCTTGAAGAGGCGGAGTTGTTCGCCCTCGCTGGCGGGCATGACCCAGTCGCGTAACGGCCACGGCGATGGATGACGTTCGACCAGCAGGAAATTCTGGTCGCCTTTGTCGCCGATGGGATAGTGCAGCAGATGGCCGCCGGGTCCGACCCAGAACTGGATGGTCTCGGGATCGGGCAGCAGATCCATGCGTTCGGCCGGCACCACGCCGCGAAAGCCCGAGCAGCCCGAATACAGGGCGTCGTCATAGCCGAGCATCCAGCGCCGCGTGATCGAGCGCGCCCCGTCGGCGCCGATTACGAGGTCGGCGTCGATGCGCTGACCGTTATCGAACGCCAGACTCACGCGATCCGGGTGCTGCACGAGATCGACCAGCCGATGGCTGAGCTTGATGCGCTCAAGGCCGACGGCTCTGGACAGTACGGCCTGCAGATCGGCACGATGAATGCCCCAGTACGAGCCGCCGAACAGCTCGCGAGAACTGGGCGTGCCGCGATGGTGACCGATGACCTCGCCGCTGCGTCCGTCGCGATAGACGAGGCCCGGCACCTCCGCGCACACCTTCTCGAAGTCCGCGCGCAGTCCCATGCGCTCGTAGAAGCGCGTCGCGTTGGCCGAGAGCGCGACGGCCGCGCCCACTTCGCGCAGCTCTTCGGTTTGCTCGTAGAGTTGCGCATCGATTCCGTGCTCGCGCAGCGCGAGCGCAAGCGTAAGGCCGCCGACGCCGGCGCCGACGATCGCAATCTTTAGATCCGTCTGCTTCATGACTGTGTCTCCGATATCCAGATTTATGGGTGTGGGCCGCCATCGCATTTCCGGGCGCCATGGCGAATGCGCGTGCCGTGTCAGTATTTTCAGCACTAGACCTTCATTCCTCAATAAGATGAAATGAATCTGCTTCATCACTGGATTGAATGAGACCCGGATATGCGTGAGTTATGGAACTGAGCGAAATCGACCTCAATCTGCTGCTGCTCTTCCAGCGGCTGATGCAGGAACGGCGCGTGGCGACCGTCGCCGAGCAGATGAACATGAGCCAGCCCGGCGTCAGCAACGCGCTCGCCAAGCTGCGTCGCCGGCTTGGCGATCCCTTGTTCGTGCGCGGGCCGGGCGGCGTGGTGCCCACGCCGTTCGCGCTGCGTCTGGCGGAACCGGTCTCGCAGGCGCTCGCCACGCTGCACGCCGCACTCAATCCGGTGACGGGCTTCGATCCGCTGCGCGCGATGCGCACCATGACGATCGGCATGACCGATATCGGCGAAGTTGTTTTTCTGCCCGCGCTGCTCGAACGACTGTCGCGCGTCGCGCCGGGCGTCGCACTCAATACCGTGCGCGATACAAGCGTCAATCTCAGCAACGAGATGGCCGACGGCCGCGTCGATCTGGCCATTGGCTTGCTGCCGCAACTCAAGGGTGGTTTCTATCAGCGCCGCCTGTTTGATCAGCGCTATGTGTGCCTGTTCAGGCGCGGCCATCCGCTCGAGGACGCGCCGCTCACGCTCTCTGCATGGCGCGAGGCTGAGCATCTTGTAGTCGTGGCGGCCGGCACCGGCCACGGGCAGGTGGACGAATGGCTGAAACGGCGCGGCGTACAGCGTCAGGTGCGACTGACGGTGCCGCACTTCATGAGCGTGGGCTACATCCTGCAACGCACCGATCTGATCGCCACGGTGCCGGAGCGGCTTGCCCTTCAACTGGCAACCCCTTTCTCGCTCAGCCTGCGCGCGCTGCCCATGACGCTGCCCGCCGCACCGATCCATCTGCTTTGGCACACGCGAGTCCAGCAGGACGAAGGCAATCGCTGGCTGCGCGGGGTCGTGATCGATCTGTTTGCGGACACGGCAACGCCTGTCCGCAAAGCACGGGAGCAGCAAAAGAAATAGCACGCGCGGCCGAAGCCGCGCGCGCTGTCCCTATCCCTATCCCTATCCCTTGAAAGGTAGCGTACTGGAGAACGCGTCTATTTCCATCGCGCGCTCGGTCAATCGGGCAAGCTTGGGAAAAGCAGCCGGATGAACGACATCGGGCATAAACGCCAATGATGCGGATTGCCAGGTAATCACGACCATCACATCGGCTTGAGACAGCGCATCGCCCACCAGCCAGCCGTTACTGGCTCTCGATTCGAGCATTTGAAATCCCGCCAACGCCTGCTCGCGCAGCGATGCGACGATCGTGGCGATCTGATGCTCGGGGGGACGGATCGACTCGTCATACATATCGCTGAGCTTTCCGTAGATCGCGGATGCGATACCGATGAACTGCAAAGCGTCGCGCCGATTCACGCCGGAGGGCGCGAGCAAGGCGCGTTCTGCTCCGACTTCTTCGTGCAGATATTCGATGATGCCTGTGCTGTCGTAGAGAATCGTGCCGTCGTCAAGCGCAAGCGCCGGCACCTTCACCATCGGGCTGTACGGACGGATAAGATCCTGCTGCTCATAGGCGTGATAGGGCAGATGCTCGAACGGCATGCCGAGCAGCTTTAGTGTGATGCCGACCCGGCGGGTATAGCCGGAAAACCATGGGCCGATAAGTTTCATCATTGACTCTTCGAAATTGACTGTGTTGAGGTTCGTGATCGTTTAGAACGCTTCTTTGAAGGGGCGCAGATCGAGTTCGTGCGTCCACGCGGAACGGTGCTGGCGGTGAAGCGACCAGAATGCATCGGCGATGGCGTCGATATCGAGCAGTCCGTCGAGGCCCTTCCGTTCGACATGCTCGGCGAAGCGCGTATGCACCCGTTCTCCGTCGATGCCACCGTCGATCACGACATGGGCGACGTGCAACCCGAGCGGGCCGAATTCGCGCGCCATGCTTTGAGCTAGCATGCGCAAGCCGGCCTTGCTCGACGCGAAGTGGGCGAAGTTTGGCAAGCCTCGAAGCGCGCCCGTCGCTCCGCTGAAAAGAATCGACCCTCGGCCGAGGGGCACAAAGCGCCGTGCGGCCTCGCGACCCACGAGAAACCCGCCAAAACAGTTGAGCCGCCAGAACGATTCGAAGACGTCCGCTTCCATCGTTCGCAGATCCAGAGGCTGGTTGTTACCTGCGTTGTAGGCAATGAGGTCGGCACTGCCGCCACGCTCGTCTGCCTGCATCGCGATGTCGAACAACCGGATCACATCCGCTTCGTTCGTCACGTCCATGACGACCGTGCTCGCGGAGCCGCCCGCCTCGACAATGCTCTCGCGTACCCGTTCGATCTTCGCTTCGGTGCGCCCCGCGATGATGACGTGACGCCCCTCTGCGGCGAATCGGCGAGACAGGCCCGCGCCGAGACCTTGCTCCGGCCCGACTCCGATAACCACCGCTTTCGGGCGGTCCGAGACATGCGTTTCTTTGGTGATAGACATGGATATTTCCCTGTTCAAGATGAACTTCGGCGTAGCTGCGAAAGCAGGGCGAAGACCGCTTGGGCCGTTCGACGCGCCGTTGAAGTTCGTGTGGCGATGGGTGAACGATACCGAGAACGTGCAGGCGGATAAATCGCTGCTACGATTCCACATTGTTTCTACAGTGAAACAATCAGGCAGGTTGGGTTGGGACAGCGAGGAGTCAGACCGTGGACAAGTTTCACGCCATGCAGGCGTTTATTCGAGTGGTCGAAAGCGGCACCTTCACCAAGGCTGCGCAGGTCCTCGATTTGCCGAAGACGGCCGTCAGCCGTCTGATCGCGTCACTCGAAGCCGAACTGGGCACAAAGCTGCTCAACCGCACGACGCGCAAGGTCTCGACGACAGCGGACGGCGCCGCGTACTACGAGCGCGCGCTACAGTTGATGAGCGATCTCGCGGAGCTCGAGGGCACGATGTCGCGCGCGAAGACCAACCCGCGAGGACGCTTGCGCGTCGATCTGCCCGTGCCATTGGCTCTGTCGGTGATACTTCCCGCGTTGCCGGCGTTCGTCGAGCGTTATCCGGACATCGAGATCGAGTTCGGGATCAGCGATCGTCCGGTCGACCTCATAGCGGAAAACGTCGATTGCGTCGTGCGCGCGGGGGAAATCTTCGATCAGTCACTCGTCGCGCGACAGATCGGCGCCGTTAAACAAATCCTGTGTGCGACACCAGCGTACTGGGACAGGCACGGACGGCCTTCGCATCCTTCGGACCTTGAGCATGGTCACGTCGTCATCCGAACCATTGCCTCGCGAACCAATCGACCGTTTCCGATTGTGGTGACGAAAGATCGTGAACGCGTGGAAGTACAGAACCGGCGCGGACTGACCGCCAACGACATCATGGCGTGTCTGACCATTGGCCTGGCGGGTCTCGGCGTCGTCCATGCGTTGACGTTTTCCGCCACAACACACCTGCAAAGCGGCGCACTCGAAGCGGTCCTGAGCGACTGGGTATCGGATCCCGTTCCCGTTTTTGTTGCCTATCAACCCAATCGGCACCTGAGCACGAAAGCTCGCGTGTTCATCGATTGGCTCACCGAACTGTTTGCGAACAACGAAGCGACCGCCAAGGGCAAGCGCGTCGCGAAGACGTAACGGATGTCACGCGTTGAAGGGATGTGTCGCCGTAGCTATGTCGACGATGGAAGACCAGGAGCTGACGTCACGTTGCCTTGGCCCGCCGGGCGGCTCTTCACATGATCAATGAATGCGCGCAACTTCGGCGTCATCTGCCGGCGGCCTGGATAGTAGAGAAACACGCCCGGTATCACCGGCGCGAACGGCTCCAGCACGTGCACCAGTTTTCCCGTCCTCAACCCTTCAGCGGCCATCGGCTCAGGCAACTGGGCAAGGCCCATACCTTCGACCGCCGCACCAAGCATGGTGGAAAAATCGTTGGCGATGAGCGGGCCGGATACGGCGATCTCGATCGCGTGGCCGTTGTCGTTGAATGACCATAGCGCAAGCGCGCCGCTGGATCGTCGCCACCGCAAGCATGCGTGTTGGCGCAGATCGTCCGTGTGCATGGGGCGGGTGCGCCCTGCGAAGTAAGCAGGGCTGCCCACGACGATGAGACGAAACGGCGGCGTCAACGGTACCGCGACCATGTCGGCGTCGACGAACTGACCGAGCCGGATTCCGGCGTCGAACCCTTCCGCTGCAAGATCGATCAGCTCCTTGCTGGTGGCGATCTCCACTTCGACCTCGGGATAAGCCTGGCAGAAGGATGCAATGAGTGGTTCCAGCAGGATCGGCACCACCGCGCGCGGCACTGAAAGACGCAACAATCCGGTGGGCCGTTGGCCAAGTCCGCGCGCCACCTCACTCGCGGCGACAAGCTCGTCGAAAGCAGGCTTTGCGTGCGAAAGAAACCGTTCGCCAGCTTCGGTGAGGCCGACGCTACGCGTGGTGCGTATGAAGAGCGCTGCGCCAATTCGCGCTTCAAGTACACGCACCGTCTGGCTGACGGCGGACGGTGTCACTCCGAGTTCCGCGGCTGCCCGGCGAAAACTGCGATGCTGGGCGACGCTCAGGAACACCTCCACGCCATCGAGCGCGCCTTGCCTGACTGTGAAGTTCTGCTTCATAGCCCGTCAACATTGTGATGAATAGTCGCTCGCGAGAGGCCATGGTACACCTACACCTGCAGACGAGGGGTCATGCCGATGTCGACTCGCAAGCCCTGAACAATCCGCCAAGACCGTGGAGGAACTCCGCAATGACTGATGCACTTGATGGCGTGCGAGATCACTATCGCGCGACCGGCCTGACCGAGCGGCTGAAGATGGCGCTCACGGTCTTTGGGCCGGAAGATCAGCGGCTCACACCGCAGCAACTGGGCGCCCTCGACCAGTTTCACACACGTGGGCTTGCTGCCACCACCGAGCTTGCCAAATTGGCCGGGATCACCGCCGATATGTCGGTGCTGGACGTCGGTTCGGGCATTGGCGGGCCGGCCCGTTTTCTGGCGGCAACCTATGGCTGCCGGGTGACGGGCATCGACCTCAGCGAACCGTTCGTGGATGCCGCACGCTATCTCACCCGGCGCACAGGGCAGAGCGAACAGGTTTCGTTCCATACCGCCAGCGCGCTGGAACTTCCCTTCGAAGGCAGCCGTTTCGACGCCGTATTGCTGCAGCACGTGGCGATGAACATCTCCGAGCGCGCACGTCTTTACCGCGAGATCGAACGCGTGCTGAAGCCATGCGGCAGGTTTGCGACGTTCGACGTCGTCGCAAACGGCAGCGAACCGTACTACCCCGTTCCCTGGGCGCGAACGCCGACAGCAAGCTTTCTCCTGACGGCCGATGCAACGCGCGAAGCGATCGAACAAGCAGGTTTCCGCACGCTGGCATGGCAAGACGACACCGAGACCGCAAAGGCCTGGTTTACCCAGCAGCGCGCGTCAGGGCCGCTGCCCTCGCCAAATCTCGGCGTGGTGATGGGGCCGGACTTCGCAGAGCTTTTCAGCAACCTGGCGCGAAATCTCCTGGAAGGCCGACTCGGCATTCTCACCGCGGTGTTCGAGGCCGCATCCACGAAGCCCTGAATTCACCTGGAGAACCGCTGATGGCCGCCACCCCTTGGTGCCAGGCTCGATTCTGCTGCACGTGCTCTCACTGCGCCAGTTGATCCGACGACGCGCCGGCTGATCTCCTTCCTATCCTTCAACGCGCCCGACAACACCTGACTGGAGGCAACATGTCACCGGAACTTATCTTCCAATCGCAGCTTGTACTGGGCTATGTCGCCTGGCTGCTCTGCTTTCGCGTATACATCTGGCCCAGGCTCAAGTCGATGGATCCATTCGACGCGCAACGCGCCATCGCCACCTTGCACAGCTTCCGTTTCTTCGGGCTGGTCTTCATTCTGCCGGGCGTCGTCAGTCCCGACCTGCCTGCCAGCTTCGCCGCGTTCGCCGCATATGGTGACTTCGCAACGGGCGTTCTGGCGATGCTGGCGCTACTCGCATCAGGAAGACGCCCGCTCTTCTGGTCGTTTGTCGTGGCCTTCAATCTCGTGGGAACGACCGACCTCATCGTCGACTACGTCCACGCTATCCAGGCCGATCTTCCTGCGCGTGCAGGAGAGTTTTTTCGCACTACGTACGCGATTCCGATCATCTACGTGCCTCTGCTGATGATTACGCACGTTGCCGCCTTCTATCTGCTGCTGCGCTCCCGGCCTAAGGCGGCTCTGAGCTATTGGTCTTTCCGTAAGTCATGAACTTGGCCCCTTACTTGGTCGCTTATTTGGTCGCTTACTTGGTCGCTTATTTGGTCGCTTACTTGGTCGCTTACTTGGTCGTATAGCCACCGTTGATCAGAATGGTCTGCCCCGTAATCCACCACCCGTCGCTGACCAGATGGCGGATGAAGGGCACCACATCCCCTGGATCGGTCAAACCAGTCGTGGAGAACGGTGAAAGTGCGGCGGCGGTCTTGTGGTAAGCCACCGCGTCCGCGCCTTCGGCGGGGTAGAAGAACGGCGTGTCCATGGGTCCGGGTCCGATGGCTGTCACCGAGATGCCGCGCGCGCCGAATTCCTTGGCCGCCGCGCGCGTGAAATGCTCGACCGGCGCCTTGGTGCCCGCATAGGCAGCGTAAAACGGTGTGAACGCGCCAAGCAGCGACGTGACGAGCGTAACGATCTTCCCGTTGTCATTGACGTGCTTGCCTGCTTCCTTGAGGAAGAAGAACGCGGACTTTGAATTTACCGCCGTCATTTCATCGTACTCAGCCTCGGTGATGTCCACGAACGGCTTCTTCAACACCTTGCCTACCGTATTGATCGCAATATCAGGGCGGCCGACGGCGGCGACAACATCCGAGAACAGCTTCTCGATCGCGCCGGCCGAACTCAGATCGGCCTGGAAAGCGACCGCCTTGGCACCTGCCGCCTCGATCGCGGCAAGCGTCTCGTCTGCTGCGGCCTTCGAACTCGCGCTGTTGTAGTGGATCGCCACTGCCTTGGCGCCCTGTGCGGCGAGATCCCGTGCAATCAGTCCACCGAGATTTTTCGCCCCGCCCGCAATGACGACGGTTTTGCCTTTGATGCTGTGGTTTGCCATGGTCCATCCCCAGTACCGAAGCCGCCCGATGCAGCCTCTCATCCTGCTGGATGATATATTCCAGGAAAATCATTTAAACCTACTGTTTCTGACATCACTGGTCAGAAAAGGCGAACAGTGGAAAAGGACCGTGGATCGTATTGACCTGTTTCGCGTGTTCGCGCGTGTTGTCGAATGCGCGAATTTCACGCGTGCGGCGGACACGCTCGGCCTGCCTCGCTCGTCGGTATCCGCGGCGATCCAGGAGCTGGAAGGGCGGATCGGCGCCCGGCTGCTGCATCGGACCACGCGTAAGGTGTCGCCGACCCAGGACGGCGCCGCGCTCTATGAACGCTGCCTGCGTCTGATCGCCGATGTCGAGGAGACTGAGAACCTGTTCCGGCAGACATCGGTAGGACCGAGCGGCGTGTTGCGCGTCGACGTGCCGGGCCGTATCGGCCGGCTGATCGTCGCACCCGCGCTGCCGGAATTCCTCGTCGCGTTTCCGAAAATCGATATCGAGCTGGGCCTGACCGATCGCGCGATCGACCTTGTCGAAGAGCGCGTCGATTGCGCGCTTCGCGTGGGCAAGCTGCACGATTCCGGCACGATCGCGCGGCCCATCGGCAATCTGCCGTTGATCAATGTTGCGAGCCCACGCTATTTGTCCCAGCGCGGCACGCCTCGCACGCCCGGCGATCTGACAACCCACCAGGCCGTCCACTATGCGTCGCCATCGAGCGGCCGTATCGCGCCCTGGGAGTGGCTCGATGGCGAAACCGTGAGGACGTTGACAACGCAAGGCCGCGTGAGCGTCAACAGCGCCGAGGCGTATATCGCGTGCTGCCTTGCGGGACTCGGCTTGATCCAGATTCCTGCGTACGATGTGCAGCAGCATCTGCGCGCCGGCGAACTCATCGAGGTGATGCCCGAATACCGGGCTGCGCCGATGCCGATGACCTTGCTCTATCCGCACCGGCAGCATTTATCGCGCAGGGTTCAGGTGTTCGCCGACTGGCTCGAGGCGCTGCTGAAAGGGCAACTCGTTGGCGATTCAGGCGGAAGAAAATGAAGCAGCCCGGCGATAACGGGCTGCGGCGCAAGACATTCATCGTCGCAAGGACAAGCGTTACGTGTCAGATGGATGGAGGCGTCTTGACGGGCAAGCCAGAGGTCGGATCGAGGTAGAGCCTGGTCTCCCGGTGCTCATCGTGGCGGCGGTTGAAATCGAACATACCCGTGATACTGCCCGCCTTCGCGTCGAACGAGCCGCCTCCGATCCGGTTGCCATCAAGCCAGTTGTCTTCGATGAAACGCACTACTGACGACTGATCGATCGGCGTATGGTCGACGTAGTTCTGTTTCGCCCATGGCGAAATCACAACAAACGGGATGCGGGTACCGGGACCGCACCGGCCGTTCACCGGTTTGCCATTCAACCCGTCGGGTCCGGTGCCTGAGCCGCAAATACCTGAGCCGGTCAACTGATCCGCGACCGAGTCGAACGAAGCGCTCGTCGGCAGCGCGTATGCGTGGTCGTACCAGCCGTCGGAGTCATCCCATGCCACGATAACGGCCGTGTCACGCCAATCCGGTTGCTGTTGCAGGAAGTTGACGACCTTCGTAACGAACGCCTGCTCGTCAAGCGGGTCCGAGTACCCGGCGTGACCGTCCTCATAGGCAGGCGCCTTCAGGAAGCTCACCGCAGGGAAATTGCCAGCTTGAACAGCACTATAGAAATCGTCGATATCGTACTGGTGATTCGCGGGATCGACGGTCGAGCGATGTGCCCCGTAGGTATGCCCGATGGCCGACACCGAACTGGGACGCAAATGCTGCGGGTTTGACGTCGACGCGTAGTACTGGAACCAGTTGTGGTGCGGAATGTAGTCGGCCGTGGCGGCACCGACCACTTGTGACGTTGTGCTGCGTGTGCATCCTGTCGTTCCGTTGCTGTTCGTGGTCGACAGATTGAAGCCGCCCATGAAGCCGCCCCACGTAATGTTGCGCGCGTTGAGCAGGTCGCCGATGTTCTTACCGGTCATCTGCGCGGTATCGGTGGTACTCGAGCACAGGTCGTAGGCAGGATCGACGTCGTTGATCATCGTGAATCCGCCTTGGCCGTCGTTGACGTAATACGAGCCGGCCGTCGAGGGCTGCTTCGACGTCAGGACGACTTTCATGCCGTTGGTCTGTCCTGAGACGACTTCGAGCGCACCCGGCGTTGACGGACCATATGTCGATGTATAGGCGTTATCGCTCATCGCGAAGTTCTGCGCATAGTTCCAGAGCGCCGTGACCGTATTGCCGTCGTAGTAACCCATCACCTGGCCGGCCGTGCCGAACGCGCCGGCGCCGCCGCTGGTGCCGCGGCCCGTGTATTTCGGAAAGAGGTCTGCCTTGCCGTTATCGTATGCCTGCTGCTCAGCCGTATACGCATGGTTCTGGTCGGCTGTGGCCGCCTGCGTGCGATCGAGACGGAACGGATTGGCCGCGCCCGTGCCATTGGCGGAGTTCATAAAGTTCGGGTTGGCCGTCAACAACGTGCCCGATAAGCCGTTCACCTCTGGCGTGCCGGCTTGCGCTGCAAACGCAGGTTCTCCAGGCGGATTTGCCGCATGCGGGTAGGTCGCGAAGTAGTGATCGAACGATACGTTCTCGCCATAGATCACTACCAGATGCTTAATGGGTGTGGCTGTATGGACTTCATCCCGCCGGGAGTCATGCTGGTCCCCGTCGTGGTCGTCGCTGGCGCTCCATGCAGCCGTCGTTGCAAGCGCAACAGCCGTGAGCGAAAAAAGGGCAATCCGACGCCAAAGCATTGTGTGGCTCCCAGTAGTGTTACGCAAAGATAACCGCGGCGCCCGGGACGGCTTATCCAACCTGCTTGACAACGCTGATCCGATCCGACAACAGGGGGCCACGCGGAGGTTGCATTACAACAAGCGCTAACCATTCAATCACGCACGTATGAATGATTGGCGTCAGGAAGCTTTCATGTTGTTTCGATTCGCGATCTGCGTATCGGGGAGCCAACTCGATCGTGGCTGGGAGGAGGTTAGTGATTGATCGGCCTTCGGGCGGAGGCATTGTCAGATGCTGTGCCCGAACGTCGCCTAAAAGCGGTGAGTCTGGGAAGACCGCTCCTTGTGGCGCACTAATCGCCGTTTCCTCCTGCCTATTTACGGATCCGTCATTTCGATTTCGTCGAGGCAGGCGCTTGCGCCTCAGGCGACCAACGCCACGCCGCGAGGCCTTAACGTACAAGCTTCGCAACCCTTGTTACAATCGGTTGAAATTGTATGACCTTCCCAGGAAGCCTTCTAGATGAGCCAAACCGCCACGAAACGAGCCATGTCCGCTCGAACCCGCAAGAAGTCTGTCTCGATCCAGGCGGAGCCTGCCGTGCACCCACATTCTCCGGGTAGCAGCCATGTCGATTTCATCACCTTGCAGTGGCAGCGGGAATACAGAAATCTGGATCTTTCGAACTTCTTGCTCGCGATTTATTTTATGCGCCTCGGCACGCTTGTCGAACTTGCGTTTGACAAGATGACGCAAGAACTTTGGGGTGTCAGCGGGTCAGACATGCGTGTCCTGCTGGCGCTGCGTCGCAGCGGCCACCCGTATGCAAAGCGACCGACCGATCTGTATCGCTCGCTACTCGTTACCTCGGGCGCAATAACCAAGAAGATTGATCGGCTGGAGAGCCTTGGCCTGGTCGAACGCCAGTCCGATCCCAGTCACGGCGGTGGGTCGATCGTTCATCTGACCAGGAAGGGCCTGGACGTTGTCGAAAAAGCCATCGTGAAACTGGCGGAAGAGTCTTCCATCGCACCTGCGATGGCGCACTTTACGGAAGCCGAGCGGGCAAGCGGTACAGAGTTCTGTCTGCGCACGTTGGCCCTGTTAGAAGAATTGAACGCTCCCGCGATCGAAGACACCGAGAAGATTGCGCCGAAGTCTCGAACAAAAGCGGCGCGACAGCCATCCCGCAATAGTCGATAGTTGCACTGTTGACGGATCAAACGTCCAGCACCAACATCTGATTCAACGCCCTCGAGTAGCAGGTCACTGCTGTTGTCGGGCGTGAATGGCCGACAACAGCGCGGTGACTTCAAGCGTCCACTAAGCTTCTAGAACTGGTGGCGAATACCCACCATCGCACCCGTTTGATTTACACCGGGCAATGGGTTAGATGCCGGTGGGATCACACCGCCATCAATCGTGTACGCTCCGTTGCGCTGATTGAACACGCGACCCGCAGTAACATAGACAGAAGAGCGCTTGGACAACAGGTACGTCGCACGCGCTGCGATCACGGAGGCTCCCGCGGAACTGCCACCGTTCACTGATATGTGTCCGAACTGGGCATCCAGAGCAATTTGCGGAAGGGGGAAATAGGTCCCGCCAAGCCACCAGTAGTTGCTGACGGCATCGGAAAGGGTCGGCGTCTGCACCCCGTGATTGATTCGATGCAGGAATCCCGCACCGATAGTCGAGGTACCAAATTTCACGTACCCGTCGATAACGGCACGTGTATCGGTTTGCGCAGTCTTGGGCAGGGGCGAGCCGACCCCGCCACCACCGTAGTTGCGGTCAAAGGCCGTCGCCACACCCCAAGTCGCCGCTTCATATTTCACCATGGCAGACATCGACTTGCAGGCCCGCCAGTCCGTCGGCGACTGCCCAGCGCATCCGCCGGCCGGCACGGGATCTACCGCGTCACGCCCGAACGAATACGTGGCGCCCACGGTCAGCCCTGATCTTGTGAAGGTATAGGCGACAGCGTTGTCGAGTCGCGGTTGAGCCAGGTATGGGTCCAGATCTCCGGCTGCATAGACATTCGGCCCCATCGTGTCACCCGGCATGGCCCAATAGATCTGGGAGTATTGCCGGCCCGCGGTTAACGTCCCCCAACGCCCAGAAAGCCCGACATATGCCTGCCGGCCGAACAGGCGGCCACCTTGATTCAGTGCGCCAGTCGACGGGGCGAAGCCCGACTCCAGGACAAAAACCGCGCTAAGGCCGCCACCCAGATCCTCTTTACCGCGGAGACCCCATCTCGAGGGTATCGATCCCGTGAGCGTCGGCATACGTACCACACTGGACTTTTGGGGACCGACATTTGTCACATACTCAATGCCGGTATCGATAATCCCATACAAGGTGACAGAACTCTGCGCCTGGGTTACCGCCGGCGCGCATACGGCAAGAAACGAGAGTCCCCAGCAAGCCACCTGATGTCGCGAAAAACCACATCCCACCCGCTTCAACCCTGAACTCATCATCTGTCTCCCCCTGGTTAATTGCTTCCACGGAAGATAATTTTTGATCGTCTTCCTTGTCAAATTATTTGACGTTGGGAGATACCCGCACCCCATCGAACCAGGCCCATCTTGATCGCATATGAGAAGTTTACTTCGTCACAAAATGTCTGTTTTTTATAGGATATTTTGTCTTATTGGCGTTTTCCCTATCTCGACATTTGATGAGTAAAACATCATCTTCCACGGAAGATGTAATTGGCCAGTGCGATCAACTTCGCAGGAGTACGTTGAAAAATGAACGATTTGGAAGACCGGCAGACAACTCACGATCATGGTGTCGCGCCATCACCGAACCCCACGGTTGGCTCAACAATGACCGGGGCAACGGAACATGTCCGCGAAGAGGACCGTGCCCGTCCTCGCTTTGCCTGGAGCGACGACTACGCACTCGGCCATCAGACGATGGACGAGACTCACCACGAGTTTGTGGCGTGCGTACATACGCTGCTGACAACGGAAGACGAAAATCTCGGGAGCGCACTCGAAGCATTTGCCGACCATGCGCGTCGCCACTTTGACGAAGAGGACGCCTCGATGCGCGAGACGGCCTACGGCTCAGCGGGCTGTCATATCGATGAGCACGCTAACGTGCTGCACTCGCTCGACGAGGTACGGGCTATGTTGGCCGAGGGACGTACCGACGTTGTTCGTTCCTTTGCCCGCGCGCTGGTGGACTGGTTTCCGGAGCACGTGCGTGTGATGGACCAGGGTCTGGCGCGCTGGCTGATTCAGCGACGGCTGGGCGCCTCGCCAATAGTCATCCGGCGTCGACTTCAGGTTGCCGCCTGACACGCTGTCCTCACTTTACTCAAGTATCTGTCATGAACAACCAATCATCCCCTTTGGACACGTTGCTGCAGGTCAAAGTCATCGCCAGGACATGGCTGGCCGACGACATTTCCGGCTTTGATCTCTCGCCATTGTCGAACGGCGACCTGCCGGCCTTCGAAGCCGGTGCGCACATCGATCTGCATGTGCCTGGCGGCCCCGTGCGTCAGTACTCCTTGTATGACTTGCCGGGCGAATCCCCGCGCTACCGGATCGGCGTGCTGCGTGATCCCCAATCCCGCGGTGGTTCCGTCAAGCTTCTCGATAACGTGCAAGCCGGCGACACGCTCACGATCAGCGCCCCGCGCAACCACTTTGCTTTGCATGACGATCAAAAAGACCGGTCGATCCTGTTCGCGGGTGGTATCGGCATCACGCCGATCTTTTGCATGGCACAGCAACTGGCGCGCGAACACCGCCCATTCGAAATGCACTACTGCGGTCGCACGCTATCGCGCATGGCCCTTATCGAACGCCTGCAGCAGGCGCAATTCGACGAGGAGTCGCAGGTACACATGCACGTCGACGACGGTGCCCCTGATCAGCAGCTCGATGCCCGCTCCGCGATAGGCACGCCTTCATCGGACAAGCACCTGTATGTGTGTGGGCCCACCGGCTTCATGGATCACATTCTGCAGACCGCGCGCGAACTCGGTTGGGACGAGGCACATCTGCACCGCGAATATTTCGCTGCGGCACCCATCGATTCGTCGGGCGACGAGCGGTTCGAGATCGAGATTGGCAGCAGTGGCCAGGTCATCGAGGTTCACGCGGATCAAAGTGCCGCACAAGCTCTGCTCGACGCCGGCTTCAACCTGCCGCTGTCCTGCGAGCAAGGTGTCTGCGGCACCTGCATGACCAAGGTGCTGGCCGGTGAACCTGACCACCGGGACCTTTATTTGACGGACGACGAACGGGCGCGGAGCGACACCTTCATGCCGTGCTGCTCGCGCGCGAAGACTTCCCGGCTGGTGCTCGATCTTTGAGGCCATCAGTCACCCACTGCCAAACATCGTAGCGAGGGATCGACATGTTGAACAAGCAAGATAACGAATTGATGTGCCGTGTTGGCGCCGGTACCGCCATGGGTGATGCGATGCGCCGCTTCTGGTTGCCCGTGATCCAGTCGTCGGATATGCCGGAGGCGAATGGCGATCCGCAGACCATTGAACTGCTGGGTGAGCGGTTTGTCGTGTGGCGCGACCAGCAAGGCCAGCCCGGCCTCTTTGCAGAGGGTTGCCTGCACCGCGGCGCATCGATGCAATTAGCCCGCGCGGATGGCGACGGCCTGCGCTGCATCTACCATGGCTGGAAATTCGCGGTGGATGGAACTGTCCTTGAAACGCCTAATGTCGAGGACCCGAAATTCAAGCAACGGATCAAGGGCCGAACCTACCCGGTGCGCGAAGTGGGCGGCATTGTCTGGGGCTATCTGGGTCCGAAGGATGAAGAGCCGCCGTTCCCGCATTGGGCCTTCATGGATCAGCCGGACGTGCACCGCATCAACGCCCGCGCGGTCATCAACGCCAATTACGTGCAGGTGATGGAAGGTCTCGTCGATTCGTCGCATCTGACCGTTCTGCATAGTTCCGCACTGGCGAGGACTAACGACTCCGATCTCGACTACGCGAAGAAGACTTCGCATATGCAGTTCGACGCGGCTCCCAAAATCGAGGCAGACGAGACGGACTTCGGCTTCCACTACGTAGCCATCCGCGAAAGCCAGGGTCAGCGTATCGCACGCGTCACCTCGTTCATCGCGCCTTGCTTCATCGCCAACGCGAACGGAGATGTCTGGCTTGCGATCGTTCCGATCAGCGACGAGCGCTGTTTCCTGTACCACGTGTGGTGGGATGCCGAAAAACGCATTGGCGAAGAACCGTTGCGCAATGAGCAACTCACGTTCGTGGGCCTGGACGACTCGACGCTGCGCAAATACGGCATGACGATCGACACCTGCGACTCTCCGACTGCCATGTCGGTTGCCAATGGCTACCGCCAGGACCGCGCGCAGCAGCGCAACGGCCACTTCACGGGGTTTGACGGCATCACGCAGGAAGACGCCGCGTGCAGCGTGTCGAGCGGTGCGATTCGCGACCGGTCGCAGGAGATGCTCTCCACCGCCGACCTCGCGATCAGCCGTCTTCAGCGCTGCTTGCTGTCCTACGCCCGGGCGGCCCGTGACAAGCAGGAAATACCCGCGCTACGAGCGGACGCGGGCAGTGCAATTGGCGTGTCCGGTGAAATCGGTGCTGGCGAAGACTGGCGCACTCTTGTTCCCCACCATCGGATCGTTTCGTCTCATGGCGCGCGCGCAGAGCGCAGCCAATAACGAAAGTCAATTAAGGAGCTTTATATGTTGAGCCACAAAGACAACGAGACTCTCTGCCGTGTCGGCCCGGGCACGCCGGGCGGCGCCTTGATGCGACGCTACTGGCACCCCGTGTGCGCCTCGGTCCAACTGCCACATCCGGACTGCGCGCCGCTGCGAGTCCGCCTTCTCGGCGAGGATTATGTCGCCTTCCGCGACACCGAGGGCAAGGTAGGTTTTCTGGAAGAGCTGTGCATGCATCGCGGCGCGTCGCTCGCGCTCGGCCGCGTGGAAGAAGGCGGTATCCGCTGCCTGTATCACGGCTGGAAGTTCAGCGTCTCTGGTGCCGTACTGGAAACGCCGAACCACGCCGATCCGAAGTACGCGACACGGATGAAGGCACCCGCCTTTCCAGTGCACGAGGAAGGCGGCGTCGTCTGGGCATATGTCGGCCCGCGCGAGTTGCAGCCGGCGTTTTCTCGCTACGCGTTCATGGATGCGGACCCGAAACACCGCGTCGTGCTGCGCGTCAACGTCCACTGCAACTATCTGCAACTGGTGGAAGGTGGAGAGGACAGCTCGCACGTCGGCGTTCTGCACACCAATATGGCGCGCCCCGGCTGGAAGGACGACGAGTTCACGCCGAACTCCGACGTAGTCAATCCCGCTGCGCTTGCGTCCAATGATCTGGAACCGGCTCTCAAGATCGAAGAGACAACCTTCGGTTTCCACTACGTTGCGCTGCGCAAGACAAATGATCCGAAAGTCCAGAACGCACGCGTGGTGCCATTCATTGTCCCCTACGGCCGCATCATTCCTGCTCCCGCGTTTCAGTTCACCGTCCTCGAGGTCCCTCAAGACGACACGCACACGAGCACCTACATCATCGTGCACGGCGACGCACCGGTGACTGAAGAGAAGATCATCGAGCTGCTAGGACTGAATGACCCGCGATACTATGACCGCAAGAGTTGCCAGTTCACGGCAAGCGTGGCGGATATGTTCGACCAGAACCGCGAACTGATGAAGGAAAACTGGACAGGCTTGCGCGGCGTCGAGGTAGAAGATGCAGCGATCGGGCTGTCTCAGGGCCCCCTCTACGATCGCTCGCGCGAACATCTGGTGCCCGCCGACCAGGCCGTCGTGCGCGTACGCCGTGTGCTTCTCGATGCCGTCAAGCGTGTGGCGGAGAACCAGCAACCACCCGCGCTCGGTCTCGACCTCCGTGGCGTGAGCGCCTGCGATCGGGAACTCGTGGACGGTACAGCCTGGCAAGAGCTGATTCCGTCGCATCGCAACATCGTGACAGCCGAATAAGGATACTCACGTGACCGATAATACCCATCAAGATGTTCCGGACTACCTGTCCCTGCTGCGACTTGACGGTCGCGGTTTTGTGGTGCTTGGCGCGGGGCAGGGTATCGGCGAACAAACCGTTCATGCACTGGCGCAGGCCGGTGCTCGCGTACTCTGCGTCGACCGTGACGAGACGCTGGCACGGAAAATTGCAGAGGCCGTGGACGGCATACCGTGCACGGCGGATGCAACATCTCGCGAAGATATGCAACGGGTGTTCGACACGGCGCGCCAGCACTTCGGCCGCGTGCATGGCGTCGTCGATATCATCGGCGTGGCGGGACTCAAGCCGCTCGCTGCCGTCGACGATGCGTCGTGGGACCAGCAATTCGATATCGTCGTCCGCCATGCCTATCTCGCGATTCAGATTGGCGGCGAAATGATGAAGGCCGATGGTGGCGGCACCTTTGCGTTCGTTGGCTCGCTCGCCGGCGAACTCGCGGTGCCGAACGAGGTTGCCTACGCATCCGCGAAGGCGGCATTGCATCACCTCGTACGCTGCGCGGGTGCCGAGTATGCCCCCCACAATGTGCGCATCAATGCAGTGTCTCCGGGCTTCGTCCGTACGCCGAGACTGAATCAGCGTCTGGACGAAGCGACCTGGACGAGAGTCGGTAACGCGATTCCGCTTGGACGGGCTGCCACGCCGGCAGAAATCGCGGGTCACCTGTTGTTCCTTGCGTCCGACCTGAGCGCTCATATGGCCGGTGAAATCATCGCTGTCGATGGCGGCCTTGGCGTCGTTGCCGCCATTCCCTCCATTACGTTCGCTCCCTCATCAACCCCGACTCCCTGAAAACCAGCGATGTCTTCTTCTCCTCAAAACCACATCCACCCGTCGCTTCGGGCTATCGCTGCAAACGCCGCAGCAAAACCTGGTATGGCGGAGGTGAGCCCCGAAGAGGCGCGCGTGGGCATGGCCGCACGCACCGCAGCACGTGAGCCCGGCCCTCATATCGACAAGGTTGTCGATTTCATAGTTCCGGGTCTCGACGCCGGCATCCCTGTACGCATCTACCATCCGAAAGACGCCACAGGGGTCACGATGGCCTTTCACGGCGGCGGATGGCTGATGGGCAATCGCGACAGTTTCGACGCGGTATGCCGCCATCTGGCCAACGACTCCGGACTGGCGGTGGTCAGCGTCGACTATCGCCTCGCGCCAGAGCATCCGTTTCCTGCGGCGTTGGACGATGTATGGGCCGCGACCTGCTGGGTCGCCGAATACGGGCACAAGCTGGGGCTTCCGTCCGAGCGTTTGACCGTGTTCGGCGAGTCGGCCGGCGGCAATCTCGCAGCAGCGGTATGCCTGCTGGCGCGGGAGCATGCCAAACCTCGCATTCTCGCCCAGGCACTCGTCTATCCGGCGACAGATGCCCGGCAGCAGGGGACCTCGCTATCCACCTACGCCGAAGGCTTCGTGCAGCGCAAGGTCGATGTCGAGCACGCATTTCGCACGTACGCTCTGGATCATGGTGTGACACCGACAACCTGGAAGCTCTCGCCGTTCCTCGCCGACGATCATGCGGGGCTGCCGCCGGCCATCGTTATCACCGCCGAGTGTGACGGCTTGCGCGACGATGGCGAAGCTTACGCACGGAAATTGGCCGAAGCGGGTGTTCCGACGACGTGCGTGCGCTACCTCGGCATGCTACATACGTTCTACAGTATGCGCGGTCAAGTCGACGCGGCGACCCTGGCTCAGCGCCAGATAGCCGACGCGTTGCGCCACGCGGTACAAGCGGCATAGCCATGCAAGCGCGGCGCCTCGAGCACGTCACTGTGTGCAGGCGCTGCGCCCTTCAGTTCGTAATCGGATCCTTTTAGCCTGCGCCCTTTAGCCAAGGAAGTCATCGAGATGAGCATCGCCGCCGCAAAGCGACCCGCGCCTCCCCCATCCCGCAAGCAGGCAGTAGCGGAGCACTCGAACGCTTCCGGGCCATCGAATGTCCCTCGTAACAGCCACGTTGAGTTCATTACGCGGCAATGGCAAAGTGAGCACAGCGAACTCAATCTTTCCAACTTCCTGCTCGCGATCTATTTCATGCGGCTCGGCACACTCGTGGAACAGGCGTTCGACAAAATGTGCCAGGGCCTGGGCGATATTAGCGGGTCCGACATGCGTGTGCTGCTGGCACTACGTCGCGGCGGTCACCCGTACGCAAAGCGCCCGACCGACTTGTATCGCGCACTACTCGTCACCTCCGGTGCAGTGACCAAAAAGATCGACCGTCTCGTGAAACTCGGCATGGTAGGACGTCAGGCAGACCCGAGTCACAACGGCGGTTTCATCGTCCATTTGACCAGGAAGGGCCTCGACATCGTTGAAAAGGCGATTGTCACGCTTGCGGAAGAGTCGTCGATCGCGCCTGCGATCGCCCACTTTTCGGATGCGGAACGCGCCGCGGGCAACGAGTTCTGTCTGCGGACATTGGCCTTATTAGAAGAATTGGTGCCTCCCAAATCTTGAAGAATCCGGCAATGCGTTGTTGAAGCCCCGTGTCAGAGGCGCGCAACGCTCGCCGCGCCATCGCGCGCAAGCGTGCAGCCGAACGGATGAAAATATGGCACGATCACATCGTGCCATTGCCAAAGCAGGCGATCGCTGTGCTGAACGAATCGCAGTCAATTACCGGTAAGGGTCGCTACGTCTTTCCGTCCCCAGCCCGTCAAAAGACTCCCCATTTACATCGTGATGCATTGAGCAAAGCGCTACGGGAGATGAAAGGCATCATCGCATCCAGCCATGACTCGTAACCCTAACTGGCGGTAGCCGCCACATTGGCCCGCGCCTTATGCAATTTTTTGTAGCTGTCGATCAGGCGGTGGTGCCTATCGAGCCCCTCCAGTTTCATACTCGTTGGCGATAACCCGAAGAAGCGCACGCTGCCGTCCACCGACCCCATTACCGCGTCCATCCGGGCATTGCCAAACATCCGACGGAAGTTGAGGGCGTAGTCGTCCAGTTCCAGATCGTCATCGAGCAGCACCTCCAGCACCACATTCAAGGCCTGGTAAAACAATCCGCGCTCGACCGTGTTGTCGTTGTACTGCAGGAACGCTCCCACCAACTCTTGCGCAGCCTCGAATTGCCGCAAGGCGAGATGAATCAGCAGCTTCAACTCGAGAACTGTTAGCTGGCCCCAATCCGTATTCTCGTCAAATTCGATGCCGATCAAAGTGGCAATATCGGAGTGCTCGTCCAACTCACTGTTCTCCAACCGCTCAAGCAGAGCAGCCAGGCCGGCATCGTCCAGGCGATGCACGTTCAAAATATCGGCGCGGAACAACAGCGCCTTGTTTGTGTTATCCCAGATCAAATCCTCTACCGGGTAAACTTCCGAATAATCGGGCACCAGAATCCGGCAGGCAACAGCACCCAGCTGGTCATACACCGCCATGTACGCCTCTTTGCCCATGTCTTCGAGAATGCCGAACAAGGTTGCCACTTCCTCGGCATTGGAGTTTTCACCCTGGCCGGAAAAATCCCATTCAACAAACTCGAAATTCGCTTTGGCGCTGAAAAAGCGCCACGACACCACACCGCTGGAATCGATGAAGTGCTCAACAAAGTTATTTGGTTCCGTCACAGCGTTACTGACAAAGGTGGGCTGAGGTAAATCGTTCAGGCCTTCAAAACTACGCCCCTGCAGCAATTCCGTGAGACTGCGTTCCAGCGCTACCTCGAAGCTTGGGTGCGCGCCGAACGAGGCAAAGACACCGCCTGTTCGCGGGTTCATCAAGGTGACGCACATCACCGGGTAAGTCCCACCCAGCGACGCATCCTTCACCAGCACCGGAAAGCCCTGCTCTTCCAATCCCTTTATCCCGGCCAGAATGCCAGGGTACTTCGCCAGCACTTCGTGCGGCACATCAGGTAATGCGAATTCACCTTCCAGAATTTCGCGCTTTACCGCCCGTTCGAAAATTTCGGACAGACATTGCACCTGCGCTTCGGCCAGCGTATTACCGGCACTCATGCCATTGCTGAGGAATAGGTTTTCGATCAGGTTGGACGGAAAGTACACCACTTCGCCGTCCGACTGCCGCACGAACGGCAGCGAACAGATACCGCGCTCCACATTGCCGGAGTTAGTGTCGATCAGATGCGAGCCACGCAACTCCCCATCCGGGTTGTAAATCTCCAGGCAGTACGCATCCAGAATCTCAGCCGGCAGCGCATCCTTACGGCCGGGCTTGAACCAGCGCTCGTTCGGGTAATGTACGAACTCCGAGTTGGCGATGTCTTCGCCCCAAAACGCACCGCCATAGAAATGGTTGCAATTCAGGCGCTCAATAAACTCTCCCAACGCGGACGCCAACGCGCTTTCTTTGGTCGCTCCCTTGCCATTGGTAAAACACATCGGCGAGTGTGCATCGCGGATATGCAGCGACCACACATTGGGAACGATATTGCGCCACGAAGCGATTTCAATCTTCATGCCCAAGCCCGCCAAAATGCCCGACATATTGGCGATGGTTTGCTCCAACGGCAGATCCTTGCCCGTAATATAGGTGCTGGCGTCAGAAGCCGGCTTCAACGTCAGCAAGGACTGAGCATCGGCATCCAGGTTCTCTACCTCTTCAATTACAAACTCGGGTCCGGCTTGCACCACTTTTTTGACCGTACAACGGTCGATGGAACGCAAAATACCCTGGCGGTCTTTGTCGGAGATGTCCGCCGGCAACTCAACCTGAATCTTGAAAATCTGTTGGTACCGGTTTTCCGGATCAACAATATTATTCTGTGACAGGCGGATATTTTCGGTAGGAATATTGCGAGTTACGCAGTACAACTTCACAAAGTAAGCTGCACACAGGGCCGATGAGGCCAGAAAATAATCGAAAGGACCAGGCGCCGAGCCATCGCCCTTATAACGGATAGGCTGGTCGGCCACTACCGTGAAGTCATCAAACTTGGCTTCAAGGCGTAGCTTATCGAGAAAGTTGACTTTAATTTCCATGGGGAAATTCCAAAAATGGTGCTCAAGACAAAATACAAAACCCTGTAAAAAAACAGGGCTTTAATAGTCAATCGACTAGCGAATGATGTTTCCTGGCGGGGATTCTACTCCCACTTGATAGACAACCAGCCTGTGCGACTATCGTGCGCACAGGCTGAGTTCCGTTGTCGTCGCTGCCCATCGAATATCTGCGACCGGCAACGCCGTGGCAACGCGAGCGGCAAAACCACGCGATCTCGACGCCGGTCAGCGCTGCAGAATGAACGTCCGCTTCATTCGAGGTCGAAGGACCGCTTCGGTACCAACCCGCTTCACGTCCACCTGTCGACGCACTCCAGTACGAAAAGCTTGCTTTGCAGGCATTCGATCTCTGCAGCCGGCAATTGAGTCAACTGGAAACGCTTGTCACTTTTGCGGCCACAATATGTAGGAATCCTGCCATCACGATCGAGGAACGCCGACGCCAGAACACGTTGCTTGAATTACTCGTCCACACTGGCGAGCAGTATCAGCAGGATCTCGCTTGCGACCGCGAGCTGTTCCAGGTGATCGCGCTGGATGCGAAGGGTGTCGCTCAAAGCCGCATCACCGCAAACCGTGCGACGCGTCTTCTTGAAGAGTCCGCACAGATCGCAGCCGAAGCTCAAGCCAAAGCGCAGCCTACGATAACGAAGGTCAGCCAGCGCAAACAAAAGCCCGCCAAAGACACGACAAGCGCAAGAGCAAAAACCGCCCAGCGACTGGTTGTCGAGCCGAACTGATTCGCCAGGAGCGACGGCAAGTCGCATAGACGCGCTGAAGAGACCATTGACGCGTTGCTGCCAAGCGTGGCGGCGCGTCGATGCCCCTTTGACTGGACGCAATGAATGGATTGAGCGCCGAGCATCATCCGGCGGAACTTCATCTTGCTACCCGGCTCATGAATCATTGTCTGGTAGTGAACAGGATCTTCGCGGCGCATCTCATTGGTGAAAGTCATCACTTCGCGTCGGACAATACACCCGACACCCCAACGCTCCCGGAACTGCGCGCTGGCCTCACGGCTACGGATCACTGGTACCTCGACTATGTAGGGACGGTCGCGCCGGCCATGCTGTCCGAATCTGTACCCTTCGCGTTCACCGATGGGGACAACGGGTATATGACGCGTGAAGAGATGCTGACCCACGTCGTGACCCATGGCGGTTATCACCGTGGTGAGGTAGGGCGAATTCTGGTTCAGGTTTCCAACGGATCGGAGCAGGGCATTAAATTGCCTTGGGACACCTACGCCGTGCATCTGCACACAACGGAGCCCTCACGCCGGCTTCGCGGCAGAGAGCCCTTTTCAGAGGCAGTTGATATCGGGCAATAAGCGACGAATACCGCTGCGCTACGAAGTCGCATACCCAAGGCGTTCAAAAGCCCTAAGGCGTCCCCGTTCGACGCCTGAAACAATCGCCCCAAGCAACACAGCATCCGTCCCAGTCGTCGAGACCGCCGGCGTTGTAGTCCGGTAGCGCGCGTACCCTGCGGCGGCATTGTTTCGACGCGGAAAAACACGCAGGAGGCCCTCATGCGTGCGTCGGCCGATTCCGCACGGCTTGACCGAGCACAGCGCAGGCAATCAACAACGAACCCGTGACAAAGAACACAGCGTGCAGACCGAGATGGACGCCGATCACGCCACCGATCAGCGGTCCGACAACCTGACCGGCGAATTGCGCCGACTGAAGATACCCGAGCATCGTTCCCGACTGACTTTCAGTGGCCGTGTGCCGGACCAGTTTCGCGATCGACGGCAGCAGACCGGCCAGCGTCATGCCCATCAACCCGCGCAGGGCCGCCAGTTGCCACCAGTGCGTGACGAATGCTTGCGGCACCATCACGAGCCCGGTCAACACGAGGCAACCGATAATCACGTTCCAACTGCCGATCCGATCCGCCAGTGCGCCAAGCCGCGCCGCGGTCAGCATGCTGCCGAACGCCGAGCACGCCATCACAATACCGGCGGTGCGGGCCAGATGGTCGGTCGGCACATTGAGGTGCGCGATATAGACGGTGATGATCGGCTCGATCGACATGTTGGCGAGCAGCACCATCATCGCGGTAAGCAGCAGCGTGACCATCACGGTACGGTTGGCCAGCTTCGGCGCCGTGGCGTGGGTTGAGGCGCGTGCTTTGGCGTCGGAGTCCGGGTGAAAATCTTCGCGTACGAACAGGATCGTCAGCAGCGCGGCAACGGCGATCATCGCGCCGCCGGCAAAGAACGTACTGCGAATGCTGATCAACGAGGGCAGCACACCACCGACCAGCGGACCCACGAGACTGCCGGCCAGCGAACCGGTCGACAGGATGCCGAGCGCCCATCCCGCACGTTCGCGCGGCGCTTGGGTGCCGATCATCACAATCGACGCCGAGGCATAGCCACCAATCAATCCGGCCAGCAGTCGCAGCACCACCAGTTCGGTCACGTTGTGCGCCATGCCGATCAGGGACATCACAATCGCCATGCCGACTGCCGCCCTTACGAGCATCGGCTTGCGCCCGTAGCGATCGGCCAGACGCCCCCAGAGCGGCGCCGTGACGGCCGTGCCGAGAAAGGTCGCGCCGAACGCCACGCCCGACCACTGCACGATCGCGGCCTGCGACGTCACGCCGAGTTGCTGCACGTAGAGCGGCAGAAACGGCAGCAGCATGCTCAAACTGACGAGCGTGGTAAACGAGCCGAACACGCAAATGAACAGGTTGCGGCGCCAGTAGAGTGTGTTTCGTGCGGCGTAGCTGACGGCGTTCGCGGGCCCGGCCCCGAGGGCCGCCACATTGGCTGACTGATTCATAACGCCCCCCGTGATCCGGCGTGCAACTGCGCACCGGCGATGAGCGCCACGTTCCGTTCCGAGTCCATTGCCTGCTCCATGCGTTTGGCGTTGCAGCCAGGTTTGGCCGCAGCTGTTACCCATGGCAAGCAGTTTACGAACAAACACGCGGCGAGAGAATCGCCGCAGCGCGGCAGCTATTCTTCCGCGCGGCGGTTCAATCCGCGTCGGTGATCGCTTTGAGCGCGCTGAAATGGGCGCGCAGACGCGGTACCGCGAAGTCGACGAAGGCCCGGACTTTCGGCACCGCGAGACGGCCTTGCGGCGTGATCAGATGAACAGGGAGCGGCGCCTGCTCGTAGCCGGTGAGCGCGATCTTCAACGACGCTTCGCGGACCTGTTCGGCGACGTGATACGAAAAAAGCCGCGTGACGCCGTGCCCGTCGACGGCGGAGGCCACCGCGCCTTGCACGCTGTTGACGATCAGTCGTGGCGTGAAGTGCACCGTCTGCGGCGCGGCGGAATTGTTCGACGACGGAAAGCTCCACGAATCGACGCCGAAATGCGTCATCGAAATAATCCGGTGCTGGGCGAGATCGGCGGGTTCCTTGAGGCGCGGGTGTTTGGCGAGATAGCGCGGTGCGGCAACCACCACGCGGCGTACTTCGCCAACCGGCATCGCGATTAGCGTCGAATCGGCCAGGTGAGCAATGCGCAGCGCGACGTCGATCCCTTCGTCGATCAGGTTGGCGGGGCGGTCGAGCAGGTAAAGCCGCGCGGTGACTTCCGGATACTGGTCCACAAACTCGTCGAGCAGCGGACGCAGA
Organism: Paraburkholderia sp. GAS32; assembly: GCF_050434225.1. Classification (NCBI taxonomy): domain Bacteria; kingdom Pseudomonadati; phylum Pseudomonadota; class Betaproteobacteria; order Burkholderiales; family Burkholderiaceae; genus Paraburkholderia; species Paraburkholderia sp. GAS32. The sequence goes on along the minus strand of NZ_JBNPVS010000006.1, from coordinate 192,860 downwards.
AAGTCCTGACCGGCGGCCACGGGCGCGGTCAGCGTCAGCGTGCCGCGCGGCGCCGCGCGTTCGCCGGCAATCATCAGATCGGCTTCTTCGAGGTCGGTCAGGATTCGCCGGCACGAGGCGGCGTAACGCTCGCCGGCTTCGCTCAGCTTGATCGTGCGCGTGGTGCGATGCAGTAGCGCCATGCCGACGTGCGCTTCGAGAAACGCAATGGCCCGGCTCACGGCGGCGGGCGAGCGACCGAGGCGCCGGCCCGCCGCGGCAAGGCTGCCCTCGTCGAGGGCGCAGACGAATACCTTCATCGCATCGATTCGATCCATCGCCGGTCAGCCTTCAGGGGAGGGGCGAGGTGGTGTCGTCGCGCCGGGCGGAACCGAGCGTCTCGACGAGAAAATCGACGAAGCGTCGCACCCGCAAGGACACATGGCGCTTGTGAGGGTAGAGCAGCACGAACGGCCGCGAGGCGCCGCCGAACGCCGGCAACACTTCCACCAGACCGCCAGTCGCCAGGTCCCGCTCAATCACGAAACGATACGTCTGGAACAGTCCCGCGCCGCAGCGCGCCAACGTCACGCCACCGAGTACGTCGCCCGCGCTCGAATAACCGCCGCCGGTGAAATGCTCCTGCACCTGTTCTCCGCTTTTGAAGAGCCAGGGAATTTTGCGGCCACTGCTCGGCAGGTCGAACTGGATGCATTCGTGGCGCGCGAGGTCGTCGACCGACGTGGGCGTTCCGGCTCGCGACAGATAAGCGGGACTGGCCACCACGACCAGTTCCGCGTCTTCGAGCTTACGGGCAATCAGATTCGATTCGCCCGGCGCGCTGCCGCGAATCGCCAGATCGAAGCCTTCTTCGGCGAAGTCGATATTGCGATTGCTGATGTGCACGTCGACCCGCACCTGCGGATGTTGCTCGCGGAACGCCGGCAGGATGGGCAGCACGCGATAGTGCGCATAGGGGGTCGGCATGCTGATGCGCAACATGCCGGCGGCGGCAGACTGCTGGCCGGTCGCTTCGCGCTCGGCGTCGAGGAGTTGTCCGAGCGCCTCGCGGCAACGCTCGTAGTACGTCCTGCCCGCGTCGGTCAGCCGGATACGGCGCGTGGTTCTGACGAAGAGCCGCACCTCCAGGCGCTCCTCGAGCCGCGACACCGAGCGGCTCACCGCCGCAGGCGTGACGCCGGCCGCGGTGGCGGCGTCCGTAAAGCTCTCCAGTTCCGCCGCGAGACAGAACAACTCGATGCTGCCGAGCATCAAGTCGTCGAATTGGCGCTTACTGGTTCGTTCGACGATCCGCGGGTTATTCATTACTTGGCGTATCAAATGAATTCGACATGGGCGTATTTATCGACGCGAGTGGCATAAGTATAGTGAGTTACATGGGAGCCGGACAGAAAGCGGGACGCCCTGCGGTGCCTGTGGATGGCGGAACGACTGTCTGTCGCTGGTAGTACACCCCGTCGAACCTGGGGCAACTGAAAGGAGTGCATCATGCCGTACATCAAGATTGAGGTGACGCGCGAAGGTGTCACGCGTGAACAGAAGAACGAGTTGATCAAGGGCGCCACCGATCTTATGGTGCGCGTGTTGCACAAGGACCCCGCGGCCACTTTTGTCGTGATCGAGGAAATCGATACGGACAATTGGGGCTGGGGCGGCGAATCGATCACAGACATACGCGCACGGCAGCGCTGAGCGCGTCGCGATTTCAAGGGGCTGAGGACATGAAGGACTCTCCGAATCTGCTCGCCCGGTTGGGCGTCGCCTTGCCGATCATCCAGGCGCCGATGGCGGGCGTGGGCACGCCGGCGCTAGCGGCGGCGGTATCGAATGCGGGCGCACTGGGGTCGCTCGGTGTCGGCGCGATGAACGCGCAGAGCGCGCGGGCGGCGATCCACGAATTTCGTGCGTTGAGCAGCAAGCCGTTTAACGTCAATGTGTTTACTCATGCCCCGGCCGTTGCCGACCCCGTTCGGGAGTCGCGTTGGCTCGAGTATCTGGCGCCGCACTTCGCGCGCTTCGGTGCGAAACCGCCCACGGCGCTGCGCGAGATCTACACGAGTTTTGTCGAAGACGACGCGATGTTCGAGATGTTGCTCGACGAGCGTCCGGCGATGGTCAGCTTTCACTTCGGATTGCCGTCGGCCACGAAAATCGCGGCGTTGCGCGAAGCCGGGATCATGCTGGTGGCGAGTGCCACCAACCTCGATGAAGCCGCTCAGATCCAGGCGGCCGGCCTGGACGGCATCGTCGCGCAGGGCACCGAGGCAGGCGGTCATCGGGGCAACTTCGACCCGTCGGCACCGGACGAACTGCTCGGCACCATGGCGCTCGTGCGGCTGATTGTTCGTGAGATTCCGCTGCCGGTGATTGCGGCCGGCGGCATCATGGACGGCGCGGGCATCGCGGCTGCGTTGGCGCTGGGCGCACAGGCTGCGCAACTCGGCACGGCATTCGTGGCATCGCCCGAATCTGCCGCCGATGCCGCGTATCGTGCCGCCCTGCTGAGTCCCGATAGCCGCACGACGTTCATTAGCGCGATTTCCGGAAGGGCGGCGCGCGGCATCAAAAACCGGTTCAGTGAGTTGGGCGATGATCCAGCGCGACCCGCGCTGCCTGACTATCCGATTGCCTATGATGCCGGCAAGGCGTTGCATGCGGCCGCGAAGGCGCAGGGAAGCGCTGAGTATGCGGCTCAATGGGCAGGGCAGGCCGTGCGGCTTTCGCGGGCGATGCCGGCGGCGGAACTGGTTGAGACGCTAGTTCGCGAGACCCGTGAAGCGCAAACGAATGGGTGACGCCGCGCGTTCAATCAGCACTCGCGTCCACAACTACGCGCTCACCAATTGTCCCGCATCGGAATCGAGTCAACCGAGCCAGTCGCCAGCGCAAGCGCCGCCGCTGCGGATAAGGAACTGCTGTAGCTATCCGCGTCCGCGTTCTTCGCTGCCAGCAATTGATTCTGCGCGAGCAACGCGTCGGTGACCGAGCCGACGCCGTGCCGATATGCGTCGAACGCGGCGTCATACGTCGTTTGCGCGGCAGCAAGCAACTCTTTGGACGCAGCCTGTGCGGCGAGACTCGTCTGCAGCGTATTCTGCGCGGCGACGATTTGCCGAACCGCTTCTTCGCGGCTTCGTGTAAGACGGGTCGACGCGCTGTCGGCATCGTTGCGCGCCTGTGCGAGCACGGCCGATCTCAGGCCGCCGTCATACAGCGGAATCGTCACGCCGACGATCACACTACCGCCGTAGCGACCGCCGCTCAGGTTCACCGTCGGCAGTTGCTGGCCGATGGCCGGGACCGCCGAAATCGACGAACTGCCGGTGTTGTACGCGCCGTTCGCCGAGAGGAACACCTTCGGCATGAAGTCCGACTCGGCCGCCTTCACTTTCGCCAGATTGACCCGCTCGGCCGCATAGGCGCTCAACACGTCCGGGCGGCGAGCGATGGCGGACGACACGATCCGGTCGATCGAATCGTTCGTGATCGCCGGGAGCGTGTGCGCCGGCATCTCCGCGATTCTGGGCTTCGACAGCGGAGAAATCCCCATCGCGGCGATCAGCGCGAGATAGCTGTTGCTTTCGGCACCTTGCGCCTGGACGAGTGCGAGCCTGGCCTGCGCGCGATTCTGATTGGCCTGCGCGACTTCGATGACGGTGCCGACGCCATGTTTGTAGCGCGACTGCGCGGCGGCGAGGATCGCGTCGGCGTTGTCGAGGCCCTGTTGTGTCGTGACGATGCGGGCGCGCGCGGCCTGGTACGCGTAGAACGCGACGCTGACGTCGAAGATCACCTGTTGGTGAACGGCAGTGAAGGCGATGTTCGCCATCACCGAGGCCTGCGACGCGGCCTCGACGCGCGCGGCGCGTCCGCCGAAATCGAACAGCAGCCATTGCAGCGCGACCACCGAAGTCATGCCGTGCCCCGTTGCGCTCGACGATGAATCGCCGAGCACGGACGTCTCCGAATTATGAAAACCGGCGTATTGCCCCATCGCCGCGACCGACAGTTGCGGAAGGTACGCGCTCTTCGCGATGCCGGCCGCGAGTGCTACGTTGCGGGCGTCGTTCCAGGCGATGCGCGTTAGGGGATTCGCCGACTCCGCCAGATCGATCAGTTCGGGTAGGTCGTATGCATGCGTCTGCTCGAGTGCCGGTGGAGGTGGCACGGCGGCGAGTGCGGGATTGGCGGGGAGTTGGTAGCTACGTGTGGAGGTGGTCGAGGTCGCCGAATTAGCCGAAGCAGCGGAAGCAGTCGAAGCCGACGCCGGCCCAGGCACGATGGCGCCCGTCGCGTCCGTCTGCGGTTGCCACGGACGATCGGGACTGTCCGGCGCCATGTCCAGCGATGACGTGGCGCATCCGGCCAAACCCGCTGCGGCCAGGATCGCCAGTGCGAATGAAGGGTTAAGCCGGCGCATGGGTCGCGAGTCCCTTCGCTGCGTCGTCCGACGCAGCGTGTTCGAGTTGAGTGAGGCGTGCATCGCCGAGGCGTAGCAAAGCGGTGCGTGTGTCGTCGTTGGCTGCTGCTTCCGGTAAAGCTGCATTTGGGGCGACCGGCGAAGCTGGTTTCCGCGCGGAAGGCAAAGCCGGGGCTCTCGCGACCGCAGCAGACGTAGCAGCCGCAGCGCCGGTTTCATCCGACGGCACCGGAAGCCCGTCCATGGCCCGCTTAAGCCAGCCTTCAATCGCGGCATCGCCCGGTCGACGTTCGGCGAGCAGGAACATCGGCCCTTCCAGCGCATCGAGCTTCGCCAGCGCGCTGCGGCGCTCGGCGATCCACTGCGCTTCGGGACGAACCCACGATGGCTCGTAGTGCATCAGCGCGATGTCCTGTTCCAGCGCGCCGCACTGAGCCATGGCGCTCGCGGCCTGCGCCCGGCGCGTGACGGCATCCGGCAGCGCCGCCAATCGCTCCCATTGCTGCCGCAGCGCGACGAGGCCGGCGTCGATGCGCGCGGCCACAGTGACCGGCCACACGCGGGTGAAAACCAGATAGACGACAACGTTGCCGATCAGAATTCCGATCGTGCGATCCCGCGCGACCGTCAGATCGTAGCCAGGCGCCGCGCCCTGCAACACGCACATGAAAAACACCAGGGCGATCTGGAAGCCGGCATACGCCATCCGTGGCGAACCGAAAGCGATCCACGCCGACAGCCATGCACCGACCAGCACGAGCGTCATCAACCCGGCGACGGATGTCAGCACGGGTGTGACGAACACGATCGCCGCGATACCGAGGAGCGCGCCCACCAGACATCCGGCGATCCGCAGCGTCATCTTCTCGACAGTCTCAGCGGTGGTGCCGAGCGACACCATGTAGACCGTGATGAAGCAGGTGTGGATACCGGGCCAGTTGATCTGCGAATAGAGCAGATAGCAGAACATCGCCGCCACCGTGGTTTTCAGCGCGTAGCGGACGTGTTCGGGGTTGGTGAATGCATCCGGAAGAAAGAATCCGCCGCGCTTGCCGGCGGGTGGCGCGGGTTCGGCTTTGATTTGCGCTTGGGGTTGGGCTTCGGTTTCGATTTTGCCCGCGCTTTCGACACTAGTTTGCGCTTCGGCCCGCGCATCGGTCCGCCCATCGGTTTCAGTTTTGCCTGCGCCTGCGACATCAGCTTGCGCCTCGACCACAGCGAAGCGGGTGATCGCCTCGTGCAGATCCTCGACGACAAGCCGCGCGAGCGGCGTCAGTTCGGCCCCGCTGGGCAGCTTGAGTTCGATGTCGACTGGATAGCCGCCTGCCTCAAGCATCCGCGCCATGTTCTCCAGCGCCTCGGCGATAGGCGCAGCGAACGATGCCGGCAGCCGTCCCGACGGTTCGCGCACCGCGAGATCGGCCGCGACCAGAATCGTCAGAGTCGACGACACGGCCTGCCGCAGCGGCCCGACATCGTCACGCACCGACGACCCGTCGACGACCGAGAGCTCGAGCCACGTGCCGATTTCCGCGTCGCCCTCGCGCAGGCATGCGCTGAGTTCGTCGGCCGTCGCCTCGGGTTCGACCAGGCTCTGCGCCGCGAGTCGCAGACGCTTCGCCAGCGCGCGGCCGGCCAGCTTCCGCGGCGACGGCGCGATCAACAGGTTGACGCCGATCGAGATGCCGACCGGAATCGCGACCATCAGCCAGACGTAGAGCAGGGCGCGCGTCGCCACTTCGCCGAACGGTACGCTGCCGAGTTCGTCGAGCGCAAAGCCGACGATCATCGCGAGGATCGCGCCCACCGGCCGCAGCTTGCTCGCCGAGGTCACGAACAGCAGACCGAACGATAGCCCCGTGATGCACGCAACCCGCCACATGGGATCGTCGAGCGCGAACATGGCCACCACCGTGACCAATCCGATCATCAACGTGACCAGCACCAGCAGCGCCGAGCTCAGCATCACGCTCAGCACCCGGTCGGGCCGGCTCAGGAAGAACACGACATAGGCGGAGATCGCGGCTTCCGGCGTGCCGTACGCGCTCGTCACGAACGCCGTCAGCGCGCAGATCAGCGCGATGCGCGCCGCCATCGCCGCGCGCCCGGGATAGGGCGCGAGCAGCTTCAGGATGTCGGCGGGGCCCGGTCGGGCAAGATCACCGGCAGGCTGCGCCATGCCGGACCTCGACTATCGCGCTCGCACCGATCCGCACCAGCCGGGCGGCCGGCTCGTCCAGCCGCACCCGCACGGGGAAACGCTGGGCGACCCGCACCCAGTTGACGGACTGCTGCACGATCGGCAAGGTGCGCGGCAGGTTGATACGGTCGGAATCGGCCACGCCCGCGCCGATGCCGACCACTTTGCCGTGGATCGCCTGGCTGCGGTCGATCATCGAATAGACGGTCGCACAATCGCCTGGCTCGATCCGCGCGAGCGCGCCTTCGCGGAAGTTGGCGACGGCGAACCATTCGTCCGCGTGGACGAGCGTGAAGATCGATTGATGCGGCGCGATCGTCTCGCCCGCCAGTACCGATAGCCCCGTGACGAAGCCATTCTGCGGCGCACGCACGACGGTGTCGTCGAGGCCGCGCTGCGCAAGCGCGAGGGCGGCCTCACGCGCATGCACCGAGGCGACGGCGCCTGCTTCGTCGCCGATCGTCTGCGCGGTGGCCTGCTTCTGCTCCTGCGCCTGCTTCAGCGATAACGCCGCGTCATGCTGGGCGACCTGCGCCTGATCCAGTTGCTGAACCGGGACATAGCCCTTCGCCACGAGCGGCGTAAGCCGCTCCACGGTGCGGGATGCCAGTTCGTAGTTGTGTGCCGCTTTGCCCGTCTGATCGCCGGCGATAACCGCCGTGGCGCGCTCGCCGACAATCGTCCTGCGTCGCGTGTCGAGCGTCGCGCGGGCCAGTTCGAGGTCGGCCTCGGCTTGCGCGACCGCGAGCCGGTAAGGCACAGGATCGATCTCGAAGAGCACGTCGCCCTTCGCGACCCGCTGGTTTTCTTCCACCGGCAGCCTGATGATCCGGCCGCCGACCGGCGAAGCGACGTGTACGACGTCGGCATCGATCGTCGCGTCGTCCGTTGATGGAAACCGGGTGGTCCAGTCATAGCCGTACCAGGCCGCCGCGAGGCCGAGTACGACGATCACGCCCGCGATCACGCGGCCCTTGATGGAGGCTTGGCGCTTGCCGGCGATTTTCATAAGAGCTGTCCTGTTCCCGAAAGCCAGCAGAGCACGCCGACCGTCAAACCGATAGCCACGCAGACGGAGAGCTGAAACGGAACGATCTGCGCCCACCCCGTGGACACGAAGATCCGATGGGCGACGAGCGCGCCGATGAGTCCGACTACCGCGCTCAACAGCCAGAGCGGGAAGTAGGCGCCGAAGATTTCATACGACGGCGCACCGCGCAGCGTGCACCCCTGCAAGGACAGGCTCAGGGCAGCGGCGACCGGAAGGCGCCGCGTGCGGAGCACGATCGGGTCGCAGGCGCTTCTTTGATTTGGCTTGAACGGCATTGCGGCGTCGCGAAGTGAGTGAATCCATGGTGGAAGCAACGAAATCACCGGCACTTTACCAGCGCGGCAGTTTCGTTTCGATGTTTTCTGCTATCGCACGCGTTCATCTATTCCGGATCGTCGATGTCGATACGGACATTTTGATTTGAAGATGAGTATGTCATGCGATGCGCATATTCGGCATCGTATCTGTTTCTCTTAATCGTCAAAAATGCCGTCTTTCATGCCCCAGCAAAGGAAGGGCGATTATCCAGTAAACGTTAAAGACTTTTCTCTTACTGCCGTTTACAGGGTTGCGCGATTTTGCGCAGGGTATATCGAGATCTAATCAATCACTGTGCGGCATTGAGAGTCCGCACCCAGAACTAATAAAATGAAAATGAAAACAAAATCAACTCTACTCGTTTCAATGTTGGGTTCACTTGTGCTCGCTGCGTGTGGCGGGGGTGGAGGTGGCGGCAGCAGCACGCCGACCGCCCAATCGGCCAGCACACCGGCAAGCGCACCCGCGGCTGCGTCGGCGCCGGCCTTGACGGGTGAGGCACTGCCGAGCCTGACCGCCCCGCAGGCTGGTTCGACGGCTGCCGCAGGCAACGGTTCCGAAGGCATCTGGACCCAATCGGGCACGGCCAACATGACGGCCTTCGTAGACCCGACCGGCAACCTCTCTTACATTAACGGCCTGTTCTCGGTCGTCACGTCGACGTTCTTCGGGACGATCGCCCCCGCTGCGCCGAACTGGACCTTGATCACCGGCTTCGAGACTTCTTTGGGCGGCATTCGCTACACGGCAACATCGGGAAGCGGGACCTTCACCGCGAACCAGGTCTTGAATGGCAGCTACGTGGCCAACGGCAACACCGTGAATCTGACGCTGAAGTATGACCCGGCGAATGCGCTCGCGGTCACCCAGTCGAGCGTCGCAGGTACGTGGGCGCAAAGTTCGACGACGCTGACGGTCGACGATGCGGGCGGCTTCACCGGTTCGATTCTCGGCTGCGGTGTATCGGGCACGCTGGCGTTGACCACGCCGGGCTCGAGCAAGAACCTTTACACGATGACCTTGAGCGGCACGACGAGCACCTGCACGCTGCGTTCGGGCGTGACCTACTCCGGTAACGCCGCGATCACGTTCCTGCCTGTTTCCGGCAGCACGACGTTGTACAAGCGGACGGTCGTCTATCTGATCAAGGCAGCCGATAACTCGGTGATCGGCTACGGTCAAGTGACGAAGCAGTAAGCCGGTTGAGGGCCGCGGCGCGCACTGGCGCGCTGTGGTCCTCGCGCACTACTTTTGCAATGCAGGTTTCCGGGCCTGGCTGCTTTCTGAGGCGAAGCAGAGCGCGGAGCCGGTTTCCATCGTCTAGGGTATAGCCGCGCATTGGGTTTGCGCGGTTATCTTCGCCGCCTAGCGACGCCCGCTGCGGCCCCACACGTAACGTACCCAACGTTGCCACCTGCTGCGTTGCGGAGCGATAGCGTTGCGCGATGCCAGCTCTTCGCGGTCGCGCTCGACGCTCTTCTGCACCTGTTCGTGGATCTGGCGCAGCGTCAAACCACCGGGGCCTTTCAGTTTGTCGGGATCGGAGTCGGAGTCAGAGTCGTCTTTCATGGGAATAGCCTGGTCCGGATGAGTCGGCTTGATCTTGATACAGATGGATAGTCGCGGCAAGCACGTGAAAGAGGCTTTTACGTGACCCGCCTTCGAATCCGCAGGACTGGCACAATCGGGGTGACCTTCGATTCATCAGGGAATCTCCATGCCAGACGCTGACCCGTCTTCGCCGCCTGCATCACCTTCACGACGTATCGGCCCTTTGTTTGCCCTGTTTCCCTTCCTGCGCCCCTATGCGGGCCGCTGGGCGCTCGCGTTCCTCGCGTTGGTGACGTCGGCAGGCGCCACGCTGGTGTTGCCGGTGGCGTTCAAATACCTGATCGATCGTGGCTTCGCGGGGGGCGATCGGGCGCACATCGATCGCTATTTCTTCGCGCTATTCGTCGTTTCGCTAGTACTGGCCGCCGCCACGGCGCTGCGCTTCTACCTCGTGTCGTGGCTGGGCGAGCGGGTCACGGCCGACTTGCGGCGGGCCGTCTACGACCACGTGCTGGGGATGAGTCCGCAGTTCTTCGAGACCACGCAGACCGGCGAGGTGCTGTCACGACTCACCGCCGACACCACCTTGATCCAGACGGTGGTGGGCACCAGCCTGTCGCTGGGATTGCGCAACTTCTTCCTGTTGACCGGTGGCGTGGCGATGCTGGCGGTGACGAGTCCGGTGCTGTCCGGATACATCATCGCGACGCTGGTCGTGGTGGTCGCGCCTATCGTGATCTTCGGCCGGCGCGTGCGGCGGCTCTCACGTGCGAGCCAGGACAAGATCGCGAACACGAGCGCGTTGGCCGGCGAGGTGCTCAATGCCATGCCGACCGTGCAGTCGTATACGCAGGAACCCTTTGAGGTGCGGCGCTTTGCTGGCGCGGTGGAGGCGGCCTTTGATACAGCGCTCACGCGCATTCGTGCGCGTGCCTGGTTGACCGCCGTGGTGATCGTGCTGGTGTTCAGCGCCATCGTGTTCGTGCTGTGGCTCGGCGCGCAGGCGGTGCTGGCCGGGCGGATGACAGCGGGCCAGCTGTCTCAGTTCATTCTCTACGCGGTGTTCACGGCGGGTGCCGTGGGAGCAGTTGCTGAAGTGTGGGGCGATCTGCAGCGCGCTGCTGGCGCCACCGAACGTTTGCTGCAACTGTTGGCGGCGCGCTCGCCGGTGGTGCAGGCTGAAACCACGGTCGCGTTGCCTGCGCGAGGCGAGGGCATCCGCTTCGACAACGTCGGCTTCTCGTATCCGTCGCGCCCTGGCATTGCGGCGCTTTCCGCACTTTCGCTCGATGTCCGTCCGGGCGAACATGTCGCCTTGGTCGGGCCGTCCGGCGCGGGTAAGACCACGCTGTTCCAATTGCTGCTGCGTTTCTACGATCCGCAGTCCGGCAGCATTCTGATCAACGGCGTCCCGACGCGTGATGTGCCGCTCGTCGAATTGCGCAAGGAAATCGGCGTGGTGCTGCAGGAATCGGTGATCTTTTCTGGCAGCGTGCTCGACAACATTCGCTACGGCGCACCGGATGCCACGCTCGCTCAAGTACAACGGGCTGCCGAGATGGCGGCCGCGGCCGGCTTTATCGACGAACTGCCGCAGGGCTACGACACCTTTCTCGGCGAGCGTGGTGTGCGACTGTCTGGCGGACAGCGCCAGCGCATTGCGATCGCTCGCGCGATCCTGAAGAATCCGCCCATTCTTCTGCTGGACGAAGCGACCAGCGCGCTCGATGCAGCCAGCGAACGGCTGGTGCAAAAGGCGTTGGACAATGCCGCGCAGAACCGCACCACACTGGTTATCGCGCACCGTCTTGCGACTGTACAACAGGCCGATCGCATTGTCGTACTGGAACAAGGCCGCATCGTCGCGCAGGGCCGTCACGCAGAGCTTCTTCTGAGTTCACCGCTCTATGCCCAGCTTGCCGCCTTGCAGTTCGGCGAGCAGTTGGGGCATGCGGTGCAGCGAGGCGCGGTGAGCGATCCGATTGACTCGGTGTGACAAGCCAACCATACGCAACCCTGTTCATTCAGAGAAAAGCGCCGCGCAGCTATCGTGCGCTCGGCCCGGTCGATTGCCTGAGCTGGAATAGGGCATGCACTTCGTGTCCGTGCTGCGGGCGCTTGCCGTCGAGCACATCGAGCAGATACTGCGCGGTAAGGCGCCCGATCTCGTACGTGTCGACTCGCATCGTCGTCAGCGCGGGGCGTAGCTCTTTCGCGATCTCGAGATCGTCGAAGCCCGTCACCGACAATTCGCCGGGAATCGCGATACCCAGTTCCTCCGCCTCACGCAGGACGCCAAGCGCGATGTGATCGTTGCCGCAGATGATCGCGGTCGGGCGCTCGCACGGCGCTTGCCAGATCGAGCGCAGGCAGCGTCGGCCGAATTCGATCGTTGATTTGCCTTCGAGCATGTGCTCAGGCCGCACCGCGAGGCCGTGGCGTTCGAGTGTCGAGCGGATGCCCGCCACGCGCGCCTGCACGCGATCGTTGTCGCGCGTCGGCTGGATGCAGACCGCGAACGAGCGATGCCCGAGGCCGATCAGATGTTCCGTGATCTCCGTGTAGGCCGCGTGATTGTCGAAGCCGACGCAGATATGTGGGCTGTCCTTGCGATACGCATACGTGACCGCATAAGGCACGCGATAGCTCCGCAACGCCTCGAATAGTTCGGGCGGATGAGCCTCGCCGACGACGGCCATCGCCTCGACACCGCGTGCGAGCATGGCGCGTACTTGCACGAGCGCCTGCGCCGGATCGTAGTTCGAGCAACCGAGCACGAGTGTGATGCCGCGTGCCGCGAACGCAGCCTGCATGGCGCTCACCTGCGAAGCGAACACCTGGTCATCCAGCGTTGGAATGATGATGCCGGCAATGTGACTGCGCGTGGACGCGAGCGCGCGGCCCGCTGCGTTGGGAAACCAGTTGAGCGTGAGCGCGGCATGTTCGACACGCTCGCGTACGTTCGCCGAGACCTTGTCCGGCTCGTTGTAGACCCGCGATACGGTCGCCGTCGATACGCCCGCAAGTTTGGCGACATCGGAAAGCACAGTGCGGCCCGTGTTGCGGCGGGCACGGTTCGTCGGAGTTCGGACGGTGGCCGGAGAGTCGGGGGAGTCAGGCATCGGATCAGAAAACGAAGAGTGAATCGGAGAACGCCCGACATCTTACCGCCGCGTGCGCGCGCGAAGCGCGAGCAGGCATGGCGGTGGGGGTTCGCGTTCCGGTCACCGGGCGTCCCTGAAGGCTGATGCCTATGAACCTAGCCGCGTTGACCAAGCGCGGCGATGCGCGAACGGAAATGCTCGGTGCCGGCGACGATCTTGTCGAGCACCGCGTCGAGCGCCCAGAAGCGTTCGCGCACGTCGTAGTCGATCGCGCGGCAGCGAATCGAACCGAACGTGCCGATGCGCTGGTGATAGATCTTCGCAAGCGCGGGGTAACCGAGCGCTTCGGATACGGCGGCGAGCACGAGAAACGTCGCGAGCTCCTCCGCGAGCGCCGAGTCCTGTGCCGCGTCATTGCGCAGCCAGTTGTACAGATCCGGGTGGAAGTTCGTGAATACGCCGTTGAAGCCTGCGGAACCGGCCTTCATGGCGTCCCACGCGATGGCCGCGTTGGCGTTCAGAATCTTCAGCGGCGAGCCCTGTGCAAGCGCGACGCGCCGCTTGACGGTCGCGAGATCGCAACTCACGTCCTTCAACATGATGAAGCGGCCGGTATCGATGCAGAACTTCAATTCATCGTCGGACAGCAGCCGGCGGTAGGGCGCCGGGCATTCGTACAAACCGAGCGGCATGTCCGACGGAATACGCGTGAGGAGCCGCTTGAGATTCGCCGCGAAGGCCTCCGTTCCCTGGCGATTCGGATCGAGCCGGTTCGTCACGAGCACGACGCCTTGCGCGCCTGTGGCCGCCGCGACGTTCAGCTCTTCGGCCTGGGCATCGGCGTCGTCGCTGATGTGGCCCGAGACCACGACGGGAATGCGGCCCGCGACCTTCTCGACGACGAAGCGTCCTAGCGCGCCACGCTCGGCGAGCGTCAGAAACTGCATTTCACTCGACTGGGCGACAGCGAACAGCGCGTCGGACCCGTGCGCGATGTACCACTCGATCAGGCGTTCGAGTCCGGCGTAGTCGATGGCGCCGGAATCGTCGAACGGCGTGAGCATCACGGGGACGATGCCTTCGACTGAAGTCGTGGCGTGCTTGGCGGTGGTCATGTTGTTGATCTCCGGGGAAGGATTCGATGAATGGGCGCGGCGTCCGCCTTCAGGCGGGCGCTCGCAGGGTTTCGGTGGAGACGGGCTGGTCGTCGATCGGTTTGCGCACCAGCAGGAGGTAGCTCATCGCGCCGGCAAACGCGATGCCGGCGGCCGTCAGCAAAGCAGGGACGAACGACCAGGTCTGCGCGATGTAGCCGGTCAGGATCGGTGCGAGGGCGCCGCCCAGAAAGCCGCCGAAGTTCTGGATTGCGCCGAGCGAGCCGACGCGATTCGGCGGCGCGGCGGCGGTGGCAAGCGCCCATGAACTGGCGGAGGCGGCATTAGCCAGAAAGATCACCACCGAGATGCACACGATCGCGATCGTGTTGCTCTCGACGAGCGCCGCCGGAATGGTGAACGCGACCATGCCGAGCATCGCGATCACCACCGCGTTGCGGCGGCTGGTGACCGGGTTCGTGCTGCCGCTCGTGATGAGATCGGAGAACCAGCCGGCTGTGAGCGAACCCAGAAAGCCGCAGAAGAACGGTATCGACGCAGCAATGCCCGTATGCATCAGGCTCATGTGCCGCTCCATCGTCAGGTAGCCAGGCAACCAAGTGAGGTACACCCAGTTCAGGTAGACCGAGCCGAAGAAGCCGATCAGCATGCCCCACGTGGTTCCGTGAGAAAACAGCGAACGCCAGTCGGCGAACGTGACTGCGGGGGCCGGCTTGCGGTCCGCTTCGTCGCCTTCGAGATAGTGTCGCTCCGCTTCGCTCATCGTGGCCTTGGCCGGATCGCGATACACCGCGAGCCATACGACAGCGACGACCAGGCCCAGCACGCCTGTCACGATGAAGGCCCAGCGCCAATGGAACTGAACCACGATGATCGACAGGCAAAGTGGTGCGAGCGCCGTGCCGAGCGGGGACGCCGAATTGAAGATGCCGGTCGGCTTGCCACGCGCACGCAACGGAAACCAGTTGCTGACGACACGCGCTGCCGACGGAAACTGCGGCGCCTCGCCGATGCCCAGCACGATTCGCGCAAGGACGAACCAGCCGAAAGTCGAGACGAATCCGCCGGCGGCCTGCGCGATTGACCAGACGATCAGGCCGATGCCGAGCAGCTTGCGCGGTCCGATCCGGTCGACGAGGCCGCCCACCGGCAACTGGAACAACGCATAGCTCCAGGAGAACGCGGACAGCAGCAGGCCCATCTGACCGAGTGAGAGGCCCAGGTCATGACGGATCAGCGGATTGGCGACCGCGAGCGTTCCGCGGTCCAGATAGTTGACGATGCCGCTCACCATCAGCAGCGTGAGCGCCACGATCTGGGCGCGGCGGATTTTCGGTGGGGCCTGCTCGAGATTCGGGGTGGCGCTCATGCTGGTTGTCTCCGGTTCATGTGTTTGTTTGGGGCGGGGCGCGCTGATGCGATGTCAGGTCGCCGGGAGATCGGGGTTCTCCAATTGCAATTCTTCGCGCTATGTTAGCGCTTACATGTTGGCGTGTTGACCGTGTGTCAGGCGGTCATTTCAGCCGGTTAAAGCTGTTCGTTTAAAATGATAGCGCTTACATTTTGAGCCACATTCCGACGAAGTGGCAAGTGTCAGAGTGGGTTTGGCGGGTAAACACCAGTCATTCGCGGCTGGATTCCGGCGTTGATGGCGACGCAGGCGCCACCGCGAAGTCAAGCGCGGTGTTAAAGCGTTAAAGCGTTAAAGCGGTGATGTTGCCCGTTGTCACTTCACGCCGTGCTTTGCCTGCCAGCGCTGCATGAACGCGATCTCATCGTGTTGCGCCTTGATGATGTTTCGGGCGAGGCGCTTCAACTCGGGATCTTTGCCGTATTTCAGTTCCACCTGCGCCATTTCGACCGCGCCTTGATGATGCGGAATCATGTGGGCGACGAAGTCCTTGTCGGCATCGCCCGTGTAGGCAGGCGCATCCATGGCCTGCATCATTTTCTCGTCAGCGTCCTTGAACGCTTGCGTCGATGCGCTCGACCCGGCGTCCGCTGAACCGGACATGTTCATGCCGGGCATCGACGCGCCCTGCTGGGCGTAGACGGGCGCCGCGGCGACAGCAAACGCAACGCTGCTGAAAAGGCAAAGGGCACGGAGTGCGCGAAGGTTTTTCATATTGGATGTTCCGTTGGGAAAAAGTGATATCAGGCGACCATGATGCCGCGACCAGGGTGCTCAGCTTAATCGATAGACACAGCTTGATGCGATCTCTTTAACGCTTGAGCGAAGGATGAAACCCTGCCGCTTCGATTGCCTCGATGACGCGTTCCGGCGGCAATGTCGATGCGACCTTCACGATTTTAATGGCGACATCGACGTCGAGCTTCGCCTCCGGGTCGAGGCCAGTCACTGCACGAGTAATGGCATTGGCGCATCCGCCGCATGACATGTCCGGGATTTGGAGTTCCATTTCTTGCCTCCGATGAGAAATCACAACTTAAGGTTGGACCTTCCCATGGGGGGAAGGTCAAGCATATACGTCCATGTTGTTGATACTGCCGCCAACCGTAGCCCTGTCGACGCAAAAAGCCGCCGCGGACTGTTGCGGTCCGAGCCTTACCGCCTTCCTATCCTCTTATCTTCTTGGCTTCTCAAACAGCGTGCTAGACTCCGTTCCCATGTCTTACTGGCGCAAACTCTTCCTCGTCGTGCTGCTCGCGCTGAGCCTTCCGGTTCAGTCGTTCGCGGCCGTCTCCATGAAATGCGACTCGTCGCATGTTGGTGGAGAAGGGGTGTCCATGCTCCATGAGAATGCTGGCGAGGCGACTCACCAACATGACCATGCTGCGATGATGGCCGATAGCGCCAATGACATCGCCAGTGCCCATTCGCAGAACGACAGTCACCCTGGCGGCGCGCATCATGCGCACGCCTGCTCGACCTGCGCGTCGTGCTGTTTTGGCGGCGGCTTGCCGGTCGCTCCGGTTGCGGCGATATCCGCCGACGCCGTCCACTTCGCTGTGCCTCTTGCTCCCTCTGTTCGTGTCGCGTCATTTCTGACTGACGGCATCGAACGACCTCCCCGAATCTCTCTCGTCTAGTTCCTTCGCAGCGTGATGCTGCGATGTTCAATTTCGCCTTGATGGCCGCACGTTGCACGTCGGCTGTCCGGGTGGCATACGACGAGAAAATCAATGCGAACGTTTATTGCGGCGCTGCTAGGCGCGACGGCAGTATTGCCGGCGCTCGTGCACGCCATATCACCACTTCCTGATCCGGCGGATGCCGCGGCATCAGTTCCGGCGGTCAATGTGCCGTCCGCCTTCGCGGACTATCGGCCATACCTGGAACAGAAAGCGCCCACCTGGCAAGCGCTCAATCGTGCGGTGGCGAGTCGATCGGGCAAGCCCGAGATGGACCACGGTCAAATGCATTCAGGCGATGCCGATGCCAACCACAGCTCCGGCCACGGCTCCAACGCCGGCTCCAACCAAGGCTCTAGTCACAGCAGCCACGGTTCCCATCAAGAGGGGCCGGCAGAATGAAGCAGCATCTCTTTCTCACTGGCCGACTCATTGCCGCCACTACCGCATTGGCGTTCCTCGCCGGCTGCACGACCTTTTCGAAGGACGGCGGCTTCGACACCGTTTCAACAACAGCATCGCAGCGGCTCGGCAAAGACGCCGTGCTAGTCAGGACGGACGAAGATCGAAACGCTGTCGCCAAACGCACACAGGAACTGCTATCCCGACCACTCGGCATGGACGACGCGATCCAGATCGCTCTGTTGAATAACCGCGGATTGCAGGCCTCGTATAGCGAACTCGGCATTGCCGAGGCGGACCTGGTGCAGGCGGGACGGCTGCCGAATCCCGGCTTCACATTCAGCCGCACGCACGGCGGCAACGATCTGAGCATCAGCCGTACGTTCACGCTCGGCTTGTTGAACATGCTGACGCTGCCGTTGTCGACACGCATCGAGAGTCGCCGTTTCGAGCAGACCCGGCTGCTTGCGGCGGACGCCATGCTCAGAGTCGCCGCCGATGCTCGACGCGCCTATATCGGCGCGGTCGCGGCGAAGCAGTCCGCCGGCTACGCGGAGCAGGTGAAGGATTCGGCGGAAGCCGGCGCCGAACTCGCATTGCGCATGCAGCAAGCCGGCAACTTCAGCAAGCTCGACTATGCGCGTGAGCAGGCCTTCTACGCGGAAGCCGTGGCGCAACTGGCGAAAGCGCGGCAGCAGTCGGTAGCCGCGCGGGAAAAGCTCACCCGCACGATGGGCCTATGGGGTTCGCAAGCGCAGTACGACCTTCCTGAGCGTCTGCCTGACCTGCCTGCAACGAGGCCCGAATTGCAGGACCTCGAGCACTTCGCGATGCAGAACCGCCTGGACATCCAGGCAGCGAAACTGCAAACGCAGAGCGTTGCAAGCTCATTGGGCCTAAGCCAGGCAACGCGATTCATCAATGCATTGGACGTCGGCTATCAGAACAATTTCACGACCTCCGACGGCCGCGAGCAGGGCTACGAGATCAGCGTCGAGATTCCGATTTTCGACTGGGGCGCTTCGAAAGTGGCGCGCGCCAAAGCGATCTATCTGCAGTCGGCGAACCGCGTCGCCGAAACCGCGATCAATGCGCGCTCGGAAGTTCGAGAATCGTATTCGGCCTATGTGACCGACTACGACGTTGCGAAGCACTATCGCGACGAAGTCGTGCCGATCCGCAAGACGATCTCGGACGAACTGCTGCTTCGCTATAACGGCATGCTCGCGAGCGTGTTCGAACTGCTCGCCGATTCGCGCGACCAGATCGGCGCGGTGAACAGCTATATCGACGCGCTCAAAGACTACTGGCTCGCGGAAACCGACCTGCAACAGGCGCTCGGCGGCCGTCTGCCGCCTCTCGCGATGGCCGCAGCGCCATTTACATCCATGACGCCGCAAGCGTCATCCACAGATTCTGAAGGTCAATGACATGGTGTCTCGTCGAAATTTTCTGGGCGGCTCTGGAGCCGCGTTGTTGGGTGCGGCACTCGTCAGCAAGGCCGGCGCCGCGTCATTGCCTGAGGCGCCCACGATGGACGGGGCCACGATGCAGGCGCCGCACGCGCCGCCGAACGGCCGGCCGTATGCATCCGTCGCGACGTTGAACGGCTGGTCGCTGCCGTGGCGTATGAAGAACGGCTGGAAGGAGTTTCATCTGATCGCCGAGCCGGTGGTGCGCGAACTGGCGCCGGGCATGAGCGCGAACCTGTGGGGCTATAACGGCCAGGCGCCAGGGCCGACCATCGAGGCCGTTGAAGGCGACAAGGTGCGCATCTTCGTGACCAACAAGCTGCCGGAGCACACCACGGTTCACTGGCACGGCATGCTCCTGCCGTGCGGCATGGATGGCGTCGGCGGTCTCACGCAGCCACACATTCCACCGGGCAAGACCTTTGTCTACGAGTTTCAACTGGAGAAACACGGCACCTTCATGTATCACCCGCACGCCGACGAGATGGTGCAGATGGCAATGGGCATGATGGGCACATTCATTGTTCATCCGAAAGACCCGGGCGTCATGCAGGTGGATCGCGACTTCGTGTTCATCATGTCCGCATACGACATCGACCCGGGCAGTTTCACGCCGCGCGTGAACGAGATGACCAACTTCAACATGTGGACATGGAATGCGCGTGTCTTTCCTGGCATCGATTCCTTGCCGGTACGCGCCGGCGACCGCGTGCGCATTCGCGTCGGCAATCTGACGATGACCAATCACCCGATCCATCTGCACGGCTACCATTTCGAAGTGGTGGGGACGGACGGCGGATGGATTCCGCCTTCCGCCCGCTGGCCCGAGGTGACCGCGGACGTCGCAGTCGGCCAGATGCGCGCCATCGAGTTCACGGCGAACCGTCCGGGCGACTGGGCGTTTCATTGCCACAAGTCACACCACACCATGAACGCGATGGGCCATCAGGTACCGAACCTGATCGGTGTGCCGCAGAAAGACCTCGCGCAACGCATCAACAAGCTGGTGCCCGATTACATGGCGATGGGCAGCACGGGTGGTTCGATGGGCGGGATGGAAATGCCGCTGCCCGACAACACGCTGCCGATGATGACCGGCACGGGGCCGTTCGGCGCGCTGGAGATGGGCGGCATGTTCACCGTCGTGAAAGTGCGGGAGGGGTTGGGACGCAACGACTACCGCGATCCGGGGTGGTTCAGGCATCCCAGGGGGACGGTGGCCTATGAGTACACCGGCGAGGTGCCGGAGGGTTGAGCCGGCAGTGCGGCGTGCCCATCCAGGGAAAACCTTACCGATCCTTTGTACGCTAGCTCACCAAGATGAGCCAAACTTTACGTGATCAAATTTTTTGAGGTGTTATGCTGAGCCGTCCCTGCCTTCGCAGAAAACAGGTCCGTGCCATTTTTAAAAATACCTAATTAATTAGGAGTCAGGCATGTTGAGAAAGGTGGTCGATCGGGCGAAACAGATCCGACGCAGCGAGGGATTCAAGCATTCCGTGGCCATGCCGCGCCGGATTTCACTTCATGCTACACAGCGTTTGAACAGGGGCATCTTTTCCATCGAGATTCGGGAGAACTCCGGTTTTTTCTCCGTGATGCAGATGGTCCTGTTTATTCTGATGTATTGCGACGAGAAATGCCTCACCCCGTGCATCAGCGCACGCGGCGGGCTGTATGGCGACGCCGAAGGGAAACTGGACTGGTTCTCGGCCTTCTTCGAGTCCGTCCACACCGCCTCCGGCGCCGCGATCACCCATAAGGTCAGAACGTCGACAGTGCGCGACCTGGTTCAACTGGGCTTTCGTCAGCGCTATGAATCCCGGCTTCGACTCAGCAGTGCAAGCGAGCTCTTCTTCGCGCACTATCGTCCGGCCGCGTCTATCTGCGAAGAAGTCGACGCGATCTGCCAGAAGCTTGGGCTCGGCGCGTCGACCCTTGGCGCGCATTTCAGAGGGACCGACAAGGCGCAGGAAGCCGTCCCGGTTTCATGGGGAAGCTTTTGCCGCCATGTGGAAGCCACGCTCGCGGAAAACCCGCACTTGACCAATATTTTGGTTTCAAGCGACGAACGGGCGTTTATCGATTTTTTTGTCGCCTGGCCATTCAGCAAGCCGGTCAGGGTCGCGCCGGCAAAGCATCTCGCCTGTGGCAGCACGCCCGTTCACTTCAGCGGCTATCCGGGACTCGAAATCGGCCGCGAGGCGCTGGTGTCCTGCCTGCTTCTGGCCAATTGCGGGTTCCTCGTGAAGACGCCGTCTTATCTGTCCGCATGGTCGAAGATATTCAATCCCTCCCTTCCGGTGAAGCTCGTCTCGCCTCCGCGCCCGGACGCATTCTGGTTTCCCGATAGCCAGCTCTGGATCGAACAGACTGCGCGCGAAGCCGCTCAAGCGGCGCAAGCGGTTCAAACGAGTAAGGCGGCCAAGGCGGCTTAAGCCTTTTAAGCCGCTTACGCGGCGGCCGCTTTCAAACAGCAGTGCGAAAGCCTGAAAGTCTCCCTCAAACTGCAGGTCGAAGTGCTTGCCCGAAAGTCTCCCAGCAAGACCATACCGCTGCGCTAGCGCGGCGGTCTCCCGCACCACGTCCATCGTTTTTACGAAACTCCGCGAAGTATTGACGCTGCGTTTACGCGGATTTTCCTAAATTTCACGGTGCAGGCGTTCCCTGTGGGAGACCCGATCATGGATCTGCTTTACCTCATCGCCATCATTGTATTCAGTGGCCTCGTCGCGGCCTTCGTGATTGGCTGCGACAAGCTTCGCCGTGCGCCCGGAGGCCGTCCATGACCACCTGGATGACCTGGCTCGCGGCGGCCTCGACGCTGATTCTGTTCGCTTACCTCGTGTATGCCTTGCTACGCGCGGAGGCTCTCGAATGAACTTCAACAACCTGTTTCAGCCCGGCCTGTTCATCGTCGTGCTGATCGCGCTTGCCATCCCGCTTGGCCGTTACATGACCGGCGTGGTGGACGGTTCTTCGGTCATCGTGCGCCGGATAGGGCGGCCGATCGAAACCGCGTTCTACAAGCTCGCCGGGGTCGACCCCAGCGCGGAAATGTCGTGGAAGCACTACGCGCTGGCTGTGCTGGCGTTCAACACGCTCGGCGTGCTCGCAGTGTATGGATTCCTGCGTTTACAGCAATGGTTGCCCGCTAATCCGCAGGGCTTCGGACCGATGACGCCCGACGCCGCCTTCAACACGGCAATCAGCTTCGTGACCAACACGAACTGGCAGGACTACACGCCGGAATCGACCGTCAGCTATCTGACGCAGATGGCCGCGCTGACGGTGCAAAACTTCTTCTCGGCCGCCACCGGCATTGCCGTCGTGATCGCGCTGATTCGGGGTTTCGCACGCCATACGGCGGCGACGATCGGCAATTTCTGGGTCGATCTCACGCGTATCACGCTGTATATCCTCGCGCCGCTCGCAACGGTCATCGCGCTTGTCTTCATCAGTCAGGGCGTGATTCAGAACTTCAAGTCGTACGAAAACGTGCCGACGTTGCAGGTGACGACGTATCAGACGCCGAAGACCGATGCCCAGGGCAACCCCGTCAAGGACGCCAAGGGCAACCCGGTGATGGTGGACAACAAGGCCGACAAGCAGACTATCGCCATGGGGCCGGTTGCGTCGCAGGAAGCGATCAAGATGCTCGGCACCAACGGCGGCGGTTTTTTCAACGCCAATTCCGCGCATCCGTACGAGAATCCGACGCCGTTCGCCAACTTCGTTCAGATGATAGCGATGCTCGTTATCCCTGCTGCGTTGTGCCTGGTGTTCGGCCGGATGGTCGGCGACAAGCGCCAGGGCTATGCGGTGCTTGCCGCGATGACGATCGCGTTCGCGGTCGCCTGTTGGGGCGAGATTTCGTCTGAGCAGAACGGCAATCCGCTGTATGCGTCGCTGCATGTCGATCAAACGGCGTCGGCCGCGCAAACCGGCGGCAACATGGAAGGCAAGGAAACCCGCTTCGGCATCGCGCAGTCCGGCATCTTCACCGTGGCGACCACCGCCGCATCGTGTGGCGCCGTTCTCAACACGCACGATTCGTTGACGCCGATGGGCGGCTTCGTTCCGCTCCTGCTGATCGAACTCGGCGAGGTGATCTTCGGCGGCGTGGGCTCGGGCCTGTACGGCATGCTCGTGTTCGCCTTGCTCGCGGTGTTCGTGGCCGGCCTGATGATCGGGCGAACACCGGAATACATCGGCAAGAAGATCGAGTCGTACGAGATGAAGATGGTGTCGATCGCCGTGCTGCTCACGCCGCTGCTCGTGCTGGTCGGTGCGTCGATCGGCGTGCTGACGGCGGCCGGCGTGGCGGGTGTCTCCAATCCCGGGCCGCACGGATTCTCCGAGATTCTCTACGCGTACAGCTCGGCCGCCAATAACAACGGCAGCGCTTTCGCGGGCCTCTCGGTCAATACGCCCTTCTACAACAGCACGCTGGCCATCGCCATGTGGTTCGGCCGCTTCGGGTCGATTGTGCCGGTGCTGGCAATCGCCGGATCGCTAGCCGCAAAGAAACGCATCTCCGCGACCGCCGGCACGCTGCCGACGCACGGTCCGCTGTTCGTCGTGCTGCTGCTCGGCACCGTGGTGCTGGTCGGCGCGCTGACGTACGTGCCGGCACTGGCGCTCGGCCCGGTCGTCGAACATCTGATCATGGTCGCGGGACATTGACTGAGAGGACAGCATGACTAACGGACTCCAACCGCCGGTTCATCAGCCGGGCAACATCGGTCAGGCGCGCAACGCCGCGCGCTCGATGTTCGACCCGTCGATTGCCCGGCCGGCGCTCGTCGATTCGTTCAGGAAGCTCGCGCCACGCCATCAGTTGCGTAACCCGGTGATGTTCTGCGTATACATCGGCAGCATTCTGACGACCATTTTGTGGATTGCGGCGCTTGCGGGCCAGGCCGAAGCACCCGCCGGATTCATTCTCGCGATCGCGCTCTGGCTGTGGTTTACCGTGCTGTTCGCCAACTTCGCGGAGGCGCTCGCTGAGGGCCGCTCGAAGGCGCAAGCGGCTTCGCTGCGCGGCGCGAAGCGTGACGTGATGGCGAAGCTGCTGCAGGAAGCGCATCCCAAGGCGCCGATCCGCATCACGACGGCCACCGATCTGCGCAAGGGCGACGTCGTGCTGGTCGAAACCGGCGACGTGATTCCGGCGGACGGCGAGGTGATCG
This sequence comes from Paraburkholderia sp. GAS32, assembly GCF_050434225.1. Lineage (NCBI taxonomy): Bacteria > Pseudomonadati > Pseudomonadota > Betaproteobacteria > Burkholderiales > Burkholderiaceae > Paraburkholderia > Paraburkholderia sp. GAS32. The sequence continues at coordinate 168,942 of NZ_JBNPVS010000006.1, read as the reverse complement.
AAGGTGTCGCGTCGGTCGACGAGTCGGCGATCACGGGCGAATCCGCGCCGGTGATCCGCGAATCGGGCGGCGATTTTTCGTCGGTGACGGGCGGCACGCGTGTGCTGTCGGACTGGATCGTCGTGCGGGTCAGCGTGAATCCGGGCGAGGCCTTCCTCGACCGGATGATCGCGATGGTGGAAGGCGCGAAGCGTCAAAAGACGCCGAATGAGATCGCCCTGACGATCCTGCTGGTCGCGCTGACGCTCGTGCTGCTGTTCGCAACCGCGACGCTGCTGCCGTTCTCGATGTTCTCGGTCGAAGCCGCGAAAGCCGGGCATGTCGTCACGATTACCGCGCTGGTCGCGCTGCTGGTGTGCCTGATTCCGACCACCATCGGCGGTCTGCTTTCAGCGATCGGCGTAGCGGGCATGAGCCGGATGATGCAGGCGAACGTGATTGCCACCTCGGGCCGCGCTGTTGAAGCCGCAGGCGACGTCGACGTGTTGCTACTCGACAAGACCGGCACGATCACGCTCGGCAATCGCCAGGCTTCGGCTTTCACGCCGGCGCCGGGCGTCACGGAGGAACAGCTCGCCGACGCCGCGCAGTTGTCTTCACTTGCGGACGAAACACCGGAAGGGCGCAGCATCGTCGTGCTGGCGAAGCAGCGCTTCAATATCCGCGAGCGCGATATGCACGCGCTGCAGGCGACCTTCCTCGCCTTTAGCGCACAGTCGCGCATGAGCGGTGTCGATCTGCCCGACCGTGAGATTCGCAAGGGCGCTTCCGATGCGATCAAACACTATGTCGAGGCGCACGGCGGTCGTTTCCCCGCGGAGTTGACGGCGGCGGTGACGGAAATCGCACGGCGCGGCAGCACGCCGCTGGTGGTCGCGCAGCAAGTACGCGGCGAGAGCGGCGCACGCTGCATGGGCGTGATCGAGTTGAAGGACATCGTCAAGGGCGGTATCAAGGAACGCTTCGCCGAACTGCGCAAGATGGGCATCAAGACCATCATGGTGACGGGCGATAACCGCCTGACCGCGGCGGCGATCGCTGCCGAAGCCGGCGTGGACGACTTCCTCGCCGAGGTGACGCCGGAGGCCAAGCTCGCCACGATCCGCTCGCACCAGGCCGAGGGCCGGCTCGTGGCAATGACCGGCGACGGCACCAACGACGCCCCGGCGCTCGCGCAAGCGGACGTGGCGGTGGCGATGAATACCGGCACGCAGGCTGCGAAGGAAGCCGGCAACATGGTCGACCTCGATTCGAATCCGACCAAGCTGATCGAGATCGTCGAGATCGGCAAGCAGATGCTGATGACGCGCGGCTCGCTCACCACGTTCTCGATTGCGAACGACGTCGCCAAATACTTCGCGATCATCCCGGCGGCGTTTGCGACAACCTATCCGCAATTACGTGTGCTCGACGTGATGCATCTGAGCTCGCCTTCATCGGCCATTCTCTCCGCGGTGATTTTCAATGCGCTGATCATCGTTGCGCTGATTCCGCTGGCACTCAAGGGCGTGAAGTACCGGCCGCTCGGCGCGGCGTCGCTGCTGCGCCGCAATCTGCTGATCTACGGGCTGGGCGGCATTCTGCTGCCGTTCCCGTTCATCAAGCTGATCGATATGGTGCTGAACGTGTTCGGCTGGGTCTGACCTAATAGAGTGAAGATCATGAAAACGCTGATTCGCCCGGTACTTGTTCTGTTCATCCTGATGACGGTGATCACCGGGGTGATCTATCCGATCGTTGTGACCGCAATCGGTCATGCAGCCTTCGCGGCTCAGGCGAACGGCAGCATGCTCGAGAAGGATGGCAAAGTGGCCGGCTCCGCGCTGATCGGCCAGCAGTTCGACGCGCCGTACTATTTCTGGGGACGCCTGTCGGCCACCACGCCCCAGCCGTACAACGCGCAGAACTCGGGTGGTTCGAACCTTGGCCCGACCAATCCCGCGCTCGCTGACGAAATCAAAGGCCGTCTCGATGCGTTGAAGGCGGCAGGTAACGATATGTCGCAACCGGTGCCGGTGGATCTCGTGACGTCGTCGGGTAGCGGCCTCGACCCGGAAATCAGTCCGGCCGCTGCCGCCTATCAGGTGGCGCGCGTGGCGCAGGCCCGCGGCTTGCCGGTCGATCAGGTGACCAATCTTGTTGCGCGCAATACGTCGGGGCGGCAGTTCGGCATTTTCGGCGAGGCCCGCGTGAATGTGCTGAAGCTCAACCTGGCTTTGGATGACCTCAAGCCGATGCATTGAGCCTGCGGATGAGCGATCCCACCGTAACAGTCGTTGTGATCGACGCGGACAAAGCCATCCGCCGCTTCATTCGTACTAGCCTCGAAGCGGCCGGCATGAGCGTCTTCGACGCACAGACCGGCGCACAAGGCCTGGCGCAGGCTGCGACGCGGCTGGCGGATCTCGTCATCATCGATCTGAGTTTGCCGGACATGGACGGCATCGAGGTGATCCGCGAGTTGCGCGGCTGGTCCGCGATGCCGGTGATCGTCCTGTCGGCGCGAAGCCGCGAAGAAGACAAGGTTGCGGCGCTCGACGCCGGCGCCGACGATTACCTCACCAAACCATTCGGCTTGCCCGAACTTGGCGCGCGGATCAGAGCGCATTTGCGCAGGCAGACCAACGGCGACAGGGTCGGCGTGCCTCAGGTTCAGTTCGGCCTCGTCACAATCGATCTCGGCGAGCGCAGGGTCGTGCGCGGCAGCCGGGTCGTCCATCTCAGCCCCACCGAATATCGCCTGCTCTCCGCGCTGGTGCGCCATCCTGGGCGTGTATTGACGCATGAGCAGTTGCTCGGCGAGGTATGGGGTCCCCTGCAGACCGACAACCACCACTACCTGCGCATCTACATGGGGCATCTGCGCCACAAGCTCGAGCGCGATCCGGCACACCCCGAACACATCGTCACCGAGGCCGGCGTGGGCTACCGGCTGGTCGGCGTGCGGTGATTTTCACAGGATTTTTATATCGCCGGCGGCAATCGATTCTCGGCCTTTACGGTGTCGTTCGTATAGTTCAAGTCTGGCGTTTCGCCGCAGGGAAAATCTGGTTTTTGCTGGAGTGTGTATGGCATTCGAACAAACAAAGGGCAACGTGACCGTGGAGGCTCGCGTGTTTTCCGCACCGGGTTTTGACCTGCCATGACGCCTTCAAGACCCGCGATGATATTCAGGGGAATGTGCAAGGTCGTCGCCATTGCCTTTGTCACCAATCAGGTTCTCACGACTATTTTTACCTACGTCGCTCAGCAACTCGATGCTACGCTGCCTCATGAAACGATCTGGCTGTTCAGCTGCGTGACATGCGGACTGTTGACGCTGTGGCTGCAATCCGATGCGCGGCGCGCCTTCGGCTTCGCGCGTGAGAAAGGTTTCGTGAAGACGGGCGGTGACAGGAAACAGGAACTGCAAATTGCCGAGGATTGTCCGAAGCGGTGGCTGGTGATCTTGCATATCGAGCTGAATCCGGCTGCGATACAGGCATCATGAGGATGCCTTCCGTCGCCGTGTAATTTGCGTGCGCGCATGCTCCAAAAACAGCAGTTTTTTACACGATGTTAATGCCGCTTTCGCTAAGCTCAAAGTACAAAGTACCCGCCAGGAGTTCTCGATGATACGCATGCTGATTCCTGTTCTCGACCACGGCGGTGCGATAGAAGCCGCGCGCTATGCGGCGTTCATGTTTCTGGAGCGCGGTGTAACCGAAGTCGAATTGCTGGAAGTACTCGAGCCTGTCGATCAGGGGCGCGCTGCAGCCTTCCATACCCGAAGCTCACTGGTGCGGATGGAAAAACATGCCATGCTCAAGGCGCTGATCGATGCCCGCACGATTCTCGAAGAAGCCGGTGTGCCGTACCACTGGAAGCGGGTATTCGGCCACCGCACGAAAGCGATCGCCGACTATGCGGCAACGACCCAGCCCGACGTCATGGTGATCGACGCGAGCCACATGGGCTTTTTTAGAAGACTGGCCATGTTCGCGTCGCTGTCAAGGCGCACGGTTACTCCGGTAACGATGGTTCACTGACTCATCCCACGTTCATCGGCAGCAGCACCATCTGTTTGCCATGCTGGTGCAGACGTGTCTGGATTTCCAGCGGTGTGTGATTGTGAAGCCACCGCGTCAGGATATCGAAAGGAAGGTGGGCGTGATTTCTCCAAAGCATGATTATTGTCCGGTATAGCCCACGGGTGCCGTGTACTTGCCCTGGATCGCATTCGCGTTCGCCAGCACAACGTAAATCGGCGACTCGGTCAGCGTGAGATTCGCGATGCCGTTCGTGTAGCTCACCGAGCTTACATTGCCCATCATGTCAATGACGCTTACGCTGCCGCTCGTGCCGGTCGAGTTCACGGTCAACGCATAGGTGGTGCTATAGGTCGAACTGTAGGTACCCGACGACGTCGGCCAGTTCGAATTGTTGTGCGTCCACAGCGCCGCGATCACCGCACCCGAGTTGAGCTGCTGGAATGCGTAGCCATACACCATCGAAGGAAGACTGTTGAGGCGTCCGAGCGTTTGCGTGCCGTCCAGGACACGCGTCAGCGCGGCGAACGCGAGCGCTTCTGGTTTGGGACTCAGATTCGTCGCGCCATATTGCCCCTGCGGATCGGCGAGATCGAAGAACGTGCCGATGCCCACGTCAGCAGGATAGTCCGCGCCGTAGAAGAAGTAGGTGACCTGTGCACCTTCGCCGAGAATGATCAGATGCGAGCGCAATGCGACTGCGGCCTGCCCGTACAACTGGTTGGCCGGCGGATAGCTCGGCCCGTAAGCGGCGCCGGAGTCGTAGGTGATGCCGAGCTCGGTCATCCACAGGCGCATGTTCGGCTTGACCATCTGCATCTGCGAACGCAACGACCTCATCTGCTGATCGAGGGCGTTCGCGACATTCGCAGGATTCGGATCGGTATCGTATTGTTCCGGCGGATGCGCGGCGAATGTGCCGGCGTTGTAGTAGCCGTGCGTCGTCACACCGTCGATGTAATTGCCGAGCCCTAGCGATGCGTAGGTGGCGAGATACCCCTGCGTACATTCCGTCGAGCAGTTGGCGGGAAAGACGTTGGTTGTGCCCATCACAACCGCGTTCGGATCAGTCGAATGCAAGCCTTTATAGGCGGCCGCATACATCGCGACGAAATTGGCGGTCGAATCGGCCCATTGGGGCTCCCACGTCACCTGGTAATAGTTGTATTGCTGATTGGAAAAATACTGCTGACGGATCGCAGCGCTGTCGGTGCCCACGCGCGCCATGTAGCTCTGGTAGTAGCTTTCGTTGGACGGTGCGTTGGTGTCGTCCTGAAAGGCGCCGGTTGGACTCGCCCATGCGGGAATACCGTCCAGTCTGATGAGCCGCATGATCTTGCCGTTCGTATAGAACGGATCGAGATCCGATAAGGAAGGCGTCCACGTATTCGCCGCATTGGGTTCCATGGTGGACAGCTCCCGGTCGTCGATCGTTTGGGAGATGCCGAGCGCTGCGAGCATCGGGCCATTGTCGTTGAAGCCCTGCATGCCGAAGCGGTGCTGCTCCTGATGCGCATAGCTGACTGCCGGTATCGTGCTGGACAGGTTCGGCAAGATGCCGAAGGTGGCGATGCCGGTTGGACGCGTGCCGAATTGTGGCAGCGTGCCGCCTGAGTGCGACAGCGTCGCCGTGATCGCGAAGTAACCCGCCGCGCTGCTCCGGCACGACAGCGTACTGGTCCGCGTCCCGCTCGCAACGGCAAACGAACCGCTGCCCTTGATATTGCCCAACTGATCCTGCATCGACCAGACGACGGTGTCCGCCGATGTCGCCGCGGTGACGAACGACACCTGGAAGGCGCTGCCTTGATTGAAGAGGCGTGTGCCGTCGCTGCTTGGCGTGTCGGTGACGATCAGGCCGTTGGCGGTGCCTCCGGCTGCTGACGTCGGTGCTGCGCAGGCGATGGCGGATGCTGGTGTCGGCGTAGGCGTAGGCGTAGGTGTTGGTGTTGGAGTCGGTGTTGGCGTCGGAGTTGGTGTTGGAGTCGGTGTCGGTGTCGGAGTCGGCGTTGGTGTCGGCGTTGGCGTTGGCGTTGGCGTCGGCGTTGGTGTCGGAGTCGGAGTCGGTGTCGGTGTCGGTGTCGGTGTCGGCGCAGGTGCAGGTGTCTTCGGAATCCAGCAGAACTTCGAAACTCCATACGCCGGGTCGGTACCAAAAGCCGTATTGCTGCAAGTCACACCATTGGTGAAAACTTTGCTCACGTTATTGGCAGTCGTGCTCGCGCCATAGAGTACGGTCATCTTGCCGCTGAACGAACAGCGCGCGTTCTCGACGGCACACTGCGTCCACGCACTAGAGGGACTCGGAGTCGGAGAAGGGGTGGGCGTTGGAGTCGGAGTAGGGGTAGGAGTCGGAGTCGGTGTGGGCGCCGAAGTGCTTTTGTACCAGCAACTCTTCCCATACCCGAATGCGGGATCCGTACTCGACACCGCGCCCGTCGAGCACTGCACGCCGCCCGTGAACGGGCCATTGATATCGTATTGAAGCGTAGGCGACGTGGTGCCGTAAACGACGTTCGCCGTGCCGGTGAACGAACAGAATTGTCCCTCGGCCGCACAGTACGTGTACGTTGTTCCGCTGATCGTCAATGAGCTTTGCGCGTGGGCCGCGCCAACCAGCATCCCGCCGACCGGCGCAAGCATCAGAAGCGCGCGTTTCATTTCGGACTCCGCGAATAGATGTCGTCGGTGATGCCCGCGCGTCAATTGAATGCGTCGAGGCAGTCCGAGGCGTGATCACTGCTGGGGAGCGAAGACAACGAGCTTTAGTTAAGTCGATTTGACTATCCGGTAACGGACAACAGGAAGCTCTTTCCAGCAAAATCGACTTGCACCCACGTTTTAAACGTAGATTTTGCTCGATTAAGCATCATTCGTATGAATAAAGCCGGTAGGGTAGGCGTGCTTTTCAGGAGCAGAAGCGGCCGCGCAAGTAGCTCTTACTTCCAGAAAGCGTTCGTTTTGACACTGCTTCAAACTTCTCCCGTCCAGCTTGACGCTGCTTGACTGTCCCTTTTTGGCATCGTCCCGATAATTGCCCCCGGCGCGGTCGGTTTGAGCGCAACGCCATTGCTGAACCCGCCACACACACGGTCTTTCAATACGACGCATTACTCATCAATGGGGATAACCATGAAATTCACGCGCTCAGGCGTTCTCGCTACGGCGGCAATTGCTGCAGCAGCCGCCATGCCGGCCGTTTCGCAGGCAGCCGACGGCACCATCACATTCACCGGCCAGATCACCAGCCAGACCTGCACGATCAGCGGTAACGGCGGCGGCAAGAACTTCACCGTCACGCTGCCGACCGTCTCGACCTCGGCGCTCGCCACTGCGGGCACGACCGCGGGCCGCACGCCGTTCAACATCGCACTGTCGAACTGCACGCCGAACTCGGGCAACGTGTCGACTTATTTCGAACCGGGCGCCACGGTCGATACGACCACGGGGCAACTGATCAACGCCTCGGGCACGGCGACCAATGTCGAAATCGGCCTGCTCAACGGAGACAGCAGCGTGATCACGCTGGGTGCGGCTCAGGCGTCGCAGAACTCGAAGGCCGTTGCGCTGGCGAGCGGTGCCGCCACGCTCAAGTACTTCGCGCAATACGTGGCAACCAATGGCGCGTCGACGGCGGGTACCGTCAATACGACCGTCATGTACTCGATCGTCTACCAGTAAAAGCAGGACGCTACGGGGCGGTGGCCGGCGCCCGCAAGAGGCGCCGGCTGTCGAGGAGATCAGAGCGAACCACGAGTTCGCCACGCAATCAGGATAACGAAATGGCAATGCGAAAGAAATTATCAAGGGCGATGACGGTTTTCGCATTGTCATGGTTGGTGAGCAGCGCGCATGCGGGTGTCGTGATCAGCGGCACGCGCGTGATCTATCAGGCAAAAGAGCGTGAAGTAACCGTCAAGCTCAGTAACGAAGGTGACGCACCGGCGCTGGTTCAGGTGTGGCTCGACACGGGCAATCCGAACGCGATGCCGGACGAATCGAAGGTGCCGTTCACCCTGTCGCCGCCGCTTTTTCGCCTCGATCCGAAGAAAGGGCAGAGCCTGCGCCTGATCTATACGCAGGAGCCCTTGCCGCAAGACAAGGAGTCCCTGTTCTGGCTCAACGTGCTTGAAGTGCCGCCGCGCGCAGCCGCCAGCACCACAGCGGACGATCCGAATTCGCTGCAACTCGCGTTCCGTTCGCGCATCAAGTTGTTTTTCCGTCCTGCGGGGCTGCCGGGAAATGCGGACGAAGCGGCCGCGAAAGTCAGTTGGAAATTTGTGCGCAAGGACTACGGCGCCTACGCGCTCGAGGCGACCAACCCGACGCCCTATCACGTGACGTTCAGCAAGATCGTCGCCAATGAGGGCACGACGAACTGGACCAGTGACAAGGGCGGCATGGTCGACCCGGGCGCGAGCGCGGACTTCGACATTGGCAACGTTGCACCGCTCGCCGACGTGCCGGCGCAAGTCGACTACACATTTATCAACGACTACGGCGCCGGCGTCACCGGCAAAACGCTGCGTGACGGGACCCGCAAGTAATCATGCGCACCCGGGAATATTCTTCGCGGCCGCGAGCCGGAAACTGGTTCGCGCTCAGGCGCAGCCATGCCATGATGCTCGGCGCGCTGGCCGCATGGGGCGCGACGCCCGCGTTCGCCGACTCCACGATGCTTGCCGACGTGCAGTTCAACAGCGAATTTCTGATGAAACCGAAAGGCCAAAGCGTCGACGTGTCGCGTTTCGAGCGTGGCAATCCGGTGCAGCCCGGCGAGTACACGGTCGATCTCTACGTGAACGGAAACTGGGTCGGCCACGACACGTTGCGTTTCGTGGCTCGGGAAGGCGCGGGGAACGCCGTGCCGTGTTTCAGCAAGGCGCTGATCGAGCGCCTCGGCCTGGATTTTTCGGCACTGTCGGACAAGGGCCGTGGCGAACTCGCGAAAGCCCAGGCGGGCGAATGCGCGAACGTCGCCGATCTCGTCGACGGTGCGTCGCAATCCTTCGACCTGTCCGATCTGCGGCTCGACCTGAGCATCCCGCAGGCAGCGCTGCTGCGCAATCCGCAAGGCTATGTGAGCCCCGAGTTCTGGGACGAAGGCGTGACCTCGGCCACCTTGGGCTACAACCTGAATTCGTTTCGCGTGACGGGTTCGGGCTCCGCGGGGTTGTCAAATACGCAGACCTATCTCGGCCTGAATAGCGGCGTCAACGTCGGCAGTTGGCACTTTCGCCAGAATTCCGCGCTGACGTGGCAATCGAACGGACCGCGCACGTATCAGAACATCGCGACCTACGTGCAGCACGATCTGCCGTCGATCCGTAGCCAGTTGACGCTCGGTGACGCCTTTACCGATGGCGCCGTGTTCGACAGCATCGGCATTCGCGGCGTCGAACTCGCGAGCGACGACCGCATGTTGCCCGACTCGCTGCGCGGCTATGCACCGCTGATTCGCGGCGTGGCGATGACCAATGCGCGCGTGAGCGTCACGCAGAACGGCAACAAGCTGTACGAGACAACCGTCGCACCGGGCTCATTCGAAATCAACGATCTGTACGCCACCGGTTACGGCGGCAACCTGCTCGTCACGGTCACGGAAGCCGACGGCAGTCAGCACAGTTTCTCCGTGCCGTATGCGTCGGTCGCGCAATTGCTGCGTCCGGGCATCACCCGTTTCAATGTCGCTGCGGGCCAGCTTCGCGATGCGCAGGTCAATCAGCACGACAACCTCCTTCAGGGGACGGTGCAGCACGGTTTCAACAACGTCATCACCGGCTACGCGGGGGCGATCGTTGCGGAAGGCTATCTCGCCGGGCTGCTCGGCGCGGCGGTCAACACGCCGTTGGGTGCGGTTGCGTTAGACGTAACCGAGGCCCGCGCCAACATTCGCGGCGTGACCAACACCACCGGCCAGAGCGTGCGAATCAGCTACAGCAAGCTGGTGCCGGCCACCAACACGAACTTCACCGTCGCCGCTTATCGCTATTCGTCGAGCGGTTTCTGGGCATTGCGCGACGCCATGCTGGCGCGCAGCGCGGTTGCCGCGGGGCAGGACCCGAGCTCGGTGGATCGCCAACGCAATCAGGTCCAACTGACGATGAACCAGAGCTTCGGCAACGGCTGGGGCAATGCCTACGTGGTCGGCTCGACGCTCGACTACTGGAATCGCAGCGGCACCACCACGCAATTCCAGATCGGTTACAACAACGTGCTGCGCGCGCTCGGCACCAACTTCAGCTACAACGTATCGCTGTCGAGGCAGCGCGACGGCCTGACCGGCCAGATGAACAACCAGATCTTCGCAAGCGTCTCGATTCCGCTCGGCACGGGCCAGCATGCGCCGACCCTGTCGACCAGCTTCACGCACAACAGTCAGAGCGGGTCGTCCGAGCAGGCGATGCTGAACGGCTCCGCCGGCGTGGACAACGAATTTACCTATGGCGTGACGGCGAACCATGCACCGGGCTCGAGTGCAGGCGGCGTGAACGGCCAGTACCGCAGCCCGTACGCGACGCTGGCGGCGAGCGCAAGCGGCGGCTCCGGCTTCTCGCAAGTGTCGGCCGGCGTGACCGGCGCGATCGTTGCGCATCCGGGCGGCGTGACCTTCGCGAACGACCTGGGCGACACGATCGGTGTGGTCGAGGCGAAAGACGCGAAGGGTGCCCGCATCACCAATTCGTCCGGCGTGCGCATCGACAACTTCGGTTATGCAGTGATTCCGTATCTGACGCCGTACAGCCTGAACACGGTCGAAATCGATCCGAAGGGAATCCCGCTCGACGTCGAATTCAAGTCGACCAGCCAGCAGGTGGCGCCGCGTGCCAACTCGGTGGTGATGATTCACTTCGGCACGGTGACCGGCAGAGCGGCGGTGATCTCGGCTCGCTTACCGAATGGCGCACCGTTGCCATTCGGCGCGACGGTGTACGACGCGAAGGGGCAGGGTGTTGGCGCGATCGGCCAGAACAGCCGCATCTTCGTGCGCGGCGTGGCCGATGAGGGTGCGCTCACCGTGAAGTGGGGCGATGCGGCCGATGAGCAGTGTGCCTTCGGTTATCACTTGCCGCCGAAGGGCGAAGATCGCGGCGCGTATGCGCATATCGATGCCGTGTGTGGTGCGGCGGGCGGCATGACGAACCAGGCAGCGGCGGGCTCGTCTGCTGGAGGAAATACGCAATGAAGAAGTCTCTCCCATTCAGAGCCGCACGGAAATGCTTCGGCATCCTGATGCTAGTCGCTGCGGGTTGTGCCGGCCTGATCGCCAGCGTACCCGCTCACGCAGCGCTGCAATGCACGATTACCGGCTCGGCGGCGATCAGCTTCGGCACGCTCACCGTGCCGCGCGACACGCCGGTCGGCACGGCAATTGGGCCGGTGCAGTCGTCGACCGTTTCTGTTAACTGCCCATCGAATCCCGGTACGGTGCCGCCGTACAACAACGGCTGGTATATCCAGTACTATCCGCAACTGACGAGCAGCGCGGTAACGGGCGTGTGGAACACCGGTATCGCGGGCATCGGCATCAAGGTCGTGGACGTGACCTACGGCAACACGACTTTGTCCTCACTGGCAGTCGGCAAGTGGGGCGATTTCGGCGCACCGATCACGACGACGGCGGCGTTCCAGGGCAGCTTTACGTTCACCTACCAACTGGTCAAAACGGCCGCACAAGTGACGACGGGTGGCGCGGTGAACATCCCGCAGGTGCTCACGCTGGTCAGCCACAATATTCCCGTGAATATAACGTCGCCGGCTCTCGTGACGATCTCGGTCAACAACACCTCGATCGTCGCGACGACGTGCACGGTGACCACGCCTTCGGTGAGTGTCACGCTGCCTACCGTCAATGCCAGCGCATTGAGCCCCGTCGGAACGACAGTCGGCAACACGAACCTCAGCATCGGACTATCGTGTCAGGCCGGCGCGAATGTCTATGTGACGTTGACCGACGCGACCACTCCGGGCAATACGACCAGCAATCTGACGCTGGCGAGCGGGTCGACCGCGACGGGTGTCGCGTTACGCGTGCTTAATAGCGGTGGAACGGCAGTCAGCTACGGGCCGGATTCGGCGGTGGCGGGCAATCGGAACCAATGGCTGGTCGGTGCATCGTCGAGCACGACTCGCATTCCGTTGACCGCGCAGTACATCTCCACCGGCGCGGTAGGGCCGGGTACGGTGAAGGGGCTTGCCACCTTCACGATGAGCTATCAGTGAGGCTTGAAGGTGCGGCGCGTTAACTCGCCAACAACGTGCGGAAACTTTCTAGCCGCGCATACCCAGGTCCGCAAAACCGACGGTTCTCGCCTCGCATGCTTGCGTAAAAGCCGTGTCGTAGCTCGAGAAAAAGACCGTGCGGGTTTCGGCCAGCGTTTTAAACAGATCGACCAGAACCCCGCGCGCCGAGGCGTCGAGTCCGCCGACCGGTTCATCCGCGATCACGACTTTGGTCTCGCCGATTACGGCCCCGGTCAGGAAGAATTTCTTGCGCGTGCCAAACGACATTTGCTCGAAGCGCTTGTCGAGATGCGGATCGAGTCCGAAGCGATGGGCCAGATCGAGCGTGTGACTGTCGACCGTTGTCTTTCTCTCCGACGCCACACGCGCCAGATACTCACGACCGGTCTGCTCCGGATACGTCATGCAGTCTTCGGGCACGTACGTGAGTACGGATTTGGCCTCGCGCGGCGCGGTGCGCAGCGAATGGCCGCCGAGCCACACTTCGCCGGCGTCGGGCTCGATCGTGCCGGCGAGGATGCCCAGCAGCGTCGACTTGCCGCTGCCGGATTCATCGTTGAGCGCCACGCATCCTGCAGCCGTGTCGCAATGCAGCCCCTGAAAGATGATGCGTTCGCTATAGCGTTTGCTGAGGTTTTCGAATCGAAGCATGACGTGCGGAGTGTGTCAGCCGAAGAATGTGCCTGACGACGGCAGCGAGGATTCTTCGGGAAGTTAGCGGTTCGCAAGTGTAGCAGTGCGGTCAGATGCTTTCGCTGCATCCGACAATGACACCACCCGCTGACGAGGTAAGCGAAGGGACATCTGCGCGCGCAGTGTAAAGTTGCGTCTTTTTGCGCCGTTAAAAAAGGCTTCGCCGCCATTCTGTCCACCTCCTGAACACCTCGACGCTTCCCACGTCGACCGCAATCCATGCAAACTGCTGCCCGCAAAGCGGCCCAACCGTCCCGCGCCGAACTCAGGCGTATCGTCACGGCAATTGTTATCGGCAACGGCTTCGTGGCGTACGACTTCACCGTCTACAGCTTTTCCGCAGTCATCATCGGTAACCTGTTCTTTCCATCGAGCAATCCCGCGTCGTCGCTGCTGCTCTCGCTCGCCACCTTCGGCGCGGGCTTCGTGATGCGCCCGCTCGGCGCGATCATGATCGGCCACATTGCCGATAGCCGTGGCCGCAAAGCCGGCCTCACGGTATCGCTCACGCTGATGACCCTTGGCACGTGGCTGATCGCGTGCCTGCCGGGCTATGCGTCGATCGGTCCGGCCGCGGCGGTATTGATGGTGCTCGCGCGCCTGATGCAGGGGCTCGCCGCTGGAGGTGAGATCGGGCCGGCGTCGGCTTCGCTGATGGAATCGGTTGCCTACCGGCACCGGTGTTTCATGGTGAGCTGGCGCGGCGCGAGCCAGGGCGCGGCCGCCTTCGCCGCCGCGCTGGTCGGGGCGTGCACGACGGCGCTGCTGTCGCCGGCCGCCATGCATGACTGGGGATGGCGCATTCCGTTCGTGCTGGGCGGGCTGATCGGACCGGTCGGCTGGTACCTGCGTCGCCGCATGCCGGTAGCCGCGCCGCTGCCGCGTACGCGGCTCAGTCCGAGGCGCATGGTCACGGAATATCCGCGTCCCTTCGTCTGCGGCCTTCTGATGATGGCGGCGCCGTCGGTGGGCATCTACCTCACCGTTTTCTATATGCCGGCCTACCTGGTTCACACGCTGCATCGGCCGGCGGCAATCAGCCTCTTGACCGCCTGCCTGTCGGGCCTCGTGATCATGGTGGTGACGCCGCTCGTGGCGCGCGCGGCCGACCGTTTCGTGAGCCGCAAGACGTTGCAGTACGCGGCACTCGTAGCGTCGCTGGCGGCTGCGTGGCCGGCATTCTGGGCGCTGACCCACGGCGTGGGCGACGTCGCCGCGCTCGTCATCATCACGGGGTACGTCGCGCTTGCGGTCAACAATGCCGGCCCGAGTTCCGTGCTGATGATGGAGGCGTTTCCGGCGCATCGGCGCGCGGCGGGACTTGCGATGATTTACAGTTTCGGCGTCGTCCTGTTCGGCGGATTTTCGCCGTTCCTCGTGACGTGGCTGATCAGCCGGACTGGCGATCCGATGGTTCCAGCGTGGTATCTGATGGCCGCGACCCTGCTTACGCTTGCTGCGTTAAGGGCATTTCCCGAGGCAGAGGCGCCGGATGCGCGCCTTGCCGGTGCTTCGCAGCCGCCGGCTTAAACGCTCCCCCAGCGCTCCTTTGCGCCGCGGTGCTGCAGGTCCAAGGCGCGCGCCCGCATGTCCTGCGGGCTCATGTCGAAGGCACGGCGAAACGCGCGAGTGAAATCGGACGCGCTCTGAAAGCCGAGTCCATAGGCGATTTCCGTCACCTGAAGATGGGGGAAACGAACCAGTTCGTCCGCCGCTTCCCGCAAGCGGCGATTGCGGATGTAGGCGCCGAGCCCGCCGTCGTGCTCGAACCAGCGATAGATGGTGGCGCGTTTCAGTTGTAACGCCTGAACCACGCTGGTCGGTGTGAGGTCGCCCTGGTGCAGGTTGGCTTCGACGTAGCGCCGCACCTGTCCCATCACGGCTGCCTGCATCGCCGCCCGGCTCGCGCCGGTCAGTCGCGTCTCCTTGCGGAAGGCGGCGATCAGCAGTTGGGCGCCGGCATGTAATGCCTCCGCCGCGCTGGCCGGGTCGAGCGTAGGGATTTCCCGGGCGACTGCCGTCAGATGGTCCAGCGCGAGACCGGTCAGCGGCGCACCCTGCTGGACGACGCGGCCGTGAATCGCTGTGGCGTCGCGCAGTTCCTCATCCACGATCGCAGCGGGTACGAACAGGCTCAGAAGCCGGCATTCGGGCCGCTCGGCCCGAAACGGCTGATTCAGGTCGAACGCGACGATACCCTGCACCGAGCCCTGCTCGCTGCGTTTCTTGCGCATGCCCGTCACGTGGCCGACCTCGCCTTCCACGAACAGTTGAAAGGCGTAATCGCGCCGCGAGTCCGTGGAAACCCGCGCGACCGATCGTTCCAGCAACATCGCGTCCGTGCTGCAGTCCGTAAACACCATACCGCCGACCGCATAAAGATCGATCTCACCGCGAAATCCTTTGGCGACCTGCTCCTTCGACGGTGGCACGTCCACCACATGTCCCACGCGCTGGCGCCAGGCCAGAAATTGTTCGTCGGCTGTGAGCGCGTGCGTGCTGAAGCTGCTCGTAGAAATGGCGGAGCGCGATTCGGCTGCGGCGGCAGCAGCCAGGTGCGGCGGTAAGGTGCGCTGGTTCATGGATCGGTTGCTGCGAACGAGGCGTGTGGTTCTGGCGAGTAGCCGCGGTAACCAGATATTTAACACGCCGTCGTCGAATATTGAGACGGATGGTAAAGCCTAACAAAAAACCTGCGGTATCGTCGGATGATTAGATGCAGATCGGTTTCATCGACGGCGCCGCCAATCCGTTTATAACAGGCCCCGCGCTGGAAAACGCAAAGCACGCAGAAAGCGCGCCGATTGGCATTTGCGGCGCAATGGGTGCGAGGCCCAGGCTTTGCAGGCGGCCAATTTACGGGGTATCGAAAGATGAGCGGCACGAACAGGCAACCGACCGCCCAGCGCGGCGGGCGGCGTCCGTCCAGTCTGGTGGATAGCCAACTGGAGCATCTTGAGAACATGGTTCAGTACGTCACACGCGGCGACGCGGTTGGCGTGCTGGTCCCGCTAGACCATGAGTACTGGGAAAAGCGCATTCGCGCGCTGGAAGAGACTCACGAGTTGATTGCCAGCCAGCGCAAACGTGTCATCAAGCTTCTCGACCGTCTCGGGAGTGAAGCGCAGACGAAGCTGAGGCGGCGCACCGCTGCCTGAGTCCGGATTTGCAGAAGGGAAAGGTTGCGAGGATCGGGGGTAGTTGCAGGAGAGAAGATCGGTGCCACAAGGTACCGGCAATAAAAAAGAAGGACCTGAGAGTGCGGTAATGAGGCGGACGGGCCCACAGAGGTTCGCCGCTCAGTTGTGAAACCGTTGGGTGTCTTGCCCATCGGACGTTTGGGGGTGTTTTAACAGAGACCTCCGGACTTGGCCGAGCAACCGGCTGGGGATCGCCACGAAAGTGTCGTCCTCGCCGGGCGCTCGCTCGGCTCACCCCTGCGTCAAACCCAACACCTGCCTATATAGCCGCCAGCCTGTCTGGATGGGCACCTTTAATATTCCGCGATTTACTGCGACATTGATCGCTTTTTAATAGGGCGCGGTTACTTTCAGGTATGCAGAATACGCAGTGAATATAGCGCTGATAAACTGTGCGCCGGAACAACAGGTCGTCGCTTTCAAGGCGCGATCGCTCCCCCAAATTCGACGATACGAATCGCCGGACTACCCACCGATACCACCTGTATTTGACCCGTATTGGGGCCCCCTTTGGCCCGTTTTTGGAAGTGACTCATGAAGCCGGGAAAGAACTCGTTTGGAAAAAGACGCGCACGCAAGATCGCCATTGGGGTCAGTGCTGTATTCATCGCGGCATTGCTCGCACTGAGCGGCGGGCTTTACCAGCAGCGCGACGCGCAGACAACCCCGGCGCTTACCGGCATCGCGAATCAGATGCGTCACGATCCCTCGGCATGGACGCATGAAGAGAAAGACGCATCACAAATGCTGCGTGATATTCACGACGTCAACGTGGCCGCGATCGGCGTGAGCCCCAACGCGATTCTCGTGTCGAAGCGCGACGGCGCGAAATACTTCGTCACCGACCATAACGCGACGTTCTCGCACGCACTGCTGCTCGGTGAACCCAAAGCTGGCCAGGCCGCGTCCTACCAGCTCGTCTGGCTGCCCGACGCCGACATTCGCACCGGCGCGTCGCGCTGGGTGCCGGTGTTCAATCAGGTGCGCGACGCGATCAGTTTGCTGTTGCCGCTGTTGCTGATCGGCGGCATGGTGTGGTTCATGCGCCGCGAGATGAGAGGCGGCGCGTCGCTTCTCAGCAAGGCACCTACGCTGCGTTTCGACGACGTGATCGGCGCGTGTGAAGCGAAGGCGGCGCTCGCAGACATCCGCGGCTATCTGTCCGATCCGAAGCAGTTCACGTCGATGGGCGTGCGTGCACCGTGCGGCATTCTGATGGTCGGCGGCCCTGGCGTTGGCAAGACGCGACTCGCCCAGGCGCTCGCCGGCGAATGCGGCGCGAACTTCATTTCGATCACTGGCAGCTACTTCAGTGCGAAGTACTACGGTGTCGGTATCCAGAAGGTCAAACACCTGTTCGAACTCGCGCGCAAGAATGCCCCCACGGTCATCTTCATCGACGAAGCCGACGGCCTCGCGAAGCGCACGGATACCGGCGGCGGTCCCGTCGAAGCCGAGAGCAATCGCATCATCAACCAGTTGCTGGCGGAAATGGATGGCTTCGCTTCGAATGAAGGCGTCATCATCGTCGCGGCCACGAACCATCCCGACAATCTGGACGAGGCGTTGCGCCGGCCGGGCCGTTTCGATCGCACGGTGCAGATCCGTTTGCCCGACCGCGAAGACCGCGCGAAAATTTTCCGTTTCTATGCGGAGAAACTGAAGTCGAAGGCTGCAGACATCGACTACGACCAACTCGCTCGCCTGACCACTGGCCTCTCTCCGGCAACGGTCGCGATGGTCGTGAATCAGGCGGGACTGGTCGCGCGCAAAGCCGGCGAGACGGAAATCGCCGCGAAGCATTTCATGGAAGCGATCAAGATTGCGCGCATCGGCGACGTGAGCGGGGCAGAGCGGGCACTGAGCGAGGACGAGCGTACGCGTATCGCGGTGCACGAAGCGGGACACGGTCTCGTCGCCGCGCTGCTCGGCACCGGTGTGCTGGAAGAGGTCACGATCTTGCCGCGTGGCGGCGCATTGGGTGTGGCGCTCATCACCAAGGCGCAAGACAAGCACCTGTACCGCGAGACCGAGATCCGCAACGAGATTCAGGTCCTGCTCGGCGGTCGCAACGCCGAAATTCTCACGTTCTCCGAAGCGTCGAGCGGCGCCGCGTCGGATCTGCAGGAAGCGTCGCGCATCAGCCTCGACATGGTGTCGAAGTTCGGCTTCAACCGCGATGGCGATCTGTTCAGTCTCGCGGCGCTGCCGTCGCAGTACGCGGGCCTGCAAATGAAGAGCGCCATCGAGCACGCCAACGTGCTGCTCAAGGAGTTGAACGAGTTGTGCTATGGGCTGCTGCACGCTTATGAGCCCGTTCTGCGAGCCATTGCCGACGAACTGCTCGAGCGGGAGACGGTTCCGGGCGAAGCGGTTTACCGGCTGATCAAGGAGCACAAGAGCGCGCTGAAGATCGTCCACGAGCCGGCTGCCGCTTGATCCGCGCTTGTTCCGTTTTGCCGCCACGAGAGCGGGAACGTCATTTCTTAGGTGGTGGCGTGTCGCCCTTTTGCGGCAGAGGCTGATCGAGACCCGGTTCGACCGGGGTAGGGATGGCGTCGCCAATAGGCTTGGAGACCTCGGTAGGCGGGCTGCCGGGGTCTTCATCCGGCTTGTTTTCGTGCTCGTTCGGGGGATTGGGCATGTTGGCCACGATGGCTCTCCGGTGGATTGCTATGAGCAATGAGCAGCAATGCGCGTTCCACGGCTGGCCCGCACAGCCCACACCCCTACAAAACCCCGGATTTCCAGACCATTTGCGCAGCGGCTGCCAGAACGAACACCAGAACCAGAACGCGAAACGCCCCCGGCGGCAATCTGTCTCTAAGCGGCCGTACCAACAGTATTCCCGCGATCACCGGCACACTCGCGCACACCGAAATGACCAGATCGCTCCAGCTGGCATGCGCACCGCCGCTAAACGTGGCAACCAGCGTGATGATCGACACCACCAGAATAATTGCGATCTGCTTCGTAAAGACTTTTCCCGTGGCGCCCGTGGCGATCAGATACATCGCCAGCAAAGGCCCCGGCACCGAAGCGATGCTCTCCATCACCGCCGCCCCGAATCCCAGTACGAAGCCCGCCGGTTTCGCCCATCTCGGCGACAGCGTGAGCCGCGGCGAAAGCAACAGGAGCAGCGCAGCAACGATCAGTAATACGCCAGCAGCAGCCTGCGCGCGATGGGGCGCAAGCGAAATCAGTACGCTCACGCCGACGATGTTGCCGATCACCGTACCGATCAAGGGCGCGGCAATGCGCCGGACCGTCGGCAGCATGTCGCCGCCTTCCAGTGCCTGTGGAATATTGCCGAGAATGATCGGCATCGACAGTAGTAGAACGGCCTCCTTGATCGGCATGAACTGGCTGAGAATCGGCATCGCTACCAGCGGCACGCCGATACTCACCACGCCCTTGACCATTCCGCCCAGCAATAGCGCCGCAACAATGCCGAGCAGCGCGTAAAGGCTGAGCGTCTGCAGGCTCGCGCCAAGCACGCCGTTGGCGAAACTGAAATGAAACATCGTTGAAGTCCGCGAGCCCACCGCGCGGACCAGGTGGACCGGAGTTCGCGCGGGTAGTGGCTTGTTTTTATCGTTCGGCCTGTTCAGTGCCTGCGCGTCGCGCAAGGGTCGAAGCAGCCGGCTAAGTGAGGCCGCATGATACCGCGCCCTTACTCATGTCGCATGAAAGCAGAACGTAATGAATGAGTCCTTCAGGCGGCATCTGAAGCGGTGCTTTTTTCTCTCAACGCATGCCCGTTGCGGGCAGCAAAAGAGGCCGGTGTTTGCGTAGTAGTTGGTGTCGTGGTGTCCAACGGCGCACGCCGTGTTTTCAAGCGAAGAATGGGTGCTTCGATCAGGCGCCAGGACAACACGGCCATCGCCAGCGAAATCAGGAACGACGCGACAATTCCGGCAACATGCGCCCACAGCGGCACAGCACCGCCGAAGAACGCCGTGGCGTGATGGTTGCGGGTCAGGTCCGGAATCAGATTGTGATAGAGATAAAAGCCGTAGCTGATGCGCCCAAAGTTCATCAGCCAGCCGGTTTCGAGCAGGCCGATCACGGCGGCGTTGCGGCAGCACGCAATTGAACACACCAGTGCCGCGATACAGAGGCCATACAAGGCGCTGACCGTCGTGAAGGCAAGCGAACTGTCCAACTGACTCCACATAGGCTCAGTCGCACAAAAGCCCACCAGGCAAACGCTCAACACGAACAGCGTCATGCCATGCCCGAGCACGATGCGCGAACGGCTCTCTTTCCCGGCGATCATCAAGCCGCCAATCCCGCCCAAGGCCAGTAGCCAGAAGTTGGTCAGCGGATGCGTATAGATCGTAATGTCCTGCCACTGTGCGGCACGCATCGCCAGTAGCGAAACCAGTCCAACCGCGACGATTGCGAGGCACACCGCGCGATGCCGCCGCGCCGCAACCAGCAGCAATAACGGCGCAAACACAAGATAGAACTGCTCCTCGATCGCGAGACTCCAGAGATGCGAGTAACGCCCCGGCCAGTAATGCAGCACCGAGCCGATCCAGAAGTTCGACAGATAGGCGAAATGAAACGGCATGCCACTCGCGAGCTCCGGGCTCGCCATCCCGAGCGCCATTAGCACGCACATCACCACCAGCATCAGGTAGTAAATCGGAAAAATGCGCAACGTGCGGCGAAACAGAAAGCGCTTCAATTCCACACCGAACCGGCTGCCGTTTGTTTCGATGCGAGCGCGTTGCGCGGACAGAATGCCGATGATCAGAAAGCCGCTCAGCGCGAAGAAGATCCACACGCCAAGATGGCCAATTTCGCCGATGTCGCCGAAAAAACGGTGCTGAAAAAAGACCATCAGGACTGCAATCGCGCGCAATCCGTCGAAGCCTGCAATCCTGTTGTTCATGTGGTTATCTTCCAATGCGAAGGCGGTGCGCAAGGCGCTGCCGTTCAGGGCGAGACTACGATGAAAAAAAGCGAAAAAAATCGCGCGCCGTAATCGCTGATTTTTTTCAGTGACCTTTACCGATCGTGCTCGTGCTGGATGGTTTGAAAGCCGCAAAACTTGCTGCAAGAGTTTCCACCAACCGGAGCGTGACGACTCAGTATTACTGCATGCCGACATCTGATTTTCAGATTGCTGGCACTCCGAACGTATTTAGAGGGAGGTTGTCAGCGTGTGTCGACGTGGCGCACGGTATCGGTGGGAACGTTTTATTCTCATGGAGTTCCTACATGGAACTCCCTGTGTATGACCGCTTTTCACGGCGCATTGCACGCACGCGCCATCTTGCGAGAACCAGAATGGACACCCGCCGCGGACGCTCGATCGAAGTGGATTTCTTCCGCGGCGTCGTGTTGATCGTCATCGTGCTGGACCACATTCCCGGTAGCGCGCTGTCGCATCTGATGTTGCACACCTATGCCCTGTGTGACTCGGCGGAAGTGTTTGTGTTCCTTGGCGGCTATGCGTCGGCGGCAGCGTTTACAGCGGTACTCGCGGGCCGTGGCGAAGGTGCGGCGAAGATGCGTTTCGTCAGGCGCTGCTGGGAGATTTATCGCGCCTATCTGTTGACGGCCGTATTGACGCTGCTGTCCGGCGCCGTCCTCGCGGTATTGCATCTGAACCAGCCGATGGTCGACCTGACCGGCTGGCAGCCGTTCGCGGTTCAACCGCTGCGCGAAGCGTTCGATATTGCCGTGCTGCGGCGTCAGCCGTATTTGTCGAGCGTGCTGCCCATGTACGTGATCTTTGCGCTATTCGTGCCATTCATGGTGCCGTTGGCGCGCCGGTCGTCGCTCGCGGTGCTGGGCCTGAGCGTGACGATTTGGGCGCTTGCCCGGCCGCTGGCCGCGCTATTCAGCATTGACGACGTGGCCGACTGGGCTTTTAATCCGTTTGCATGGCAACTGATGTTCGTGCTCGGCATTCTGTGCCGGGTGCAACCCGTCAGCGAGCGCTTTCACGCCACCCGCACGGCGCACTGGTTTACACGTGCCGCGGTGGTCGCGGTGCTGGCGTTCGCCATTGTTAAACTCTTTGTGCTGACGCAGCCGCTGCCCGGCGTGAATAAACAGAACCTTTCCGTGGAACGCGTGATCAACTTTCTCGTCATCGCCTGGCTCGCCGCGCAGTTCGTGCGCACGGGCAGCATCGCGTGGCTCGCACAGCGGTTGCCGGCCGTGGTGACGGTCGGCCGTACCGGGCTCGTGTGTTTTGTCGCCGGCACGCTGGTGTCGTTGATCGTCGATACGGCAACGCCGCATACGTTCCACGGTTTTCGCGGCACGCTGGTCGGACTCGGCGGCGATCTGGTCGCCATCGGCGCGGTGCTGATGATCGCGCGCGGCTGGAACGACTGGAAAGGGCCGCGCTCGCGCGCCGCTGTCAACGGCGCGGGTTACGGATGAGGGCGCGGGTGCGCCATGTCCGTCATGGGCTTTCTAAGGGGCGTTCACGCACGGCCGTCACGGTGGCCGGCGCAGTGCTATGGCTGACGAACGCCTCACAGGCATTCGCCGCGCCCAAGGACGCGCCGCTCGCCATACGTTGCTCGGAATTCGCGGGCGCGGTGTTGCCTCCGGAACTGATCGCTTTGCCCACGGCCGGCGTGCAGATCGAAAGTGCGGCGATGGTCGCGGCCACGGCACCCGGCAATCAGCAAGGTGGCGAATATTGCCGCATCACCGGGCGCATCAAGGCGCTCAAGGCCAGCACGCCTGATATCCGCTTCGACCTGAATCTGCCGCGCCGCTGGAACGGCCGCGCGCTGCAGATCGGCGGCGGGGGGTATAACGGCGTGGTGGTGAGCGGTACGGGCGTGATGCCGTTCTCGCCGGATCGCGCACCGCTCGCTCAAGGCTATGCAACCTTCGGCGACGACTCGGGGCACGTGGGCGATTCGTCGCTCGCGGTCTTCGGCCTCGTGGATGAAGCGGTGACGAATTTCGGCTACGCGCATCTGAAGAAAACGCACGACGCCGCGCTCGCGCTGATTGCACGCGCTTACGGCCGGCCGCCGCAACGGATGTATTTCGCCGGCGGTTCGACGGGCGGCCGCGAAGGCTACACGGTGATGCAGCGCTATCCCGACGACTACGACGGCGTGATCGCCAATTCGCCCGCGCTCAATTTTTCCGGCGTGCGTTTGATGGGCGTGAAGCTCGGTCAAGCGGAATACGCGACGCCCGGCGGTTTCATTCCACCGCTATTGCTCGAGCACGTGTATCAACGCACGCTCGCGGTCTGCGACCGGCTCGATGGCGCGGCGGACGGCATCGTCAGCGACGTCGAAGGGTGCAAGGAACACGAAGCGGAAATCATCGCCTCGTTGCGCTGCGCCGGACGAACCCCCTCGCATGACGAGTGCCTCACCGACGCGCAACTCTCCACCTTGCTGGTGATGCGCGACGGTCTGTCGTTGCCCTACAAGCTGGCGTGGAATGTTAACGGCTATCGCGGCTACAACGTCTTTCAGGGCACGCATCTGACCGGCATGCTCGGCCTCGGGCATCAAGCCGGGCGCTTGCCCGTGCCGACCTTCTTCGCCAACGGCTACCTGTTCGCGCAGGGCGACGGCTACATCCGCTACTTCGTGGCCCATGATGCGGAGTTCGACTCGCTCAGGTTCGACCCGCTTCATCCCGGCAAATATCGCGGCCAGCTCATCGCGCTCTCACAGACGATCGGTGCGATGAACCCCGACCTGGCCCGCTACATTGCGCGGGGCGGCAAGCTCATCACACTGCAAGGCCTTGCCGACGAAGTCATCAGCCCGAACCAGACGATCGCCTATTACGAAGCGCTGATCGATCGATTCGGCATCGACCAGGTCGATGCGTTCATGCGGCTCTACATGGTGCCGGGTTTCCAGCACGGCAGCGGGGTGTTCATCCCCTCGGTGGATCTGCTGGGTGCGCTCGACAATTGGGTGACGCGTGGCGTATCGCCCGAAACGTTGACCGCTACGGATATCGCGGCCGCGACCAACGGGCGCTCGCGTCCGTTGTGCCGTTACCCGCTGTTTCCCCGCTATAGCGGCAAGGGCAATGTGAATCTCGCCAGCAGTTTCGCGTGCGCCGAACCGTGACGGGGTGCGGCCTGTCGGACAAGAACCCCGGCCGGCCCTGAAAGGCTGACACGCTCGCCGGCGGTATCCGTTCCTCCGAAATCTCGCGGTTGCGCTGCACGCTTTCCCACTTTCAATTACATTGCGGGTGCGGCGGCGTATTCGTCCCGCCCCCTTTTAATCCAATACCGGTGTCTGCCATCGTCGAATCCATGCAGCCTATCGTCTCGGTCACGAATCTGTCGAAAACCTATGCCACGGGTTTTCATGCACTAAAAAACATCAATCTGGCGATCAATCGCGGAGAAATCTTCGCCTTGCTTGGGCCCAATGGAGCGGGCAAAACTACCCTCATCAGCATCATTTGCGGCATTGTCAATGCGAGCGTTGGCAGCGTGATGGTGGACGGCCGCGACATCGCGACGGACTATCGCGGCGCGCGCTCGCTGATCGGCCTCGTGCCGCAGGAGCTCACCACCGACTCGTTCGAAACCGTCTGGGCGACCGTCTCGTTCAGCCGCGGGCTGTTCGGCAAGCCGAAAAATCCCGCTTACATCGAAAAGATCCTGCGCGATCTGTCGCTGTGGGAAAAACGCGATAACAAGATCATTACGCTGTCGGGCGGCATGAAGCGCCGCGTGCTGATTGCGAAGGCGCTCTCGCACGAACCGCGCGTGCTGTTTCTCGACGAACCCACGGCCGGTGTCGATGTCGAGTTGCGCCGCGATATGTGGAAGCTGGTGCGCTCGCTCACTGCAAGCGGTGTGACGATCATTCTCACCACGCACTACATCGACGAAGCCGAGGAAATGGCTGACCGCATCGGCGTGATCAATGCGGGCGAGATCATGCTGGTGGAAGAGAAGACGGAGTTGATGCGCAAACTCGGCAAGAAGCAGTTGACGCTGCAACTGGAAAGTTCGCTCGACGAGGTGCCGTCGGCGCTGGCCGGATATGGGCTGGATGTCGCCAAAGGTGGCAATGAGTTGATCTACACGTATGAGGGCGACGGCGGGCGTACCGACATCATCGCGCTGCTCAAAGCGCTCGACGATGCCGGCATCCGCTTCAAGGATCTGCATACGACGCAAAGTTCGCTCGAAGACATCTTCGTCAGTCTGCTCCGAGGTAACTCATGAACATCTACGCAATTCGCGCGATCTATAAGTTCGAGATGGCGCGCACCTGGCGCACGCTGATGCAGAGCATCATCGCGCCAGTCATTTCGACGTCGCTTTACTTCGTCGTGTTCGGCGCGGCCATCGGATCGCGTATCAAGGAAGTGGATGGCATCAGTTACGGCGCGTTCATCGTGCCGGGTCTGATCATGCTTTCGCTGCTGTCGCAAAGCATTTCGAATGCGTCGTTCGGGATTTACTTTCCGCGCTTTACCGGCACGATCTACGAGTTGCTGTCGGCGCCGGTGTCGTATCTCGAGATCGTGGTGAGCTATGTGGGCGCGGCGGCCACCAAATCGATTCTGCTCGGCTTGATCATTCTGGCTACTGCCGGCCTGTTCGTGCCGCTGCAGGTGCAGCATCCGTTCTGGATGATTCTGTTTCTGGTGTTGACTGCGGTGACGTTCAGTCTGCTCGGTTTCATTATCGGCATCTGGGCGGATAGCTTCGAGAAGCTGCAACTCGTGCCGCTCCTGATCATTACGCCGCTGACGTTCCTCGGCGGCAGTTTCTATGCGGTCAATATGTTGCCGCCGTTCTGGAAGGTCGTGACGCTGTTCAATCCGATCGTTTATCTGGTCAGCGGTTTTCGCTGGAGCTTCTATGGTCTCGCCGATGTGGATGTCGGTGTCAGCCTCGGGATGACCGCGTTGTTTCTGGCGGTGTTTCTCGTGATCGTTGCCTGGATCTTCAAGACCGGGTACCGGCTCAAGAGCTGACAGCGCTCACGACTCAAGCGCATGCGGCCGGCTCGACATGCGCGCCGGCCGCGGTGCTCTTTCATCCCTCTCTTAAGTCACATACCCCTGCGCCACATTGATCAGCTGCACGCGATTGCGCACGTTGAACAACTGCCGCAAACGCCGCAAGTGGTAGTCGACGTTATGCGGCGACAGCCCGAGGAAGTAGGCGATTTCCTTGTCGCGCTGTCCCTGCACAACCGCCTTCAGTACTGCATGCTGCAATTCGCTCAACGCGACGCGCTGCTGCTGCTCGGGTGCGATCCCGATCACGCTTTTCGCGTGCGTCCAGATGAATTCATGGATCGTGTGCGCGAACATCAGCGTTTCGGCCACGATCGATTCCGTCATCCAGCGCGGGTTGCCGATCTCCGAGTTGAAGCACAAGCTCGCACTCAGCTCCGGCTCGGGCAGCGGCATCTGCGTGAGAATCCCGCTTTTGCGGCCGTTGGCCTCCAGCATGTCGATCAGCCCGCCGAGCCGCTCGCTGCGCATCTGCGCGCGCGGCAGATCGGCGCGCATGTCGGCGGTGTTCCAGAGGAACGGCATGCCGGTCGGCGACGCCAGCGCGACGCGCGGATCGAGCTCGAAATAACGCTCGCGGAAATAGCGCGTGAGCCATGTCTGCGACTCGTAGCTGGTCAGCACGAACATCGACTTGTGATGCGCGGTGGTGCGCGTGGCCGAATAGCTGAACGAGTCGAAGCCGAGTTGTTTGATGCGCCGCCGCACGAATTCGATGCGGTCCTGCGCACTGCCAAAACGCACCAGCGGACTGATGACGGGCGCTGCACGTCGTGCGGCGGGCGAGGGTGTGCCGATCTCCTCTTCGGTGAAGAGCGTCAGGAAGCCGGTGGGCGATATGCCTGACGCCATGCGGGTTGATGTCCTGGATGCTTCAGCCGCGTGGGCTGTTTTCTCGAGTTGCCGCGTGCCGGCCGGGTAAGCCGGTTGTGCGGTAACCGCTGAGTTGTATGCCGCCGACACGTGGCTGGCTTCGCCTTGCGGCGAACCGGTCAGCCAATGCGGCAACGTATCGCATTCGTGTTCCATGAAACGGTAGCTCCGGCGTTCGAAACGCGTGAAAGACGACAACCTGGATGATTAACTATTTCCAAATATTACGGTAGCCGGTTCCTTGCTATCATTTTTGAGATCTTGCGCTGACCTCTAACCGGCGACTCGGGTGTGGCAGGGTTTGCTCATGTGCATATATGACCTCCCAGAAAGTGACGTGATGGCAAAAATTCCAAAGCTGACAACGACGCTTGCCTACGACCGCTATATGGCGGGCCAGAAACTGGTGTCGAGCGTGGATCGCCCATGGCGGCACCTGGTGCTGCGCTCGTATCTCGAACCCGACGAGCAGGAACTGCTGGAGGCGCCCGGCCTGCAGGACGTCACGCTGATGACGCTCGGCAGCGGCGCCGAACACCTCGAGCGCAACCTCGACGGACGCTGGGAGAGCGCCGACCTGCGTGTGGGCGCCGTCTGGTTCGTGCCGCCCGTGCCGATCTCGTGGCGCTGGCGTTCGATCAGCGATGAGCCGCTGTCGACCGTTCATTTGCACCTGGAGCGCAGCCTGATCGACAGCGTCGCCGACCAGATGGAGCTGGACGGTTCACGCGAGCTGTCGCTGGGCGACGCAATGCAGTTTCACGATCCACTGATCGCCGAGATGCTTGGCGCATTGCATCGCGCCGCGGGCGATCCCGCCGACTCGCGGCTGTATGTCGATGCGCTGGCCCACGCGCTCGCCGCTCATCTGTTGCAACATTACTCGCGCGGCCGTGATGCCGAGGCCGGCCTGCCGCCGCATCCCGAGCGGCTGGTGCCACGCCGCATCCGCCGTGTAACCGATTACATTCGCGCCAATCTTGCCGCCGATCTGGCCATCAGCGAACTGGCCGCGCAGGCCGGGTTAAGCAGCTTTCACTTTGCGCGTGTGTTCCGTCGCGAGACCGGTGAAACACCCCATCAGTTCGTCACGCGCTTGCGTCTCGAGGAAGCCGCGAGGCTGCTGCGCGCCACCGATCAGCCGGTGTTGCAAATCGCGCTTGCGGTTGGTTTCGAGAATGCCAGTCATTTCTCCGTGCAGTTCAAGCGTGGCTACGGCGTAACGCCGCTTGCCTACCGGCTGCGCGGCTGAGCGTCAGGTTGCGCGGCTGGATCGTGCGGGCGGCTCGCCACGATGCGATGCCCGAGCGGCATGCCGACGGTTGACGGCACGCGGGATTCGTCGGTCGCGACACGCTATGCTGCTGTGTAGCGCGGGAACGCCTAGTCGCCGCGTGGCACCGTGTATCGAGGCCGGTCGCGGTGGGTTGTCGAGGGCAAGGTTTGATGAAGCGCCGAAAACGGCAATCACGCACTTTTCGCAGTTTGCTGCGCATTGCGCGGCTTGCAAACTACGAAGTTTCGTGGCGCGATTGAGGATGGACCTGGCATGGATGCACCTCGGTGCTGTTCCGGCCAATTTCGAAGCCGTCGGGTTCCATGCGCGGTGAAGGAAAGAACCGCGTGCAACCATTGTGCCTGCTGGTTTGTGGTCGCCGACGGTGGGGCGCAATGAGCGCGCGGCAGCCTGCGCGATGTGTGGCCGTCGCTGCCACCGGACTAACTGGCCTGACCAGTTGTACGGCAACTGTATCTGTCGAAGCCTTGCACCGGCCGACAGAATGTTGTGCCGACGGCTTGGCCCGAGCCGGCGTCTGACCGACCTCTCCACTCAACCCTTCACACCGGATATCTAGCGATGACCCGACTCCGAATCACCTCCTGCGGCCATGTCTTTACCGCCGAAACGCATCCCGACGCGCCGCAAACGGTGGCCGCCTTTCTGAAGCTTCTGCCGTACCGTCAGAAGATCATTCACGTGCGCTGGAGCGGCGAGGGCTGCTGGGTGCCGCTCGGCGACTTCAAGCTCGAAAACGACGGCGTGGCAGTCGGCTTCGAAAATCACACAAGCCATCCGTCGGTGGGCGACATCCTGTTCTATCCGGGCGGCTACAGCGAAACGGAGATCATTCTTGCGTATGGCTCGTGCTGCTTCGCAAGCAAGCTGGGTCAGCTCGCGGGCAATCACTTCCTGACCATCGTCGAAGGCAAGGAAAAGCTGCGCGAACTCGGCACCAAGGTGTTGTGGGAAGGTGCGCAAGACGTGCTGTTCGAGAAGATCTGAAGCGGCGGCGGTGCGGGGTACCCGCAGTAGCCGGAGGCGGAGGGTAGGAGAACGCGCGCAACTTGCGCGCGCGTCGAAAAGCTTTGCTGGCACCTCGCACATTGCATCGTGCGGGGTGCCGTTCAACACTTACTTGAACAGCTTCATCGCTTGCGAGAGCGTATTGAACACGCCCCATGCCAGCGGCAGTGTCACATACAGCCAGAAGACGGCGAGCTTGACCTTGTTGGTCGGATGAACGGCTTGAACGGTCGACATGCGAGTCTCCTTAGGCGCCTTTGGCGAGTTGTGCGTCAGTCATGTGATGCTTGTCGTCGACACGCTTGACCAGCAGGTTGCAGACGAAACCGATCACCAGCAGCACAACCATGATGTGGATCGTCATTGTGTAGGCATCCGCCTTGGCCACGCCGTGCGCCACTTGATAGGCACGGATGTAATTCACCAGCACCGGACCGGCGACACCCGCCGCGGCCCAGGCAGTCAGCAGACGGCCGTGAATGCCACCGACGAACGCCGTGCCGAACATGTCCGCGAGATACGCGGGCACCGTGGCGAAGCCGCCGCCGTACATCGACAGGATCACGCAGTACGCGAGCACGAACAGGGCGATCTGGCCGGAAGCCGCGAAGCCGGGCACGAGGTAGTACAGCACGGCGCCGAGCGCAAAGAAGATGAAGTAGGTGTTCTTGCGGCCGATCCAGTCCGAAGCCGAGGCCCACACGAAACGGCCGCCCATGTTGAACAGCGAGAGCAGACCGACGAAACCAGCCGCCGCAGCGGCCGTCACGGTGTCCTTGAAGCTCTCCTGAATCATCACCGACGCCTGGCCGAGAATGCCGATGCCGGCCGTCACGTTCAGGAACAGCACCAGCCAGATCAGATAGAACTGCGGCGTCTTCAACGCCTGATCGATGTGCACGTGGTTACGCGAAATCATCTTCTTCTGGCTGGTCGCGGGCGGCGTCCAGCCGGCCGGCTTCCAGTCCGCCGGCGGCACGCGAATCGCGAGTGCGCCGATCGACATCGAGATGAAGTACGCAATGCCGAGCACGACGAAGGTCTCGGCCACACCGATGCTGGTCGCGCTGCGGAAATGGTTCATCAATGCTACCGACAACGGCGCGGCAATCATCGCGCCGCCGCCGAAGCCCATGATCGCCATGCCGGTCGCCATGCCGCGACGGTCCGGGAACCAGCGGATCAACGTCGACACCGGCGACACATATCCGAGCCCGAGTCCGATCCCGCCGATCACGCCGTAGCCGAGATAGAGCAGTGCGATCTGGTGCAGATGCACGCCAAGCGCGGAGACGAGGAAACCGCCGCCGAAGCAGCACGCGGCGGTAAACATCGTGCGGCGCGGGCCGACATGTTCGAGCCACTTGCCGGCAAATGCCGCCGACAAACCCAGGAACACGATCGCGAGCGAAAAGATCCAGCCGAGCGAGGTCAGCGACCAGTCGTCAGCGGCGGATTGCGTAATGCCGATGACTTTGGTCAGCGGGCCGTTGAACACGGAGAAGGCGTACGCCTGACCGATACAAAGGTGAACGGCGAGCGCTGCGGGCGGAACCATCCAGCGCGAAAACCCCGGCTTCGCGATGGTGGCCTGTTTGGAAAAGAATGGGGCAGAGCCTGAATTCCCGCTCGGCTCAGTGATACTGCTCATGGTCGGTCTCCGGTGTGACGAATGCTTTGTTATCGGCGTTTAATGCGCAATGCTTTAGCGGCGCGGCGTAAAAATTGCAGATTCATGTGGCCTTGATATATGTATTTTCATTTCATATGACGGTCGCCAAATTCAGACAAAAAGTGTTCCGTCGAACGATAGGGCGCGAATCTGGCGTTTGCAATATGAGATGTAAATGCATAATGCATTAGCCTGATGAAATAAGACCGTAATTTTCAGAAATGCGGCAATGCGGCACGAACGCGAGGAACGGACTACCGAACGCAGGGTAATCAGCCTGTGGAATCGGCAAAAAGCGGAGTGCTGGGGGAGGTGAGCGAGGGGGCGTGAAGCGGGTGAGGTTCCACCACCCGCGAGAAATCCAGCATTCATTCAAAAACCAACGGGCCGGCCGCGGCACTTTCGCCACGCCGGCCCGTCGCAATCCTTATCGGCAGGAATCAGGCGACCGTGCGCCCCGTCTGCATCTTCGCCGCCACCAGTACCGAGATCAGACAGCCGATCGCCAGATACGCCGCCACCGGATGCCAGGAGCCGCCGGCAAAGCTGACCAGCGCCACTGCGATAAACGGCGTGAAGCCGCCGCCGACCACGCTCGCCACCTGATAACCGACGCCCGCGCCGCTATAGCGGTACTCGGTGCCGAACAGTTCGGTGAACATCGGCTGCTGCACGCTCACGACCATGTCGTGGGCGACGTTGGCGAGCATGACCGCAAAGATCACGATCCACACCGTCGAGCGGGCTTCGAGCGCGAGGAAGAACGGCACCGCGCTGAACATGCCGATCAGCGCGCCGATGATATACACGCGCCGGCGGCCGAAACGGTCCGCAAGCCACGCGAAGCACGGAATCGTCACGCAGCTCACCGCGCCGACCAGCAAACCGATCGAGAGGAAGAACGCGCGCGGCATATGCAGATTCGCCGTCGAGTAGTTCAGTGCGAAGGCGGTCACGATATACATCGTGAACAACTCGGCAAGGCGCAGCGCGATGATCAGCAGGAAAGCCTTGGGGTGCTTCAACAATGCCTCGACGATCGGCAGCCGCACGCTGCGTTCACCGTGCTCGCCGACCTTCTCGACGAACTCCTTCGATTCTTCCATGCTCGAGCGGATCCACAGCGCGATCAGCACCAGCACCACACTGAACAGGAAAGGCAGGCGCCAGCCCCAGCTCAGGAACGACGCGTTGTCCATCGAGCGGCTGATGATCGCGACCAATCCGGTCGAGAGCACCAGACCCACGCCATAGCCGACCTGCACGCCGCTGCTGTAGAACGCCTTCTTCTTCTCCGGCGCGCTTTCGACCGCCATCAAGGCGGCGCCGCCCCATTCGCCGCCGACCGCGAAGCCCTGGATCGCGCGCAACGTGACGAGCAGCACCGGCGCCCACCAGCCGATGCTGGAGAAAGCCGGCAGCAGACCGATTGCCGCGGTGGAGAGGCCCATCATCATCACCGTGAGGACCAGCATGCGCTTGCGTCCAAGCCGGTCGCCGTAGTGGCCGAACACGAAACCGCCGAGCGGCCGGAACAGAAAGCCGACGCCGAAGGTCGCGAATGCGGCGAGCGTGCCCATCGCCGGGCTGACCTTGGGGAAGAACTCGGCGTTGAAAACGAGCGCGGCGACGATGCCATACAGCAGAAAGTCGTACCAGTCGACTACGGCGCCGACAAAGCTGCCGAGCGCCGCTTTACGTGCCTGGCTGCGCGCCACGCGGTTGTCGGTGATGGCCGTTTTCGGCGCTCGCGGGATAGTGGTACTCATATGAGGGTGTCTCCTTCGAATTCTCGGGTGCTGTCTGGAAGCGCGCGGCAGATGCAGGGCAGGGACGCTGCGGCCCATCACAGGATTCCCCGAAGGTTAATGATGCGAAGGAGTTCCCACAATCCGCATTCGGGTGAAATTGCGCGATCATCGAACGCGACTGCGCGCATAGCGCGCGTTTTGCGCGTTTACACCGAGCTTCGTGTGTTTGGACAAGCAGAGGAACCGCCGGCGGGTTGCCCGTGCTACCTTGAGCATGCAATCCTAAAAACAACAGTCACTGATATACTACATACGGAATATTGATTTTTGCGGCGCTGCAGCATATGATTGAGTCATCTATTCACTCAATCATTCGGAGTTACAAATGGAATTCGTTCCTCTCTCGCTGCTCGCCGTTGGTTTTGTAGGTTTGGGCTCTGCCGCCACCGTTCTGCTGACCCGCTGGATCCCGCAGCCGGTTGCGCAACTTGCAGCGCAACATGGCCGGTTCGTCGGCCTGGGCGAGCAGGATGGCAGAATGGCCGCAGTGGCGCCCGCAGTGGTGCCGTATCGTGCGCATGTTCAACAAGAGGCGATGAATGTCGTCAGAACTTCAAACTGAAGCAGTGGCCCCACCCCTGACGTTGTCGTTGCAGCCGATCGGCGCGAGCGTGAGCTTGCGCGATCAGGCGTATGCCATGCTGCGCCAGGCCATTGCCGACGCGGATATCTACCGGACTCACGAAGAAATCCGCCTCGACGAGCGCGTGTTGAGCGAATCGCTGGGCGTGAGCCGCACGCCGGTGCGCGAGGCGATGACGCTGCTCGAACAGGAAGGTTTTCTGCGCATGGTGCCGCGGCGCGGCATCTACATCGTGCGCAAGAGCAAGCGTGAGATCGTCGAAATGATCCAGATGTGGGCCGCGCTCGAAAGCATGGCGGCGCGTCTTGCCACGCTGCACGCCACAGACGAGGAAATCGCCCGCCTGCGCCACATGTTCGACAATTTCCGCGACGCCACGCCGGCCGAGCACATCGCCGAGTATTCCGACGCCAACATCGCGTTCCATCAGGCGATCGTCGAGCTGTCGAAGTCGCAGATCATTCTCGACACGATCAAGAACATCTTCATCCACGTGCGGGCGATTCGCCGCATGACCATTTCGCAAAGCGACCGCGCGTCGCGTTCGATCGTTGACCACCTGCGCATTATTGAGGCATTGGAGCAGCGCGATACCGAACTGGCCGAGCGTCTTACACGCCAGCATTCGCTCGATCTGGCGACGTTCGTCGAAGCGAATTGCGATTTTCTGGATTGATGGCGGCTTAGGCGCCTGATTGGCGCAACGAATGGCAAAAGGCCCGCAGTGATCACGTCACAGCGGGCCTTTTGCTTTTCCGCTCCATTTCTTTCCTTCCTGGTCACCGCCTTGCAGTGGGGTTAAGCCCGGCTTGACGGTCTCTGAAATATGGTATGTGATATATCAAAGGCGATCGAGACAAGCAGCACACCTCGGTGTTTTCCCTCGAATCGAGCGGGCCGGAGCGGCGTTATCTCGCTGCAACGCAAGCCAGGCAGGCGTTCAGGGCAGAAATCCCGAAGCAGTCGCATTTTGAGATCGCGCTTGATTGAATATGATATATCACATACCGTATGTACCGAGTCTAACCAGACATCCGCGCGAGCGGACGTTATCGAAGCGGGCGCGTCGGTCGATAACCGTTGCACACAACTGACTGATCAGGACAGGAGACTTGACATGAGCAAAGCACTCGACGGCGTGCGCATTCTCGATTTCACACATGTGCAATCGGGCCCGACCTGCACGCAGTTGCTCGCGTGGTTCGGCGCGGACGTGATCAAGGTGGAGCGGGCCGGCGCCGGCGACATCACGCGCGAGCAACTACGGGACATTCCCGACGTGGACAGCTTGTACTTCACGATGCTCAATCACAACAAGCGCTCGGTCACGATCGATACCAAGAACCCGGAAGGCAAGCTGGTGCTCGAGGCGCTGATCCAGAAGTGCGACGTGCTGGTGGAAAATTTCGCACCGGGCGCACTGGACCGGATGGGCTTCACGTGGGAGCGGATTCAGGAGTTGAACCCGCGCATGATCGTGGCTTCGGTGAAGGGTTTCGGCCCGGGTCCTTACGAGGACTGCAAGGTCTACGAGAACGTTGCGCAATGCGCGGGCGGCGCGGCCTCGACCACCGGTTTCGACGATGGTCCGCCGGTGGTGAGCGGCGCGCAGATCGGCGACAGCGGCACGGGTTTGCATCTGGCGCTCGGCATTGTCACGGCGCTGTATCAGCGTACGCTAACCGGGCGCGGTCAGAAGGTGCTCGCCGCGATGCAGGACGGCGTGCTCAATCTGTGCCGCGTGAAGCTGCGCGACCAGCAGCGGCTCGAACGCACCGGCACGATGAAGGAGTATCCGCAATATCCGAACGGAACGTTCGGTGAAGCGGTGCCGCGCGCGGGGAATGCTTCGGGCGGCGGTCAACCGGGCTGGATCCTGAAGTGCAAGGGCTGGGAGACGGATCCGAATGCGTATATCTACTTCATCACGCAGGCGCCGGTGTGGGCGAAGATCTGCAACGTGATCGGCAAGGAAGAGTGGGCCACCGATCCGAACTACGCGACGCCTGCCGCGCGCTTGCCGCATCTGAAGGATATCTTTGCCGAGATCGAGCGGTGGACCATGACCAAGACCAAGTTCGAGGCCATGCAGATCCTCAACAAATACGACATTCCCTGCGGGCCGATTCTCTCGATGAAGGAAATCGCCGAAGAGCCGTCGCTGCGCAAGACCGGCACGATTGTCGAAGTGGATCATCCAACCCGCGGCAAGTATCTGACGGTTGGCAATCCTATCAAACTGTCGGACAGCCCGACCGAAGTCAAGCGCTCGCCGCTGCTGGGCGAGCATACCGACGAGGTGATGACCGAACTCGGCTACTCGCCCGAACAGATCAGCGCATTGCGGACCGCCGGCGCGATTTGAGAACTCAAGGAGCGATGTATGGATACGTGGATGCGTTTCATGTCGAGCGACGGTGGTGTCGTGTTCGGCAGGGTGGAAGGCGGTTATCTGCATGAGTACGAAAGTCTCGATCAACCGGTGCCGACCGGCGCAGTGTTGTCGACACGTGCGCTCACGCCGCTCGCGCCTTGTGCGCCCGGCAAGATCGTCGCGTTGTGGAATAACTTTCACGCGCTTGCGGCGAAGCTCGACAAGCCTGTGCCGGTGCATCCGCTATTTCTGTTGAAGCCGGCGGGGTCGGTGATCGGTTCGGGTGAACCGATCCGTCGGCCGCTCAGTTACGCGGGCAAGATCGTCTACGAAGGCGAACTCGGCATCGTGATTGGCCGGCGCTGCCGCGACGCGAGTATCGAAGAGGCTGCGGAATCGATCTTCGGCTACACGCTGGTCAACGACGTGACCGCCGCCGATCTGCTGAATGAGAGCCCGCACTTCCCGCAATGGTGCCGCGCGAAGGGCTTCGATACGTTCTGCTGTATCGGACCCTCGATCGTCTCCGGTTTCGACTGGCATGCGGCACGTCTCGTCACGATGCTCGACGGAGTGGAGCGGCAGAACTATCCGCTTGCGGATATGGTATTTTCGCCTGCCGAGCAGGTGAGTCTGATTTCACAGGACTTGACGCTCGAACCGGGTGATGTGATTGCGTGCGGCACGTCGGTCGGCGTTGGCTCGATCAAGGACGGCGCGACCGTGACGGTCTCAATCGAAGGGATCGGCACATTGAGCAATACCTTGACCGCTGTGTGTGAGATAGCGCTATGACGCGACGGCCGCGGCTCGTTGCGTTGCTTGGCAGTGGCATGGGGCTCGCCGTCATGGTGGGCGGGTTTGCGTGCTACCTGTCGGCAGCGGCTCAGGCGAATGTCGAGCGTATCGAGCTCTGCGCCGCGGTCTTCATCGGTGCGCTGGTCTTCGCCACCTCCGCCATCGCATTCTGCAAACTGCGTGGCGTGCTGGACCTGAGTAAAGTCGCGCGTCCGGGGCATGGCATCGTCAACGTCTCGGCGCTTCTACTGTGTGGTTGGCTCGGCTACGGCTTCGTCACGGAGCAGGCGCAGCCGTTCGGGCTCGCTGCACTGCTTGCGATGAGTGTGCTGGCCGTTGCGCTCGGTACGCATCTGATGACAAGCCGCGAGTACTCGACGAACGATCGCGATTCACACTGCCATGCGTTTGCCGGACGTTGCGATGGATTTGCGCTGGAGCGGCGCGGGTTGCTGGCGCGCATCGAATGGCATGGCGGCGAAGAGCAGGCGTGGGCGCTGCGCGAGATAACGCCCGGCATGGTGCGCGCGGCAGCATACCGGCACCGTCGCGGCTGGCATGACACTGGGACGGTGAGCGTACAAAAACGCGGGTCTGTCCGCCAACGCGCCACCCACCGCGCGATGTGCCGTCAAAGATGAATACACCGACGCGTCGGGCGGCGAGCAGAGCGAACGGCGGAATCGTCCTGCCGAAGCCCTTATTCGCCGGTCGCCGCGAATTCGCTGTAGTACCTGGCTTTCTTGCTCAGGATCATCTGGGCAAGAAACTCGGCGTCGTACGCGCTGTGAAGATGCGCGTGAAATCGCTCGATGTAGGCGGTGATGCGCGCCGCTTCGCTGTTGAATTCCTTCAGCACATCGAGTGTGGCCTGGTCCCAGCGGAACCGCAGGCCAAGGTCGCTGAAGGCCGCGTTGAACGCGCTCAGATGGGCGTCGTCCGGATTGTTCGCGGTGGCGCGTGTAGTACGTGTGCTGGCGTGAGACTCAACCGCAGCGTGGTTCATGATCGGCCTCCAGGGCTGACAAGTAAGGAAACTCACTTGCAGCATAGGAATACTGATCAATCCGCAATAGTTAAAGTTTCATTGGCTTTCCATAGCCTACTGTTTATAGACGCTCAATTCCTTCACGCGCGTGATCTTCTCGATGAGACCCGCGCCTTCCTCCATCAGGAAGCGTTTGAAGGCGACTGCAACCGGTGGCAGGCGCTTGTTCTTCCGATGTACGACGTACCAGTTGAGCATGACAGGAAAGCTCTCGACGTCGAGCACGACCAGATGGCCGAGCTGCAACTCGAGACTGATCGTATGCGCGGACAGGAACGCGATGCCCATGCCGGCGATCACGGCCTGTTTGATCGTCTCGGTGCTCTTGATCTCCATCGCGATCTTGAGATTGGAGAGACGGCCGGCGAAGCCTTCTTCCATCGAATTCCAGGTGTCCGAGCCGCGTTCGCGCACGATGAAGGCCTCGCTCGCCAACTGACTCATCTTGATGTTGCGTTTGTGCGCGAGCGGATGCGTGGGCGCCGCCACGATCACATAAGGGTGCGGCGCGAACGGTTCGTTGGTCGCGTCGGTTTCGTGCGGCGGCCGCACCATCACCGCGAGATCGGTCTGGTTGGTCGCGAGTTGATGCAACAGTTCTGCGCGATTGTGCACGGCGAGATTGAGCACGACCCCCGCGTAACGCTGCGTGAATTCGGCCAGCAGGCGCGGGAAAAAGTAGTCGCCGGCGCTGATCACCGCGACGTTCAGCTTGCCGCCGGAGACGCCCTTGAGCTGACTCATCGCCTCGTCGACTTCGTGGAACTGCTGAATGATCGCGCGGCTGTAGTGAAGCATCTCGGTGCCGGCCGGCGTCAGATAGATTTTTTTGCCGAGCTGCTCGAACAGCGGCAGCCCCGCGTGTTCCTCGAGTTGCCGCACCTGAGTGGAGACGGCGGGCTGCGTCAGATGCAATTCTTCCGCGGCTCGCGAGAAGCTGAGGTGGCGCGCTACCGTTTCAAAGACCTTCAATTGCCGCAGAGTCGCATTGCGCATCGTCATGGCCGATGTATAAGCAAATATGAATCGACATAATAACAAACTTTAATTATTAGTTATTCAGCAATGACCCTAGCATGGGGCTGCATAAGGAGCGGAATTGACGGTGCGGCACTCGGCACAGTACTCGGGTTAACGCTTGGATTCGAGGCGTGGCAGGGGAAGCGGCGCAACGTCGATGCAGTGCCGATACTTAATTGATCGGAATAAAGAAATCGTCTGAAAAACGATGATTCAGGCAGGAACAGGCCTTAAAGAATTCGAATTAAAGACGCAAATATTAAATATTCCCGAATGGCAAGGCTGTTCGGGTCATAAGCATAAGGTGAGACGCATACAGTGCGGCGTGACGGCCGGCCGCACTCAATAAATAGCGGAGACAAGGCTCATGGACGATATCACTCGACAGACCACGACTCGCGCATTCTGGGCGAACCGCTGGTGGCAGCTCGTCATCGGCATGATGTGCATGGCATTGGTGGCCAATCTGCAATACGCATGGACGTTGTTCGTCACGCCGATGAATTCGCGGCATCACTGGGGTGAAGCTTCCATTCAGCTCGCGTTCGCTATTTTCATCCTCACAGAAACGTGGCTCGTGCCGGTGGAGGGCTGGCTGGTCGACAAGTTCGGACCGCGCCCCGTGGTTGCCGGCGGTGCGGTATGCGCCGGCCTCGCGTGGGTCATCAATTCGTATGCGACGACCTTGCCGATGCTGTATGTGTCGGCGGTCATTGCCGGGATCGGCGCAGGCGGCGTGTACGGTACCTGTGTCGGCAACGCGTTGAAGTGGTTTCCGGATCGCCGGGGTCTTGCGGCCGGTTTGACTGCTGCAGGTTTTGGCGCGGGCGCGGCCGTCACGGTCATTCCGATCGCCAACATGATCACGCGCTCGGGCTACGAGCACACCTTCTTTTTCTTCGGCATTCTGCAGGGCGTCAGCATACTTTTGCTCGCGCTGCTGTTGAAGAAGCCAAACTTGCGCCAGCAAGCCGCACCGAAGAAGAAGTTCGCGGTCACCAAGGTCGATTACACGCCGGGGCAGATGATCAAGACGCCGGTGTTCTGGGTGATCTACGTGTCGTTTGTCGCGGTGGCGGCGGGCGGCCTGATGGCGACCGCGCAAATCGGTCCGATCGCCAAAGACTGGGGGCTCGCACGCATTCCTATGACGATCTTCGGCATGACCCTGCCACTGCTCACGGCCACGCTTTCCATCGACAATATCTGCAACGGCTTCACCCGTCCGCTGTGCGGTTTCATCTCCGACAAACTCGGCCGTGAGAACACGATGTTCGTGATCTTCATCGGCGAGGGCCTCGCATTGCTCGGCCTCATGCAGTACGGCACCAACCCGTATGCGTTCATGACGTTCGCCGCGTTGATCTTCCTGTTCTGGGGCGAAATTTTCTCGATCTTCCCGGCGATTTGCGCCGATACCTTCGGCAGCAAGTATGCGGCGGCCAATGCGGGCACGTTGTACACCGCGAAGGGCACGGCCTCGCTGCTCGTGCCGATTGCTTCGGTACTGTCGGCCACAGGCGGCTGGAGTCTCGTGTTTATCGTTTCCGCCGTCGTCACGATTGTCGCGGGCATCTCGGCGAAGTTCATTCTTGCGCCAATGCGTTCGCGCTGGATCGAGGCGCACAACGAGCCCCAGGGTGTGCTGGCCGTCGCCGGCAGCAAGGCCTCGCGGCTTAGCCACTGGCCTGAGCAATCGGGGGAATAGGGTGACCCATCCACACCCGGCAGTAACGTTATGAATGTTTCGCTGCAGCAACTCAAGGTGTTTGTCGCCGTCGCGCGGGAACGGAGCTTTACGCGCGCGGCGCGCGAGTTCGATCTGACGCAGTCGGCGGTGAGCCGTTGCGTGCGCGAACTTGAAGACGCCGTTGAATTGAAGCTGTTCGACCGCACCACGCGGCAGGTAGAACTGACTCATGCGGGCGCGAGTCTCGAGCGCAGAATCGGCCGCCTGCTCGACGAAATCGAATTGACGCTGCGCGAGGAGCGTGCCGCTTACGACGGACACACTGGCGTGGTCGTGCTGGCGAGCAATCCCGTGTTGTCGTCGAGTTGGGTGGCGCAGGGGCTGGCGCGTTGCGCGTCAGCGTTTCCCGAGCTGAACGTGTCCGTCAAGGATCAATCGCAAAGCAGCGTGCTCGCGAGCGTCGAGCAGGGGGAGGTGGACTTCGGCGTGGTCTCCGTGGCGGAACCCCTGGCCGGCGATCAGTTGCACGCGCAAGTGGTGTTCACGACGCCGCTGCATGTGGTGATGCCATCCGCGCATCCGCTCGCGCGGCAAGCCAGCGTCGCATGGCATGCATTACACGAGTGGGCGCTCGTCACGTTGAATGCCGACGCGGGTGTGCGCGCCGCGCTCGATCTTGCCTTCAATTCGCACGGCCTGAAGCGACGGCCCGTGCAGGAACTCGGCCATGTTGCGGCAGTGTCGCGCATGGTCGAATTGGGCCTTGGCGTCGGCGTTTTACCCGTCGATGGACATTGGCCCGCGCCCGGCGCGTCACTGGTGAGCAGGCCGCTGGTTCCCGAGATAAATCTGACGACGCTGCTCGTGCATCGCCGCAATCGCTCCCTCAGACCCAACGCCGCAGCGGCCTGGGCGCAGTTTGCCGCGCTCGCCGGTGTGGCTTCGCCTGCCTCTGGCGCGGCGCCGGCCGATCCGCTGCCGGTCAGCCCACGCAACATCCCAAGCAAGGAGCTTCATGATGGAAACCGAAATCGACCTCAGGCGCCATGATTTGCTGATCGACGGCAAGCGTTTGCCGCCTGGCACCGGCGAATATTCCATCGACATCAACCCGGCGACCGAAGAGCCGATTGCGCTGGTTGCACAAGGCAGTGCAGCCGATGTCGATACCGCGGTGCACGCGGCGCGCGCCGCGTTGAAAGTGTGGAACGCGATACGGGCAGCTGAACGGGGTCGTATTCTGATGCGTCTCGCCGGCCTGATGCGCGCGAATCTGGATGAACTCGCGGCGCTCGAAAGCCTCGACGCCGGCAAACCCATCTCGGCGGTGATGCGCCAGGATATTCCTGCGGCGATCGATACGCTCGAATACTACGCAGGCTGGTGCGACAAGATCAATGGGCAGGTGGTGCCGGTACGTCCCGATGCCTTGACGTACACGCTGCGCGAGCCGGTCGGCGTGGTCGCCGCGATCGTGCCGTGGAATTTCCCGCTGATGATCGGCATGTGGAAAATCGCGCCCGCGCTGGCATGCGGTTGCACGCTGATCGTCAAGCCTGCGGAGATTACGCCGCTGACCGCGTTGCGCCTCGGCGAACTCGCGCTCGAGGCGGGTGTGCCGCCGGGAGTACTGAACATCGTCACCGGCAAGGGGCGGGTGGTCGGCGATGCGCTGGTGGCGCATCCCGGCATCGACAAGGTGACCTTCACGGGCTCGCCTTCCGTGGGGCGCGGCATTCTGCAGGGCGCGGCCGGCAACTTCAAGCGCGTCACGCTCGAGCTCGGCGGCAAGTCGGCGAACCTGATCTTCCCGGATGCGAATCTCGACAATGCGGTGCGAGCCGCGGCGTCGGGGATTTTCTTCAACACCGGCCAGGTATGTTCGGCAGGCTCGCGCATTCTGGCTCACCGTGACGTCTACGACGAAGTGGTCGAGCGTCTCGCCGCACGTGCGAAGGCGATCAAGGTCGGCGATCCGGCGGCGCGTGAAACGTCGATGGGGCCGCTTATCTCCGCGGCGCAGATGAAAACCGTGCTCGGCTATGTCGAGACAGGGCGCTCCGAGGGGGCATCGCTCGTGACCGGCGGCGTGCGCGTGGGCGAGCGCGGCTTCTTCGTCGAGCCGACGGTGTTCGCCAACGTCGAGCATGAAATGCGCATTTCGCAGGAGGAGATCTTCGGCCCGGTGGCCAGCGTGATTCGCTTCAATGACGAAGCCGATGCGATTCGTATCGCCAACGGCACGTTGTATAGCCTCGCGGCCGGCGTATGGAGCGCGGATATCGGTCGCGTGCATCGGGTCGCGCGTGACCTGAAGGCGGGCACCGTGTGGATCAACACCTACGGCTATACCGATGTGCGCTTGCCTTGGGGCGGCTCCGGCGATTCGGGCTTTGGCCGCGAGCACGGCGACGTGGCGATTGAAAACTTCACCGAGCCCAAGGCAGTGTGGCTCGCGATCGATCAATAGCGATGTAAAAAAGGATCGAACGCGTGGCTTTCGATCCTTTTCTGAAGCTTGTGAGAGGGGTTAGCTGCAGCGTGCGTTGGCGCTCAATCTCAGTCGCCCTGCAATGCCATCCGTTCGCGCAGCTTGATGAGGGCGAGCACGACGTCGATAGTCGGCGTGGGCTCGGCAACGAGACGGCCCATTTCCTGCACCACCGTCAGTAGCGGATCGATCTCCATCGGACGGCGATTCTCCAGATCGACCAGCGTCGAGGTCTTATGCGCGCCGACCGCACCCGCACCGTCGATGCGTTTTTCCACATCCACGCGAAAATGCACGCCGAACTGATCCGCAATGCGCTTGGCTTCCAGCATCATCGTGCGTGATACCGCACGCGTGCCGGGGTCGCTGGTGAGGATGTCGAGCGTGGCGTGGGTCAATGCGCTGATCGGATTGAAGCAAAGGTTGCCCCACAGCTTAAGCCAGATTTCGTCACGGATATTGTCGCGAATCGGTGCGTCGAATCCTGCTGCCTGCATGATCTCGTGCAACTGCTGAATGCGCGGCGTGCGTTCGCCGCTCGGCTCGCCGATCGGGAATTTCTTGCCGTACACGTGCTTGATGACGCCCGGCTCGACGATCTCCGCAGCGGGATACAGCACGCAGCCGATCGCGCGTTCTGGTCCGAGTTTGGTCCATTGGCTGCCGTCCGGGTCGATGCTGGCGAGGCGCGTGCCGGCGAATTTTCCGCCGTGCTGATAAAAGTACCAGTAGGGAATGCCGTTGACGCCGGTAACGATGGCCGTGTGCTTGCCGAGGAGCGGCTGCATCGCGTCGACTACGCCGGGCAGCGAGTGCGCCTTCAGCGTGATGATCACGAAGTCTTGCACGCCGAGTTCGCGCGGGTCGGACGTGCAGCGTACCGGCGTGCTGATCGTCTCGCCGTCCATGATCAGGCGCGCGCCGTGTTCGCGCATTGCAGCAAGATGCGCGCCGCGCGCGACGAAACTCACATCCGCGCCGGCACGCGCCAGTTGCACGCCCATCAAACCGCCAATCGCTCCTGCTCCGAAGATACAGATCTTCATGATGCCGCCCCTATGACTATGAGAAGTCGCTTGTCCGATGCCGCGCATGGTTCTGCCGAGGCGGCGGGTCATTCTTCGAGCATAAGGGTGCAGGACGATTACTGACAGTTAAAGTTTCTGCGATCGTGCATTAGCTATTGTTTATGGTTGCAGGAACAGGCCGACTGCCACTCGGGTTTCAACGGAGCTAGAAGGCGTCGTACAGCCGAGGTGTTGCTGGACAGATAATTCGGAAAGCTGAATATCAAGCTTTGAGTTCAAGCGCTTTATGTCCGCCGAACCAGCAGAAAGCTCACGCCGATAGCCGCCAGAAACGTCCCGCAGCAGCGATTGAACCACCGGCGAACCTTGGCGCGAACGAGCCACTTGCCAAGGTGCATCCCGGCCCACGAATACAGCGCGATCGCCACCCATTCGAGGACCAGAAAGCTCGCGCCGAGTACCGCGAACTGCGGCAGCATCGGTTTGGCGATATCGACGAACTGCGGCAAAAAGGCGGTGAAAACCAGAATTGCCTTCGGATTGCCCGCGGCCACGAGACACTCCTGCCGCGCAATCCGCCAGAGCGACGCGTCGTCCTGCTGGATCGTATCGATAGCGGGCGCGTCGCTGCGCCACAACTGAATGGCAAGCCAGATCAGATACGCGGCGCCGGCCAGTTTAATCGCGAGAAAGAACCACTCGGATGCGTGCAGCACGACGGCAAGGCCGGTCGCAGCCAACACCAGCATCAACGCGAACGCGACCAGCCGGCCGGTGCCGCCGACGAAAGCTGTCATGAAGCCGTGACGCGCAGCAACGTTGATCGATAGAAGATTGTTCGGGCCGGGCGCGAGGTTGATCGCGAAGCAGGCGGGCAGGAAGAACAGCCAGGTGGTGATAGACATGACGGCTCGCACGGGGAAGGGGGCAGGGTTGCCGAATCGGGCACGCGAGGCGGCAGGCGCCAGCGGCGCTTCGATTCTGCGCGATTTTCGCGTTTCCCTCGATATTTCCCGATTGTAG
This sequence comes from Paraburkholderia sp. GAS32, assembly GCF_050434225.1. NCBI lineage: Bacteria > Pseudomonadati > Pseudomonadota > Betaproteobacteria > Burkholderiales > Burkholderiaceae > Paraburkholderia > Paraburkholderia sp. GAS32. Next base: position 124,056 of record NZ_JBNPVS010000006.1, on the reverse strand, counting down.
CGAATCGGCGGATGGCGCCGATTCAGTCCGTCCGCTTAATTCACCGAATTAACGAAGCCTGGGTCGCTGATCAACGCTTCGACGCTCAGCTTGACCGTGTCTTCGATGGCGATGGTATTGCTCGTGAATTTAGGCGATTTCTGCCGGACCGTCTTGGTGGTTGAGAACACAACCTTCTGGGTCGCGGCATCGGTCACGATGTAGCGCATTTTCAGCGTCCAGAACGCCGGCGACCGCGCGTCGTCCACCGTGAACTTCTCGATGCTGCCGCTCAGCACCTTCCTGTCTTCGGTGAGATGAAAGCCCGCGACCTGCAAGCTGCTGGCAATGCTGTTGCGCACGGCCTCGTTGATATCGCTTTTTAGCACGATGCCGGTCATCGCCGTGTTTTCGATCCGGTTCGGCGAAACCTGGCCGTTGCGAGCCGGCATGTAGGCGAAATCGCTGGCGGGCGCGACGCTGAGCCAGCCGGTTGGATGGGCGGCTGCGCGCGGTGCGCAATTCAGGCCGAACCACGACCAGGAGCAGGCGGACAGCATCAACGGCAGTGCGACGACGCCGCAACCCTTGAGCACAGCGGATCTCAGGGCCGGACGCATGGGACCGAGCGACGGCCGCAGAGACTGACTCTGTTGCGGCGACTCGGGCGCTGTGCTGGAAAAAGCGGCGGTCGAGGTCAGAGGAATTGCCTTTTAAGTGGAGTCATTCCGGTACAGAGCAGCATGGTAACAGCGAGCCGATCCCGTGCATCTTCTTAGTTGGGTCCTTAGTTGGGTCATTACCTGGATCAGGGTCGGGAATTCTCGAGCGATTGAAGCAGCCCCGCTCGGAGGGCAACGTGATCAAAAAAACCCAGCTTTCCCCTGGGTCATATCCACCAGAGCTAGCCGGGCATCATCTACCGCATTGACGGGCAGGCGGACAGTCATCTTCACCAGCATCCCGTAGGCACTGTCCACAAGTCCGTAACCTTCAGCCTCGATCCATCTGCGCACCTTAGCTTCATCGGCATAGCCCACTTCGACGATCAGCGTTACCTGGGCAACCCTCTCCACCCGCGGCGCGTCCAATAGAACCGAGGCAATCGCGTCGGTATACGCTCGCACCAACCCGCCGGCGCCCAGCTTCACGCCGCCGTAATACCGCACGACGGCCGCCAGCACGCCGTCCAGATCATGATGCCGCAGCACTTCGAGAATCGGCCGGCCCGCGGTGCCGGACGGCTCACCGTCGTCGGACATGCCTGACTGGCCACCTGCCAGCAGCGCCCAGCAGACATGCGTCGCGCCGGGATGCTCGTCGCGCAGACGCCGCAACTCGGCCATCGCGGCGTCGCGGTCGGCGACCGGTATCGCGTGCGCGATGAAACGGCTCTTGCGAATCTCGAGTTCCGCGGAGAGCGGCGCGGGCAAGGTGTAGGTGGGCAAGGCAAAGACTTCAGTGGATGAAAAAATGCGGGCCGCATTTGGAGCGTATGCGGCCCTGTGCCCGCAATGGTAACGGATCGTCGGCGGGGAATCGCCGAACGATCTACAATCGTCCGCTGAACGCGCGCCTGTCCGCTGAACCGGGCGCGCCACCCAGGAGACGACATGCTTGATCTTTCTACGCTAGGAACCTTCGTTGCCGTTGTACTAGGGCTCTTTCTGATTCCCGGTCCGGCCGTGCTGCTGGTTTTGACCCGCACGGTGCATGGTGGGCGCAAGGCCGGCATACTCACCGGTCTGGGCATCGCCGTTGGCGATTTCATCCACACGTTAGCTGCATCGATTGGCCTGTCGGCCTTGCTGATGACGTCGGCACTCGCCTTCAATGCCGTGAAATTCGTCGGCGCCGCCTATCTCGTCTATCTTGGCATTCGCGCCTTGCGCGAACAGCAGGCGAGCGCGCATGTGCCGGCAGTCGCGCCGGTGTCCGCTTCCAAGGCCTTCTTTCAGGCGATCCCTGCCGAAGTGTTGAATCCCAAGACCGCGCTGTTTTTCCTCGCGTTCCTGCCGCAGTTCGTTCGTCCCGAGCACGGTTCTTCGTTCCTGCAGTTCACGACGCTCGGACTGATCTTCGTCGGCATGAGCGCGCTTTATACAACGCTGATCGTGCTGACGATTCGTCCGTTGGGCAAACTCGTCAAGCGCCTGACATGGCTTGGCCGCTGGCAAAACAAGATCATCGGCGTGCTGTTCATTTCGCTCGGTCTGCGCGTCGCCACGCAAACGCGCTGACCCTGCGGCATTGACCCGGGCCGCGCACCGTTTTTCGTTCGAGTGCGCGGAAACACGCTGCGACACTCGAACTAGATATTCCGGCGCTGCCGCCTCAGGCGGCCTTCGCGCGCGTATTCCATCTGGCCCTCGGTGCGCACGGCGAGCTTTTCCTGTTCGGCGCGGCTCATCTGCCGCGTATCGTCGATATCACCCACGCGCAGCACTTCCTGCGCGATCCGTATGCGTAACGTCATTAATGGTTCGCCGCGTTCGACCAGCGTGCGGTCGGCGGCGCGCGCCTGCTGGACGCCGCTGTCGATCAGGTTGCGCAACTCCAGCAGCGTGAGCCGCTGCCGTTGAATCTCGAGGATGAGGCGCTGGATGGCCTGCTCGTCGCGCGCGCGCCACCAGGCGCGCAGTTCGGCGAGCGTGGGAGGTTCGAAGGGAGGGAGGCGCATTGTTCAGACTAAAAGTACTGTATATATGTACAGTATATCCTGTCTTTTTACGGAACCGCGTAGCGCGCGTTGACCTGCTCGCAGCCCCTACAGCAGGGGGCGTTACAACGCTCGCTCAGGTGAGCGCGAGCATGATGGAGCTGGAGATCACGATGATGAAAAGACAGGCAGCGGTCAGTACGTCGTACGGATAGTTCATGTCGAAACCATGACGTGTCGGGCGAATCAACGCATCATAGGCATAAACGTTCGCCGTGACTGTCAAGCATTGCAAAGGCCCGGCTACCCTCGGCCGCCCGTGATCTGAACGGAAACCGAACGACGCGAGCGAACCCCTTCCGCCTAGCGTCCACGTCCCTTCGCTGTGGTTTTGCCCGCTGCCGGCACAGGTAACGCGCCCGCATTGCCACATATCAACGCCACCCCTGCAACCGCCGTCGCCCGCAGCGACGCGCGCGAATCGCCTGCGCGGGCGCGTAACGCGAGGCTGTGCAAAATCGCCGATGCGATCTTTGCGAGAAGAGGCGGTTGCGCATCGGCGGCCAGTTCGCCTGCGGCCTGCGCCAGCTTGAAGCGTTTCTCGAAGGCCTTGTCGTAGGTGCGCAGTCCTTCGGCAAGCGCTGCGCGGACTTCGGCGTCATCCACCGCTTCGACCGCGGCCGTGCCGATCATGAAGCAGCCGAGCGGATCGCCGTCGGCGGGCAAGTACCACGCGAGCGCGCCGTCATAAACGCGCAGCAGGGCCTGCGGCAATGGCAGTTCTTCGTCGAGTGCATGAACCATCGCGAGCCGGCCGGCCTCGATATAACGTTCGAGCGTGGTCAGATACAACGCATGTTTGTCGCCGAATGCACCGTACAGACTCGGGCGGTTCATACCGGTCGCGGTGCTCAGTTGATCCAGCGAGGTGCCCGCATAGCCGCTGCGCCAGAACACGTCTCTTGCATCGGCGAGCGCCTGGTCGGAATCATAGGCACGCGGACGGCCGCGCGGGCGGACCTCTTTTTTTGTACTGGTCTGCATAAAAATATGGCGGAAGTGATTTATATGCAATATAGTACAAAAACACCAACGACAGGGGATTCCCCATGGATCTGTACTTCTCGCCGCTCGCTTGTTCACTGGCCACCCGAATCGCGTTGTACGAGGCGGGGGCGCAGGCTGGGTTCATTCAGGTCGACACGAAGTCGAAACAGTTGTCGGACGGCTCGGACTTCTATCCGATCAGTCCGCTCGGGCAGGTGCCGGTGCTGCGTACGGACGAAGGCTGGCTGTTGACCGAAAACACGGCGATCCTGCCGTATGTGGCCGATCATTTTCCGGCCGCACGGCTCGCGCCTGCCGCGGGCACGGCACAGCGCGCGCGCTTGCAGCAATGGCTGGGTTTTATCAGTACGGAGTTGCACAAGGCGGTGTTCGTGCCGCTGCTCGATGCGCGCGCGCCCGAAGATGTGAAGCGCTATGCGCGCGACAAGGCCGCGTTGCGGCTAGGCGTTCTGCAGGATCATCTGGCGCAAAGCGAGTATCTGCTCGACGCGTTCAGCGTGGGCGACGCGTATCTGGTCACCGTGCTGAACTGGGCGTCGCATGGCGGCATCGATCTGTCGCAATGGCCGGCGGTGGCGGCTTACTACAAGCGGTTGATGCAGCGGCCGAGTGTCGCAAAGGCCGCAGGGGAGGAATTCGCCCTGTTTGAGGAAGAAATGGCGAAGAGCGCGAAAAACTGAGGGCAGGTTGCCGGCAACGGGATTAATCGTCGCCGTGCTGGCAGAAGCGGCGCCCCGGAATGTGCGACACAACCGCCTGTGCGATTTCGAGTGGCGTGCTTTCCGCCGGCACCACGCGGCGGCTCGATTCGGGGGTGTGCTTCATGGTCCATTCGACGAGTCTGTACGAGCGTCCCCAAGGGGGCTGCAAGGGATCCGAGACCTTGCACGAGTGGATCTGGCGCACCCATTCGTTGCCGGGCATCGCGCGCAAATGCTCGAATACCGTGTCTTCCACCATCGTTTGACTCCTTCTTCGCAGGCATGCTGTCCATCTATCGGCGCGTCGGCGACATCCCTTGAGAAAAAAAGCGCCGCCGATGTTCTGGCGGCTCAACAGGGGATGTTGGATGCCATAGTTACAGGTAAGAATTAAGCCAAACTTAAGATCACGCTCAAAATTCCCGCGCTTGATTCCTCTGCCTGATCGCCCCGTTAAAGCGCTGATTTGCGTACCTGGCGATCCAACCCTCAAGACCTCGCGGAATTGGCCGTTATTACAGCGGTTGGGGCCGCCGACCCCGCTTCGCCTCCGGGCCCGCATCAATAACGTGACGAATCTCGCTCAAACGCCGCTTTCAGACCGACTGCGCTCGCTCGTCGATACCGTGCAGCACAACGAGCGCACGCTGCGCCGCTTCCAGAACGTCGAGTTGAGGTTGATCGGCGCGCAGGATTTCGCGTCGTTTCTCGACACGCTGTTCAGCCATCTGCCGAAGGAGTTCTCGTTGGCGAGCGTGACATTGTGGCTCGACGACCGCGCGCCGATGCTGCTCGAACTGCTCGATCCGGGCGCTCTGGATGCGCTCGACCAGACCAATCTGAGAATTTCACGCGAAGGAGGGCTTGCGGCCCAAGGTTTGTGCGACGAGGGACGGCCATGGCTGGGCAAGCTTGGCCAACTGGATGAAACGGTGCGCCGCGCATTCTTCGGCGACGCCGACACGCCGGCGAGCGCGATCTTGCTGCCCCTTGCCGCAGGCGACACCGTCAGCGGCTATCTATGCCTGTGCAGCGACGACCCGGCGCGTTTCGCTGAAGGCATGGCTACGGATATTCTGGAGCGCTTTGCGAGCATCGTCACGGCGAGTCTCGACAATGTCGCGCATCGTGAGCGGCTCAAGCAACTCGGTATGACCGATTCGCTGACCGGCCTCGCCAATCGCCGCTACTTCGATGAACGGCTGCGCGAGGAAATCATGCGCGCGGTCCGGTATGGCGTGCCGGTCGCGTGTCTTTTCATCGATATCGACAGCTTCAAGCGGATCAACGACACCTACGGCCATCAGACCGGCGACCGCGCGCTGGCGGCAGTGGCGGCGTGCGTGCGGCAGCAGGTGCGCTTGGGCGACACCGTGGCGCGCTACGGCGGCGAAGAGTTCACCGCGCTGCTGCAAGGCGATCGGGCCGATGCGCTGACGGTCGCCGAGCGCGTGCGGCTGGCTGTCGAAAGGCTGGATTTGCAGGACGACCATGGCGAACGCATCGCGTTGACCGTGTCGATCGGCGTGGCGGCGCGCACGATTACGGGTGCACCAGCCGACGCGCCCGCGCTCGGCCACGCGATGATGGAAGAAGCCGATCGGGCGATGTATCAGGCCAAACGCAATGGCCGTAACCGCATCGAGGCCTTGGCGAAAGCGGGCAGCGATAACGCGCCACGCTAACCGTCGCGGCTGGAACGGCGCGGCGCGTTTCACGGAGCAGCGGGTTCTCCTCACGCATCCGGCGGCACCCCCAGCAATTGCAGCGCTCCACCCGTTACCGCGCCGAACACCGGCCCGGCCACCGTCCCACCATAGAACGCCTTGCCGGCCGGGTCGTCGATCATCACGGCGACGATCAGCCGCGGGTCGCTCATCGGCGCCATGCCGACAAACAGCGCGCGGTAACGGTTTTTCGCGTAAGTCGCGCCGACCTGCTTACGCGCCGTGCCGGTTTTGCCGCCGATCCGGTAGCCTTCCACCGCCGCAGCGCGCCCTGTGCCGCCAGCGCCGGTGGCCATTTCAAGCATCGAACGGATCGCGCGCGCGGTGGCGGGCGTTGTGACTGCATGGCCCTTATCCATGGCCTGCGTCGCGCTACTCGCGCTCGCGGTCCCGTCCGCGTTTTTGTCTGTCCGCAACAGACTCACGTGATGCATGGTGCCGTCGCCGGCATAGGCGGTATAGACCTGCGCGATCTGCAGTAGCGAAGTGGACAGGCCGTAGCCATACGCCATAGTCGCCTGTTCGATCGGACGCCAGCGTTTGTACGGACGCACCTTGCCCGACGCGACGCCCGGAAAGGTCAGCTCGGGCCTCAACCCAAGCCCGTACTCCTGATACTTGTTCCAGATCTTTTCAGCGGGCAGATTCAGGGCGAGCTTGGCGAGCGCGATATTGCTCGACTTCTGCACGGCTTCGGCGACGGTCATCGCGCCGTGATTCGACGTGTCGTGAATCACTGCCGGGCCGATCTTGTACCACCCCGGCGCGGTATCGATGATGCTTTGCGGCCGCACCTTGCCCTCGTCGATCGACAGCGCGACGACGACCGGCTTGATCGTCGAGCCCGGCTCGAAGGTGTCGATGACCGCGCGATTGCGCAGTTGCCGCCCGGTGAGCCGCGCGCGGTCGTTCGGATCGAAGCTCGGATAGTTGGCGAGCGCGAGAATCTCGCCGTTGCGCGCATCGAGCACAACCACGCTGCCGGCCTCGGCGTGACGTTTGGCGATGGCGTCCTTCAGTTGCGCATAGGCGAGTTGCTGGATGCGCCGATCGATCGTCAGGTGGATGGTGTCGCCGTTCTGCGCGGGCACGAGCGGCCAGGTCTCGGACACCACCCGGCCCAGGCGGTCGCGAATCACTTCGCGCTGGCCCGGCACGCCGAGCAGTTGCTCGTTGGCGGCGAGCTCGACGCCTTCCTGGCCGTTGTCCTCGATATCCGTGAAGCCGACCACGTGCGCCGCCGATTCGCCTTCGGGATAAAAGCGCTTTGAATCCGCGATCTGCGTGATGCCGGCGAGACCCAGTTTGTTGAGATGATCGGCGGTGTCGGCATCCACCTGGCGCTTGAGCAGCACGAAGGTTTTGTCGCCGTTCAGACGCCGGCGCAGTTCCGCCAGCGGCAGGTCGAGCAGCTTCGAAAGCGGCGCGAACGAGGCTTCGTCGAGCAGCTTGGGCGAGGCCCAGATCTCGTAGGTCGCGAGGCTGACGGCGAGCATCGAGCCATTACGGTCGACGATTCGCCCACGCGTTGCGTCGAGTTCGAGCGTGCGCTGATAGCGCTTTTGCCCCTGATCGACGTAGAAGTCCTGATTGACCACCTGCACCCAGAACGCGCGCGCCGCCAGCGACGCGAACGCGCCGAACACCAGCAGGACGACAAGTTTCGAACGCCACATGGGCAGGCGCGCGGCCAGCAACTGGTTCTTCGCGACGGGCGCGTACGGATCGTGCGACTGCGATTTCTTCTTTTGGATCATGGGTGCGGATAACGAACAGCAGTGCGAAGGCGAGAAACCGGCGACGCCGGTGGCCCGTTGCGCGTGACTGTCGAGCGTGCTCCTCGAGCGAAAGCCACACGCGCGTGGCGTGCAGCGGGATTAGCCTGCGCCGCCGGAATCGGCGGCGGTGAATACCTTGAATTGCCAACGAAACCGCACGGCCAGCATGCGCACTGCGAAACCGACTGCCAGCACCACGATGGAAGCCTGCGCCGGCGCCACGTCGCAGGCTTGTAGTGCGACGTACAGCGCGCCTGCGCCGAGCGCGATGCTGGCGTACAACTCCTCACGCAACACGAGCGGCATCTGGTTGCACAGCAGGTCGCGCAGCATGCCGCCGCACACGCCGGTAATCGCGCCGGCCAGCACGACGATCGCCGGGCTCACGTCCAGCGTCGCTGCGACGTCGCAACCGATAACCGTGAACGCGATCAGGCCGATCGCGTCGACCGTGACGAACAGCCGTTGCCAGTTGCGCAGCCATTTGGCGCTGGCCGCGGCAACCGACGCTGCCCCGATTGTAATCAGAACGTAATCTGGATGCGAGATCCATGCAAGGGGATAGTGACCGAGCAGCACGTCGCGCACTGTGCCGCCGCCGAGCGCGGTGACGGTGCCGACGAGGCACAGGCCGAAGCGGTCCATGCCGCGGCGCATGCCCATCAATGCGCCGGACATGGCTTCGGCGACGATCGCAACGAGGTAGAGGAGGTGGAGCAACATGACGGCGAGCCTTGGTGGGACGGCGCTCGCGAGAGGGGAGGCCCACATGGGAGCTTGCCGCGAGGCGCGCGTTGAAAAAGCGGCCATTATCGGAAGCGGCGGATCATGATGAAAATGCCTTAAGCCGAATTCGGCGATGCCAAATTCGGCTTAACCTCGTTGCGGGATCGGGCGGGGTAAGCGTTCGTTGAACGGGGCGCCGTCGCAGACACGGGCATAGCCGTAGCCGCGAGACGAAGCCGGCGCATGCACAGGCGCAAACTCAGGCGGCCACAAAAAAGCCGCGTGGACTTGAAAATCCGCGCGGCTGGCTCGTTCGATTAATGCGTCGACTCCGACGCGGCGTGTTAAAGAGGCGCTCTCTGCCTGTTGAGCGCCTTCTTTTTGTGCGCCTCTTTTCTGCTCGTGTCCCGCTGCCTGAAAAGAGCCGGCGGCCTCAGGCCGGCAAAGCGAAGCTCGAGATTGCCTCGCGCAACACACCCACCTGATCCTTCAGCGAATGGGCTGCGGCGGTGGCTTCTTCGACCAGCGCGGCATTTTGCTGCGTAACCTGATCCATTTCGCCGACTGCGCGATTGACCTGTTCGATGCCCGCGCTCTGTTCGCGCGACGCGTTGCTGATTTCCTCGAGGATTTCGTTCACGCGGCGCACCGACTGCACGATCTCGCCCATGGTCGAACCGGCGTTGGCGACCAGCGACGCACCCGCTTCGACGGTATGGGTGGACGTTTCGATCAACGCCTTGATTTCCTTCGCGGCCGTGGCCGAGCGCTGCGCGAGGCTGCGCACTTCCGCGGCGACCACCGCGAAACCGCGACCCTGTTCGCCCGCGCGAGCCGCTTCAACCGCGGCGTTAAGCGCGAGGATGTTGGTCTGGAACGCGATGCCGTCGATCACGCCGATGATGTCGCCGATCTGCCGCGAGCTGCTGGTGATTTCGCCCATCGTGCGGACCACGTCGTCGACGACGCGGCTGCCGCGCGTGGCCACATCCGCCGCCTGACCGGCGAGTTGTGCCGCTTGCAGGGCGCTGTCCGCGTTCTGCTTCACGTTGACCGTCATCTGATCCATGCTCGACGCCGTTTCGACGAGCGCCGCAGCCTGTTCCTCGGTGCGTTGCGACAGATCCGTATTGCCGGCGGCGATTTCGGTCGCGCCGATATTGATGTTGTCGGTACCGAGACGCACGCGCGAAACCGTATCGACGAGACCGGCCTGCATGGTGTGGAGCGCGTGCAACAGACTGCCACCGGTGTCGTTCGCTTGCAGCGGCACGCGCGTGGCGAGGTTGCCGCTCGCCATCAGTTGAGCCGCTTCGACCGCGACTTCGAGGTCGCCGCCGAGCGTGCGGCGGATGCTGCGCAACACCAGCACCATGACGGTCGTGGCGATCGCGCCGAGCGTCAGGGTGATGACGAGCCAGCGCAGCAGGTTGGCGTAGAACGCGCGCTGCACGTCGTCCATGTACATGCCGGTGACGAGATACCAGTCCCACGGCTCGAAGTGGCGCGAGAAGCTGGTTTTCGCCACGGGTTTGTCGCTGCCGGGTTTGGCCCAGAGATAGTCGACATAGCCGCCGCCGTCGTGATTGCCTGCGGTGACGATATCCATGAACAGATGATTACCGGCCGGATCGGTGAATTGCGCCATGTTCTTGCCGACCAGTTCCGGCTTGATCGGGTGCATCAGCATGACCGATTGCGAGTTGTTGACGGAGATATAGCCGTCCTTGCCGTAGCGCATGGCGGCTATCGTTTCGAGCGCCTGCTTTTTGGCTTCGTCTTCGGTGATCGTGTGCTGCTGGGCGAGGGTGTAGTAGCGGTTGACGATGTGATTGGCCTGGTCGATCAGCGCGACGAGTTGATCGCGGCGATCCGAGATCATCGACGCGCGGTTTTGCCATGCGCCGAAGCCGCCGATCAGGATCAGGCCGGTCCAGAGGACCGCGATCATTGAGGCTAGTTTTTTGTTCAGAGTCATAGCAATGGGCTTTTTGCTTTCGCTTTTGCTTTCGCTTTCGCGAGGTGGTCGGTCAGGGTGGGCACTTCGCTTTTCGCTCTTTGCTTTTTCGCTTGCAGCGAGTGGCTTGTTGCTGACTGTGTTTACGGCTTGTTTTGCTTTGCTCCGCAGGGGAGGGGAAACCCGTTGTTTTTGTCTGACTAATTGGGGGTGGTGTTTGGTTGCCTACGGCGTTGGCCTTTTGATTGGTTTTTTGCCTGCGCGGCGCTTGCTGTCTGTGTTCCTGGGGTGTTGGCCTTTCCTTGAATTGTTAGTGGTCTATTAGCGTTGCCCCTGTGCGGGGCGGCACCTACTTCTCTTTGCCGGCTGTGTATAGACCGGAGACATAGCTGCAAAGAGAAGTAGGCAAGAGAAAGCAGCTCAAACCGCTACTGCTAAGTGGGGCCCGTGGTCTGCTGCGGGTAGTGGCGCATCTGGAATCTGTGTTCGTGCCCCTGCATACGCCAGTGACAAGGGCGTCATACTTCCGGCGGCGCTGCGCGCGCCGAAGCGTATTTCTTAAAACCACCCGCTACGTTTTGGTGCCTCGTCTCGCCACCGGGCCGTGGCCCATCATTGCTTCACCTCCGCCTCCGCGATTGTGATTGGAACTGCAACTGTGATTGTCACTACGGCATCGCGCAACTTGATTCGAGGCGGGCTTCGCCTATGAGTGCAGAGGCGCGTCGCCGAGGCGAAGCCGACGGCCCCCACGGCGCGGAACCGAAGCCGGTGGTTTCCCATGCAGACCCGTCCGCGACGCACGCAGTGCGGAGTGGGAGCTGATGAGTCCTTTGTCACTCACGCGGAATGTGCGAGAACACGGATTCCAGATGCACCACTACCCGCAGCAGACCACGGCGCCCACTTAGCATTAGCGGTTTGAGCTGCTTTCTCTTGCCTACTTCTCTTTGCAGCCGGCAAAGAGAAGTAGGTGCCGCCCCGCACAGGGGCAACGCTAATAGACCACTAGCAAATCAAGGAAAGGCCAAAGCCATAAGAACACGGACAAAAGCGCTGCCCCGCGCAGGGGCAAACGCTAATAGCCAAATAACTTAATTAATAAAGAATCATAATAAGCAAAGACAATATAAAAAATTAAAATCAAAATCAAATAAGAAAAACAAAAAAACCACCCCAAACCCCAAGCCCCGCAGGGCCAAATCACATTCCTCCACATAACGCCAAAAAAATCCAAACCCAAACGCCATTGCATGAAATGCAAAAAACAACACATTTCCCCACTTAATAACAACATCAAAAACCCCCAATACCGCTTCAACGCCGAATAAAAACGATTTCAGCTATAGTCGCCATTTTCCAGCACCAGCCGGGCAAAAAAGAGCCCCAATAAGCCCGCCAACAGGAGTCAAAAAAATGAACGCCCGCGAACCCGCTTTCATCTCCGCTTCGCGCAGCGCACGCCTGCGCCAGATGCTCATCAGCAACGAACTCGAATTCATGATGGAGGCCCACAACGGTCTCTCCGCCCGTATCGTCCGCGAAGCCGGCTTCAAGGCGATCTGGGGTTCGGGTCTCGCGATCTCCGCCCAATTCGGCGTGCGCGACAACAACGAAGCCAGTTGGACGCAAGTCGTCGACAACCTCGAATTCATGGCCGACGCCAGTGATCTCCCCATCCTCCTCGATGGCGACACCGGCTACGGTAACTTCAACAACGTGCGACGTCTCGTGCGCAAGCTCGAACAACGCGGCATCGCCGGCGTCTGCATCGAAGACAAGCAATTCCCGAAAACGAATAGCTTCATCAACGGCGAAGCGCAGCCGCTCGCCGATATGGACGAGTTCTGCGGCAAGATCAAAGCAGGTAAAGACTCGCAGTCGGATGAAAATTTCTCGATCGTCGCACGCGTCGAAGCACTGATTGCCGGCTGGGGCATGGACGAAGCACTGCGTCGCGCGGAAGCCTATCGGCAAGCCGGCGCCGACGCGATCCTGATTCACAGCAAGCTCTCGCGTCCCGATGAAATCCTCGAGTTCGCGCGCGAGTGGGCCGGCCGCGGGCCGCTCGTCATCGTGCCGACCAAGTACTACAGCACGCCCACCGAAGTGTTCCGCGAAGCCGGCATCAGCACGGTTATCTGGGCAAATCATCTGATCCGCGCGGCGACCTCGGCCATGCAGGCCGTCGCCAAGGAAATTCATTCGAGCGAAACGCTCGTCAACGTCGAAGACAGCATCGCGGCCGTCAACGAAATCTTCCGTCTGCAAGACGCCGACGAATACTCGGAAGCCGAAGACCGCTATCTGTCGAGCGGACGCTCGGCGGGCTCCGCCATCGTGCTCGCGGCCAGCCGCGGCAAGGGCCTCGAAGCCGTCACTGAAGATCGTCCGAAAGTCATGCTGCCGATCGCGGGCAAGCCGCTGTTGCGCTGGCTCATCGATGCGTTCAAGAAGCAGAGCGTCAACGACATCACCGTGGTCGGCGGTTATCGCGCCGATGCGATCGATACGGCCGGCATCAAGCTGGTCGTCAACGAACGTCACGCGCAAACCGGCGAGCTGGCGTCGCTCGCCTGCGCCGTCGACAAGCTCGCGGGCGATACGGTCATCTCCTACGGCGATCTGCTGTTCCGCAGCTACATTCTGCGCGACCTGGTCGAGAGCGAAGCCGCGTTCAGCGTGGTGGTCGATTCGTCGCTGACCGATGCGGAAAACGCCAGCGTGCGCGACTTCGCATGGTGCTCGGCAGCCGACGATCGCGGGCTGTTCGGCAACAAGGTCACGCTGCGTCATGTGTCGAGCGGGCTGGAGGCCGCGTCGGCCATCGCTTCGCAAACGCCGCATGGCCGCTGGGTCGGTCTGCTGAATGTGCGCGGCGAGGGGCGTGAGCGTTTGCAAGCGGTCCTCGGCAAACTGCAGGCGCGCCCCGATTTCGATTCGCTCGATATGCCTACGCTCCTGAACGCGCTGATCGAAGCGGGTGAATCGATCGAAGTGCAATACGTGCATGGCCACTGGCGCGGTGTGAACGATCTGGACGACTTCCGTCGTGCCGGCGATTTCGCACATGCACAAGCGCCGTTCGCGGCGGCGGCCGACAACCGCAAGGGCGCAGCCAGCGGAGCCGCGCAATGATCGAGGCAGCACAGTTCGTCGAGGCGGCGCGTGAACGCGGCTTCGACTGGTATGCAGGTGTGCCGTGCTCGTATCTGACGCCGTTTATCAACTACGTGTTGCAGGACGAGTCGCTGCATTACGTCTCAGCGGCGAATGAAGGCGATGCGGTCGCGTTGATCGCGGGCGTCACGCTCGGCGCGCAGAACGGCCGGCGCGGCATCACGATGATGCAGAACTCCGGCCTCGGCAATGCCGTGAGTCCGTTGACCTCTCTCACGTGGACCTTCCGTCTGCCGCAGTTGCTGATCGTGACGTGGCGCGGGCAACCCGGCGTCGCGGACGAACCGCAGCACGCGCTGATGGGCCCGGTCACGCCCGCGATGCTCGATACGATGGAGATTCCGTGGGAGACCTTCCCGACCGAAGCCGACGCGATCGGCCCGGCGCTGGATCGCGCGATTGCTCATATGGATGAAACCGGCCGGCCGTACGCGCTCGTGATGCAAAAAGGCAGCGTGGCGCCGTACGAGTTGAAAGAGGGCGCCACGGGCGCTCGCCGCGTGCCGGTCGCGCCGCGTTCGCAATTCAAAAACATCGCGGCGAATGATTTGGCTTCACGTCACGACGCGCTGCAGAAAATCATCGCGCACACGCCGCTCGAATCGACGGTGGTGCTCGCGTCGACCGGCTTCTGCGGTCGCGAACTCTATGCCATCGACGACCGTCCCAACCAGTTGTACATGGTCGGCTCGATGGGTTGCGTGACGCCGTTCGCGCTGGGTCTGGCGCTTGCGCGCCCTGACCTGCACGTGGTCGCGCTCGACGGCGATGGCGCCGCGTTGATGCGCATGGGCGCGTTCGCGACGCTCGGCTCGTACGGCCCGTCGAATCTCACGCACGTGCTGCTCGATAACGGCGCGCACGACTCGACCGGCGGCCAGGCGACGGTGTCGTCGCAAGTCTCGTTTGCGGGTGTGGCCGCGGCGTGCGGTTACGCGTCGGCGGTCGAAAGCGACGACGTCAACGTGATCGACGAGCTGTTCGAAACCGCGCCGTCGCCTCATGGTCCGCGCTTCGCACGACTGGCGATTCGCCGTGGTACGCCCGATGGCCTGCCGCGTCCCACTATCACCCCGCCCGATGTGAAGACGCGCCTTATGCGCCACATCGGCGCCGCTTAAGGAGTGCGCTCGATGCTGCTGCTCAATCCCGGCCCGGTGACGCTCACCGAACGCGTCCGCAACAGCCTGTTGCAAACGGACCTGTGCCACCGCGAAAGCGAGTTTTTCGATTTGCAGGAAGAGGCGCGCACGCGTCTGGTCGATCTGTATGGCCTCGACGCAGGCGAATGGCAAGCGGTGCTGATGACCGGTTCCGGCACGGCTGCTGTCGAAAGCATGACCGCCGCGCTGGTGCCGCAAAACGGCAAGCTGCTGGTCGTGGAAAACGGCGTGTACGGCGAACGTATTTCGCAGATCGCCACGCAATACGGCATCGCACACGAGTCGCTGAAACACGACTGGATGCAGGCGCCGGATCTCGCGAAGATCGCCGAACGCCTCGACGCGGACAAAGCGTTCACTCACGTGGCCGTGATTCATCACGAAACGACGACCGGCCGTCTGAACGATCTGCAAGCGCTCGGCGCGCTGTGCCGCGAACGCGGTCTGCGTTTGCTGGTGGATGGCGTCAGCAGCTTCGGTGCGGAAGCGATCGATTTCGCCGACGCGAGTCTCGACGCCGTTGCGGCGACCGCGAACAAGTGTCTGCATGGCGTGCCGGGCGCGTCGTTCGTGCTGGTGCGGCGCGCGGCGCTCGCGCAGGCGGCGAGTCGCACCTACTACCTGGACCTCGGGCGCCTCGCGCGTTTGCAGGATCAGCGCAATACGCCGTTCACGCCGTCGGTCCATGCGTATTACGCGCTGGTCGAAGCGCTGCGCGAACTCGCCGACGAAGGCGGCTGGCAGGCTCGCCACGCGCGTTACGCGGCGCTCGCCGAGCAGGCTCGCGCGGGCCTGGCGGAGCGGGGCATCGGCAGCGTGTTGCCACCGGAGCAGTCGTCGGTGGTGCTGCGCGCGTATCGCTTGCCGGACGGCGTGGCGTATCCGCAACTGCACGACGCGCTGAAGGCACGCGGCTTCGTCATCTATGCCGGTCAAGGCGGGCTGTCGGCCGAACTGTTCCGCATCTCGACGATGGGCAACATCCACGCCGCCGACATCGACCGTCTGCTGCAAGGTTTTAGCGAGCTGACGCGCTAAAGCACGCGATCAGTCGCGCGCGCCGACATGGTCCGGTAGCGATCCGGTAGCAAGCGCACCGTGGCGTCACACCGGGTCTTTGTCCGGCGGTCCATCGGGCCGCTGCGGCTCCTCGGTGTGATGACCCGGCGACGGCGGCACTAGCGGATCGGCTTCCGGGTCCCGGTTCGGATCGGCGTTCGGGTCGGGAATCGGGCTGGTATGCATGTCGTAGCTCATTGCATCACCTTTGAGTTGAGAGGCGAACGGGAAGCGGGTGGTACGGCCGCTGGCGGTCGACTCCACCTACACGCCAACCGTTTCCTTCTAGCGTAGGCGATCCAGCACGCCGCGCACCCCTTACTTTTTCCTGCGGCGCCCCACGCTCAATTGCCAGTAGTGTTCGGTGGCGAAAACGTCGTCGTAATTGCCTGCGCCGAAGGCGCGTAGCTGGCTTGCGTAAGCGTTCACCGCTTCGCGTTTGAGCTGCGTGCGGCGCGGAAGATCAATCGTGTGGCCGACGCTCGGATAGGCCGGCGTCGCGACGATGCCGCGTTGCGCGAGGTCGGCGAGCCGCGCCTGCACGACGCCGGGCGTGCGGCGGTGGATCGCGTCCTCATAGGCAAACCACGTGAGATGCGACAGGCGCGGCAGGATTTCGCAGCAGGCTTCGAATACCAGCACATGATCGTCATGATGCAGGCCGAGCGGCATGAGCAGCGTGTTCGCGGTCGTGCGGTAGATGGTCTCTTCAAGCACGGCCGCCAATTTGCTGATCGACGGCGAGTCCATGTATTGGTTGCCGCGAAACGGCATGCGTAGCGGAATCGCGTCGAGCACTTCCAGCGCGAGGTTGTCTTCGAGCGTGCGGGCGTGGACGGCCTGATGGGCGCTCGCAAAACCCGATTTTTGATCCCATTCGGTATGCATTTCGTGCTCGGGCGAGGCGGCGAACACCGTGCAGACCGCGGCGTCAGGATAGGCGGCGAGTAATGCGCCGCAACTGAAGACGGCGTCGTCGAAATGGGGTGAGACGATGAAAAGGCGTGGACTGGTTTCGCTCATGGGACATGGGGTAGTTTCGAAACGCGCGGGCCGCATTCGAAGCTTCGATATTGCGCGCGACAAACTTGCTGGATTGGCGGCGTCACATCAGCTTAGGCGGAATCGGCGCGGTTTGTGTAACCGGTGTGATCGACGCAAACTGCATGCCTGGGCGGGCCGGTTCTGCTGTGGGTTCCCGCAGAGGCTCACCGTTGTGCATCTAGCCTATCCCGAACATGCTCACCTTTAACGGGCGCGCTGTTTCCCGCCAGCGCCGCCGCGCGGCTGAACGCGGCCGCAATGGTCGCCATGACGTCGTCGCGCAACGTGGCGTCGGCCAGTCCCAATGCATACGACGGATGCCAGGTCGGCACGATCAGGCGGCCGCCGTGAGCGATGGTTTGCCCGAGGTATTCGGACAGATTGACGTGCGGGCCGGTCAGTGTTTGCAACGCCGTCGCGCCGAGTGCGACGATGACGCGTGGCGCGACCCGCGCCAGTTCTTTTTCCAGCCAGTACTGGCAAGCCTCGATTTCGCGCCACACGGGTGTGCGATGGACGCGCTGCTGGTCGAGCGTTTCCCATTTGTAATGCTTGACGGCATACGTCAGATACAGCGCCTCGCGCTCCAGCCCGGCGCGCGCCAGCACGGTGTCCAGCAGTTGACCGGCCGGCCCGGTGAAGGGCTCGCCGTGCTGGTTCTCGTGCTCGCCCGGTTGCTCGCCAATCACCATGATCGCGGCAGGCGCGGGCCCGGCGCCCGCAACCGCCTGCTTCGCGTTGCGCCATAACGCGCAGCGCCGGCAGATGGCGAGGGGGCCAGTGGGCTCCCGCAAAGGGGGCGTCACGGCCGAATACTCGATCGGTGGCATGGGCGGAACGGTGACGGCCGCGCTTTGCGCGCCGAGACGACTGCGTTCGCGCGCGAGGTGTGCGGGCAGCGGTGGACCCGCGGGCGGCCTTCTCCAGTAGCGCAGCGGCACCGGCGACGGCTGGGCATTGAAGGCACTGCAGTAGTACGCGAGCCAGAGCGCTTCCGTGGGGGTGCTGGTGATGGCTTCGCCGGTCATGGCGTTGACCTCCAATACAGGCGCGGCTTGCTCGCACTCCGCCACCAGTGGCCGGTCGATGCGCAGCAGCATGCCGTTCCAGAACACCGCGCCGTGCGGCGTGGCCAGCATCCACGTGGAATTGCCCGTGCGCTTGGCGAACCGCTCGGCGGCACGCTCCAGCAAGTCATGATGCGGCTCGTACCAGCCGACGAATTCGGGCGGCTCCATCGACGGATCACGCCGTCTGAACAAGGTGAGTGTCAGCAGATCCTCGGTTTCGCGCTCGATAGTCCGGATGCGTCGATCCAGCAGCGCGCCGTCGGGGTCGTCGAGTTCGAGGACGTTGCGTTCGCCGCGCGTCCAGCGCCATAGGACGCGGTACAGCAGCGCCCAACGGTCCGGCGCACGGAAGCACGCCGCCGTTTTCAGCCAGGAGAGCAGTTCGCGGGGAATCGCAGGCGTGGCGAGGACTGGGGCAGGGGCAGGGGCGATTCCTGTCTCGGAGGCGCCTGCCGTGGCGAAGGCGGACTCAGTAGCCAGCACGCCCGGCGCCCCGGCTTTACCTTCAGACTCAACCCACTCGATCTGCGAGGGCTCGACACCTTGCTGCAGCAGCACCCGCGCGGCGCGCCGCCATATGGCGAAAGACGGTTCGATCGAAATGCGTTTCATGCCGACGCGCCGTGGATGCGCGCATCGAGATGCGTGTACCTATGCGGCCAAAATACTGTATGGATGTACAGTATGCGCTAAAACGCCGACCCGGATCAAGTCAGCCGGATCAAGCCGATGCAACGGGCGCGCATCATTGCAGCAGGGGAAGAGACATGTCCGCAATCAGACAGACAGGTATTGCGCGTTACGCGGCACATCACCAGGGAACGACCCTTCCGAGATAGTCAAGGTAATGCAGGCCGGCGCGCCCTTCATAAGCCTCGATCGTATTGACCAGGTTCGGAATGCTTTCCTCGATGGTCAAGCGCGCCGTAGGACCACCCATGTCTGTCTGGACCCATCCAGGCGCCATCAGCAGGAGGCTGCGCGGATACTCGGCGCTGCGCGCTGCGAAGGTCCGCATGAACATATTCAGTGCGGCCTTGCTCCCCCGGTAGACTTCGTAATTCGCGTTGGTGGCATTCGTGAGGCTGCCTTGCCCCGACGACATGACACCGATCGTTCCAGTCGGCGGGACGAGGTCCTGAAACGCGTCAATGACTCTCATCGGACTCAGCGAGTTCGTTACCATCACTCGCACAAACTCCTCGGTCGAGACGTCCGCGATCGTTTCACCACCATCGTTTACGACGCCTGCGTTCACAAAGAGCACATCGATACGCCGATCTGCAAGGCGGGCGCGCAACGCTGCGATCTGTTCTGGAATCGTGATATCGACAGTTTCTACCTCGAGCGCACCAGCGGAGGCTTCCGCGACATGCCGAAGTTTGTCGGTCGATCCAGTTCGCCCGGTGGCGATGACCTGATAGCCGCGCTTCAAATACTGCTCGACCATCGCAAACCCAAGGCCGCGGGAGGCGCCGATCCGGCGATCCATTGTGGCATCCTCGTCTGGAGAATGACCCGGTTCATCGTTGGCTTCGGCAGCTCGTTCTCAGAATGTGCCGTCAGCAGGTGTCACAAGGCATGTGATCAGCCTCTACGTTCGGTCTCGACCATTCAATTCCCGCGCCGGTTTGTCCACGGCACTGTCGCGCTCAAGCTAAACGTTGCGCAGATCTTCCGGCGTATCCACGTCGCGCAAAATCCCGGGATCGTCGACATCCAGCCGCATTACCCGCTGCGAGGTCAACAGCGCGCGTGCGCCGGTGTCGCCGTCGAGCGCGATCAATGCGTCCCGATGCTCGATGCCGAAGCCGACCGGATGGCCGCGCTGGCCCTGATAAAACGGCGCGACGATCGAAGCGCCGCCGTCGAGCGCACGCGCCACTTCTTCGATCGTCGGGGTGGCGATGCGCGGCATATCGGCAAGCGCGACGATCCAGCCCTCGGCGTCGTCGCTGGCTTCGATGCCGGCGGCGAGACTCGCACCCATGCCACGATTGGCGCTCTCGGCGAACACCACGTCGCAGCCGGCGTCGTTCAGGAGGCGCGCGAGGGCGTCCGAGCCCGGCCGCACCACGGCCAGCACGCGCGAGACAACCCGTAGCAGCCGGTGCGCCGCTTCGTGCGCGACGGGTGTGCCGTCGGGCATCTGCGCGAGCAGTTTGTTGTGCAGGCCGTCCGGGTCGAAGCGGGAGCCGAAGCCGGCGGCGAGCAGCACGCCAGTAGCGAGCGAGGCGTAGGCCATGGGCGGGCACCGATAGGAAGGATGTGCCCGATTGTGCGATGCAACGCATCGGCAGGCAAGCGGCAATGTATGGGCCGTTATGCGCGCATCGTCCCCATCACCTTGTCGAGCGTCACCGGCAGATCGCGCGCGCGCACGCCGGTCGCGTGATACACCGCATTCGCGATGGCCGCCGGTACGCCGGTGATGCCGATCTCGCCGATGCCGCGCACGCCGAGCGAGTTGACGTACGGATCAGGCCGATCGATAAACGCAATGTCGAGCGAACCGATGTCGGCATTCACCGGCACGTGGTACTCGGCGAGATTCGCGTTGGTGAAGCGGCCATAGCGCGTGTCGAGCGAGGTCTCCTCCTGGAGCGCCGCTACCACGCCCCACACGATGCCGCCCAGCATCTGGCTGCGCGCGGTTTTCTGGTTCAGCACGCGCCCCACGTCATAGACGCCGACCACTCGCACCACGCGAATCGTGCCGAGGTCCGCATCGACGTGGACTTCGGCAAAGACTGCGCCAAACGAGTGAAGCGAGTACTTCTGCCGTTCATCGCCGGGTTTGACCGTCGCGGTGGCTTCGATCGGCTTGCCGCCTGAGCGCGCGATGATCGCCGCTGCCGGATCGCGCTTCGCCGGTTGCGAGCGGCTCATGACCCAGCCGTTTTCCACCGTGATGTCGTCGGGCGCGATGTCGTGCACCGGCGAGGCTTCGTCGGCGAGTGCCAACGCGATCAACTGGCTGCGCGCCTGGCTTGCGGCCTCGCGCACGGCGGGCGAAACGCTCGCCGCCGATTGCGAGCCGCCCGACCCCGGCGCTCTTGGCAGCGACGAATCGCCGAGCGCGAAGTGGATGTTTTCCGGCGCGAAGCCGAGGGCGTCGGCGGCCACCTGGGTCATGACCGTATAGGTGCCGGTGCCGAGGTCCTGTGTGCCGGAGGCGACCATGGCGCTGCCGTCCGGCAGAATCCGCGCGATGGCTGCGGCTTCGCTGCGGTTGGCCGGATAGGTGGCGGTTGCCATGCCCATGCCGATCAGCGTGTTGCCGTTGCGCATCGAGCGTGGAGCGGCGGTGCGCCGCGACCAGCCGAATTTCTGCGAGCCGATCTGATAGCACTCGCGCAAGGACTTGCCGGACCACGGCTTGTTTTCCTGCGGATCGGTTTCGGCGTAATTCTTCAGACGCAGCGCGAGCGGGTCCATCTTCAACGCTACGGCGAGTTCGTCCATCGCCGATTCGAGCGCGAACGAGCCGGTTGTCTCGCCGGGCGCGCGCATGAAGGTCGGCGTGCCGAGATTCATCGGCACGATCCGGTGCGTCGTGATCTGATTGGGCACCGCGTACAACATGCGCGTGACCATGCAGCAGGTCTCGGTCCAGTCTTCGAACATCGACGTGTTCGAAACACTGTCATGGCGCATCGCCGTCAGCGTGCCGTCGTGCCGCGCGGCAAGCGTGAAATGCTGCTCGGTACGCGGCCGCGCGCCGACAGAGCCGAACATCTGCGACCGTTCGAGCACGAGGCGCACCGGGCGCCCGGTCTGTTTCGCCGCCATCGCGCACAACGATACGTGCGACCACGACGAGCCCTTGCAGCCGAAGCCCCCGCCGATAAACGGCGAAATCACACGCACGTCGCCGGGCGACACGCCGAACGTCCTGGCGACCGCCTGCGCCGCATTGCTCACGCCTTGTGTCGAGTCGTAGAGCGTGAGTTGCGGGCCGTCCCAGTGCGCCATCGTGGCGTGCGGCTCCATCGGGTTGTGATGCTCGATCGGCGTGGTGTAGACGGCATCGACGTGGACTGGGCCCGTGCGCATACCGTCCTCGAAGTCGCCGCGTTGCGTGTCCGTGGTGCGGCCTTGCGGTTTGTCGGGCGCATGTCCGTTCGGCTTCGCTTGCGTGAAATCGAGTACCGCGGCGCTGCTCTGATAAGTGATGCGCAGTTGACGTGCGGCATCGGTGGCATGTTCGAGCGTATCGGCAACCACCACCGCGACCGGCTCGTTGTTGTAGTGAATCTGATTGTCCTGCAGCAGCGACAGGCGCCTGCCTGCCGGCGACGCCAACGCGGGCTTGCCGCCATTCGGCAGGCGCGGCGCGTTCTGATACGTCATCACCAGCAGCACGCCGGGCAACGCTTGCGCGCGGCTCGCGTCGATCGACGCAATCGTGCCGCTTGCAATCGTGCTGGTGACCAGCACCGCATGCGCGAGCCGCGCCTCGGGGAACTCGGCGGCGTAGCGTGCTTCGCCGGTGACTTTCAGCAGACCGTCGATGCGGTCGAGCGGTTGACCGATCAGATTCATGCGACACCTCCGGTGCGGCCCGCGGCCAGATTCACTGCGCGCACGATCGCGCGTTGCGCGAGCTGCACCTTGAAACGATTGTCATGCTGCGGCCTGGCATCGTGAAGCGCGGCGGCTGCGGCGTCATGCAACCTCGCCTGCGTGAGCGGCTGGCCGTTGAGCATCTGCTCGGCCGCGCTTGCGCGCCACGGTTTGTGCGCGACGCCGCCCAACGCGATGCGTGCGGTTCTCACGTGGTCGCCGTCCATCTGCAACGCGGCGGCCACCGAGACCAGCGCAAATGCGTAACTGGCCCGGTCACGCACCTTCAGATAGTGGGCGTTCGCGCTGAACAAAGGTGGCGGTAAATCGACAGCGGTAATCAACTCGCCCGCCTGCAAAGTCGTATCGATATCGGGCCGGTCACCGGGAAGTCGATGAAAGTCAGCAAACGGAATCGTCCGCTCGCCTGCGGGGCCGCTTATGGGTCCGCTTATGGGTCCGCTCACGCGCACGACGGCGTCGAGCGCGGCGAGCGCCACGCTCATATCCGACGGGTTCACGGCGATGCATTGCGGACTCGCACCGAGAATCGCGTGCGTGCGATTGTGGCCTTCGAGCGCCGCGCAACCACTGCCTGGTATGCGCTTATTGCACTGCGTGAAGGCGGTGTCGTAAAAGTAGCCGCAGCGCGTGCGCTGTAACAGATTGCCGCCCACGGTCGCCATATTGCGCAGTTGCGACGACGCACCCGCCAGAAATGCTTGCGTCAGCAACGGGTATTGTTCGCGCACCAGCGCGTGATTGGCGGCATCGCTGTTGCGCACCAAGGCGCCGATGCGGATGCCACCATTGGGCAGCGTGGTAACCGTATCGAGTCCGCTGATGTGCGTGATATCGATGAGCCGCAGCGGCCGCGCCACGCCGCCCTTCATCAGGTCGAGCAGATTGGTGCCGCCGCCGATGAACACCGCACCCGGTTGCTGCGCCGCGCGCACGGCGCCGGCGACGTCGCCGGCGCGTTCGTAAGAGATCGCATCCATGCTGGTCGCTCCGTCAGGCGTTGTGTCGGTTATCGCTACCGTTGCTGGCGTTGCTGGCACTGCCACTTCCGTTTGCAACGTTCTGCCTACCGCCTTCATGCACGGCGCGCACCGCCGCGACGATATTCACATACGCTCCGCAGCGACAGATATTGCCGCTCATGCGTTCGCGGATCTCGTCGTCGGAAAGTTGTGGAGGCCGGCTGCGGACATCGGTGGTCACGGTGCTGGCCGTGCCATTGCTGAATTCGTTCAGCAGGGCAGTCGCGGAACACAACTGCCCGGGCGTACAGTAGCCGCACTTGAACGCATCGTGTTCGATGAAGGCGCGCTGCAACGGACTCAGCACGCCGCTGCTGGCGAGTCCTTCCACCGTCGTGATGTTCTCGCCTTCATGCATCACGGCGAGCGTCAGGCAGGAATTGATGCGGCGGCCGTCGGCGATCACCGTGCATGCGCCGCACTGCCCGCGGTCGCATCCTTTCTTGGTGCCCATCAGGCCCGCGTACTCGCGCAGCGCATCGAGCAAGGTCACGCGCGGTTCGAGTTGCAGCGTGTAAGCGCGGCCGTTGATCGTCAGCGTGACCGGACGGCCCGGCACAGGTGAACGGACCTCCGCAGGCGGCACGGCCGGGGTGGGTGTTTGTGTTTGCGCGCGCAGATGCGGCGCCGCGCCGACAGTGGCGGCTGCGGCAGCCGACTGCAGAAAGCGGCGGCGTGACGGTTGGGGTGGCGTAGTGGCGGGCGCGTCGCCCGAATCCTGACGTTCGTTCTTCGTGGACATGAAGGTCTGCTGGCTCCATTGAAAGGTCAATGCAGGCTGGCGACATGCGGGTAACCGACGTGCGGGTAATCGACGCGCGAATACCCGCACGTTGGCATCCGAAGCATCGTGGCCTGACTCATTGTTCTCAGCAATTTCGGTGCCGTTGCGAATGCAACGATATGCCGACGCGGCGCAACGGGGTCCGCTGCGACCCGGCTATCGAGTCACGGCGAATCGGATCGAATCCTTGCGAGCGCAACCAGAAACGTAGCGACGCGCGTCAACCACGGACGTTGCGCTTAACGAACGGGAAAGTAAATATGCGGACGGGCCTTCTTTCTGCGTGCAAAAAGAAAGACTGTTTTGTGTGGGACGACGAGTCCGCCAGATCAGGCGTCGGCCCAGCGGCGCAGCAGATTGTGATAGACGCCGGTGAGACTTACCACGGTTGCATCGTTCGAACCTTTCTCGGCCGCCAACCGCTGCACGTCGTTGTCGAGTTGAAACAGCATGGCGCGTTCGCCGTCGTCGCGCACCATGCTCTGAATCCAGAAGAAGGACGCGACCCGCACGCCACGCGTCACCGGGCTCACGTGATGCAGGCTCGAAGCGGGGTAGAGCACCATGTCGCCGGCCGGTAGCTTCGCGCGATGCACGCCGTAGGTGTCTTCGACGCAGAGTTCGCCGCCGTCGTAGGACTCCGGCTCGGCCAGAAAGAGCGTGGCCGACAGATCGCTGCGGATGCGGAAGTCGGTGCCGCGCAACTGGCGGATCGCGTTGTCCACGTGCGTGCCGAAACCATCGCCGCCTGCATAGCGGTTAAAGAGTGGCGGAAAGACTTTCAGCGGCAACGCGGCGGAAAAGAAGCGCGGACTGCGGCCGAGCGCGTCCTGAATCGCATCGCCAACCGCGCGCGCGGCGGGGGAGCCTTCGGGCAATTGCTGGTTGCGCTTGGCCTGCGCCGACTGCTCGCCGGAAGTCGCATTGCCGTCGATCCATGGTGCCGCGTCGAGGATTTCGCGGCATTGCGCGACTTGTTGTTTGCTGAGCACGCCTTGCAGATGCAGCATCATGCGCGCACCTCATCGTTGATATCTTCATCGATCTCTTTGGCCAGCGCACGAAATGCGGCCACCGGCGAAGCGGCCAGCCACGCTTGCATTTTCTCGACGAACGCCGCCGTTGCGGTGTGTGGCACACGCCGCAACCATTGCAGCGCGGCATCGATCTCGCCGCGTTCAGCCAGTAGCCGCGCATAGTTGAACTGGCCGCGGAAGTCACCGCCCACCGCTGCACGCCGGTAATAGTCGAGCGCGATGCTTGCGTCCGCATCGACTTCCCAGCCGTCCTCGTAAAAGCTGCCGATAAAGTTGATCGACTTAACGTGACCTATTTCGGCGGCACGCCGGAACCACACCAACGCTTGCGCACGATCGCACGCCACACCATTGCCGAGCGCCAGCGCTGAAGCATAGTTGTACATCCCCCAGTCGAGTCCGGCCTGCGCTGCGAGGCGGTACCAGTAGACCGCTACCGGCGCGCACGCGGTGGTTCCCCAACCGTGTTCATAGCAACGGCCCAACATGTTCATCGCCATCGGATGATCCTGCCGGGCCGCGTGCTTGAACCAGGTTAACGCTTCCTCGGCGTTGCGTGCCACGCCATGGCCGTCGAGCAGATATTGTCCGTACACCGCCTGCGCTTCGACGATGCCGTTATGCGCGGCCGCCGCCACCCACGCGGCAGCTTTGGCCGACGGCCCGGAGAAAATCGCGGCGAGCTCGTCATGCGACACGCTCGCCAACGCCTTCAGCGTTACCTGTTCCGTCATGCCTGTGCTTAGTAATGTGCGTTGAGCGTCAGGAAGGCAGAACGGCCGGCAGCGATCGACGCGTAGTGCGCCGGATACGCCTGGTCGTAATACGTCCGGTTGAAGATGTTCTGCACGTTCAGTTGCAGATCGACCTTCTTGTTGATGCGGTACGTCGCCACGCCGTCGAAACGCCAGTACGACGGCACCGCACGCAGGTTCGCCGTATCGCCGTATACCTGCGACATGTAGAACGCGCCGCCGCCGATCGTGAACTTCGGCAGCACGTCGTAGTTGGTCCACAGGCTAATGCTGTTCTTCGGCGTATTCGGGAACTGGTGGCCGTTATCCGAGGTGGTCTTGCCGTTGTCGCGCAACTGGCTCTTCATATACGTGTA
Source organism: Paraburkholderia sp. GAS32 (assembly GCF_050434225.1). Lineage (NCBI taxonomy): Bacteria > Pseudomonadati > Pseudomonadota > Betaproteobacteria > Burkholderiales > Burkholderiaceae > Paraburkholderia > Paraburkholderia sp. GAS32. Next base: position 97,404 of record NZ_JBNPVS010000006.1, on the reverse strand, counting down.
GCCGCCGAACACCTGCCACTTGTTCGTCAACTGACCGGCCACGCCGAATTCGAAGCCTTGCACGCGCTTGTTGCCGACCATTGCGTATTCGTTGTTCGGCAGCGTGACACGGGCGTTGGTCGTATCGATCTGGAACAGCGCGCCCGTCAGCGAGAGGTGGTTGTCCAGCACATTCCACTTGGTGCCGAGTTCAATGCTACGGTTCTTTTCCGGCGCGAGCTGATCCGCGTTCGCGCCGACACCGCCACGACCCGGCGTCAACGATTGCGTTTCGCTGCCCTGGCCGAGCAGGGCGCCGGCCGGCGTCGACGAGGTTGCGATCGACGCATACACGCTGCCGTTCGAAGCCGGTTTGAAGACGAGGCCGAACTGGTAGTTGAACAACGTGTCGTCGCGCGAGGTGCGCTTGCCGCCGTTGGCCACCGTGTTGCGGAAATCGGTCGAGTAATCGTCGACGCGCAAGCCGACATTGGCCTGCCAGCGTTTGGTGAGTTCGATCGTATCGAACGCATACAGCGACTTGGTGGTGGTGCGCTGCTCGCTCGGATCGTTCGTTTGCTTGACCGAGCCGGCCCACGGGTCGTTCGGATTCGGTGACCACAGGCTCGTGCAGTTATAGCCCGACGCCGCGCCGATGCCCTTGGTCTTGCAGATCGCACCGGTGGCCGTTGCGACGGTGTACGAATCATTCACGCTGGTTTCGCGCGACAGTTCGATGCCGGTGGTGAAGCTGTGTTTCAGGAAGCCCGTCTTGAACTCGCCGAACAGTTCGGTCTGGTTCGCGAGGCTATAGACGTCGCTGGCACGCGTATTCGCGCGGCGCCACACCATGCCGTTCACGACGTTGCCCTGGCTGTCGTCCGGCTGCGTCCAGATGTAGTCCTGAGTCGACTTTGTATAACGCGTGGTGTTGCGGATCGTCAGATTGCTGTTGATGTCGTGCTCGATGCGCACGGTGCCGACGTCCGAAGTCGTCTTGCGGAAATCGCGGTCGATCAGGCCGTAAAAGTTATGACGATCCACGTTGGCCGGATAGATCGTATTGACGTTGGCCGGCTTGTTGGTGGTCGTGTAGAAGTACGGAATACCGCTGTCGGGCAGGTCGTCGGTGGAGAGGTGGTAGTAGCTCGCCGTGACGCGGGTCGGCGTGCCGAGACCATAGGTGAACGACGGCGCGATGCCCCAGCGCTCGTTGTTGACCGCATCGCGGCCGGCCACGTCGTTGTTGTGGCTCATCACATTCAGGCGGAAGGCCGCGTGATCGGCCATCTGCCAGTTGCCGTCGGCGGTGAAGCGGCGATAGCGGTCGGTGCCGAGGCCCGCGCTGCCGTCGGCGGAATTGCCCAGATGCGGGGTCTTGGTGATCAGGTTGATGCTGCCGCCCGCACCGCCGCGGCCGCCGTAGGCGCCGTCCGACCCCTTGGTCACTTCCACGCTTTCGATGTTGAACACTTCGCGAGTGGTCGCGCCGATGTCGCGCATGCCGTCGACGAAGGTGCTGCCCTGGGCGTCGTAGCCGCGAATGAACGGCCGGTCGCCGAGCGGGTTGCCGCCTTCGCCGGCGCCGAACGTGATGCCCGGCACCGTGCGCAGCGCTTCGGTCAGCGTCGAGGCGCCCGTGCTTTTGATCAACTCCTGCGGAATCACGGTCACCGACTTCGGCGTATCGACCAGCGGCGCGGTGAATTTGACCGACGCCGAGTGGTCGGTCTTGAAGCCGTCGTCCGCCTGGCCTTGCACGGCGATCGGCGCGAGCTGGCTTTCCTTGTCAGGCGGCGCCGTGCCGGCCGTGCCCTGCGCGAGCGCGGGACCTGCCGCCAGCATGCTGCACAGCGTCGTGCTGATTTTGCCGAGCTTCGGTTCGTCGGACCGCAACTTCATTTTTATCCCCGTCATGAGTGCTGGTGCCCGGGTGAACAACGCATTCCTTACCCAGGCATTCCATATTTATTACAAAATGTTTTCGGCGTGCATTCTATGCAATCTGACTGTAATTGAGAAGCGTTCTCATCAAAAATCTTTGGTCGTGGAATTGGACGTGCGTGCCAATTCGTGAAGTTGGCGGGCTGATCGACGAGGATGGCTGGGGAAGGGGTGAGTTTGACGACCGCGGCTGGCGCGGAGATGACTGACTGTGCGTCGGTCTTGCGAGCGGCGTTTGTAGCGCGTGATGCGCATTTTCTGATCGAACGGCGGACGGTGTCCGCCCGATTTCCTACTGTGCGGCCAACTCGGCCAGCATCTCCCGCAGCCACACGAGCGCCGGATCGGCCTGGTTACGCGGATGCCAGCCTGCGTACAACGTGAAGCCGCGCGCCTCGAAGGGCAGCGCAAAGGTGTCGAGCCGGTCGAGGTAGCGTGCTGCGAAGCGCAACGGCAGCGTCGAAACGTAGTCGGTTTTCGACAGCAACTCCGGCACCAGCGCGAAGTGCTGGAGCGACAGCGCGACGCGCCGTTCACGGCCGAGTTCGTCGAGATGCTCGTCCATGAAGCCGTGAAAACTGCCGCCGCTGGTCGACACCAGCACGTGATCGAGCGCGCAGTAGGTGTCGAGATCGAGTGGGGCGTCGCCGCGCGGGTGGCCCTTGCGCTGCACGAACACGAAATGCTCGTCGTAGAGCTTGCGGACTTTCATCGACGGCGGAATCATCCGGTCGGAACCGAGCAGCAGGTCGATCTCGCCGCTTTCGAGCCGGGACGCGGCGGTGGGCTGATCGCCGATCACGAACGCCACGCGCACGCCCGGCCCCGCCGACGCCGGCAAGCACTCCATCAGGCGCATGCCGAGTACCGCGGTGGCGTTGTCGTGCGCGGCAATCACGAAGCGCCGCGTATCGGTATGAGGATCGAAGGCAGGCTGGTGGCGCACCACCGCTTCGAGATTCTTCAACGCGGCATGAAGCGGCTCCATCAACTCCAGCGCCCTGGCCGTGCGCGTCATGCCGCGGCCGGTTTCGGCGGGCAGCAGCAGCGGATCGCCGAAGATCTGCCGCAAGCGCGAAAGCTGCGTGGAGACGGCCGGTTGCGTCAGATGCAGCCGCGCGGCCGCACGCGTGACGTTCGACTCGACGAGCAGCGCGTCGAGCGAAACCAGCAGATTCAAATCGATACCGCGGAGATCAATCATGTTGATAGGTCGCATATGAGTAATTGATTTCTAGAATACGTACCGCGCTACTACAGTTCAAGCACCGAAACGAACTGAAGGAAGCTCAACATGAAAGCCTGGATGCTCGACGAACCCGGCAAGCCGCTGGCCTTGCGCGACGTGAGACAACCGCAACCGCGCAGGAACGCCGTGCTGGTGCGGATGGAGGCGGTGCCTCTGCTCAGTTACACGCGTGAATATGTCGAAGGGAAGTTGCCCTACGCGTATCCGCCGACGCCGTTTTCGCCCGGCACCAATGGTGTTGGCCGGGTCGTTGCGGTCGGCGAGGGCGTGGTGGCATTTCGCGCCGGCCAACGCGTTGCCGTGAATCCGTACTGGATCGCCGACGAAACGGTGCGCGAGCCGGCGCAGGCGCTGTTAGGGCTCACCACTATTAGCGCAGACAGCGGGGCGCTGCTGGCTGAGTTTCCGCACGGCACCTTGCGCGAACTGGCCGAATTCCCTGCGTCAACGCTGATTGCATTGGACGGTCTGGATGGAATCGATGCCGCACGTCTCGCGGTCCTGGCGAAGTTCGCGGTGCCCTTCGGGGGTTTGCGACGCGGCCGTCTGTCGGCGGGCGAGACGGTGGCGGTCAACGGCGCAAGCGGTTACTTCGGCTCGGCTGCCGTACTCGCTGCGCTGGCCCTCGGCGCGAGCAAGGTCGTCGCGCTCGGCCGGCGTCCGGAACCGCTGCAAGCGCTGGTCGAGCAAGGCCGCGGGCGGGTGGTCCCCGTCGTACTGAGCGGCGATGCCGCGCAAGACATAGCGACGATTCGCGCCGCAAGCGGTGGCGGCGCGGACCTCGCGTTTGACATGGTCGGGCAGGCCACGGACGCAAACGCAACCCTGGTCGCATTGCGCAGCCTGCGCCGCGGCGGGCGACTCGTGCTGATGGGCAGCATGCAAGTGGACCTGCCGATTACCTACAGGGAGATGCTGCTGAACAACTGGGAATTGATCGGCCACTTCATGTACACGCGCGCTGACTATCTCGCGCTGGTTTCGCTCGTCACGTCCGGGCAGATTCCGCTCGCGGCGGTCGAGTTGAAGTCGTATCCGTTTGCTGAACTGGAGGCGGCCATCGACGCCGCCGGCCGTATGTCCGGTCTGCAATGCACGGTCGTGGACGCCAAGTCGCCGCAAGCGTGGAGTTGAGTGTGTAGCGGCTTAACTGCGACGGCATAAAAAAGCGGCCTTGCTGATTCACAGCAAGGCCGCTTTATATATGGGCAAATCGTAATCGGTTAGTCAGTCGTTCAATCGATGCCGTGAAATACCGCATCGTCTGTGATATCAGTCGCGCTTGCGCTCCGGATAGCGAAGGCGCGAATGATTGCGACCGTAGATCCCATAGATGATGAGCCCGATCACGAGCCAGACGAAGAGCCGTAACCACGTGACGAGCGGCAGCCCGGCCATCAGCAGCAGGCAAAACAGAATCCCGAGGATCGGGATCACCGGCACGCCAGGCGCGCGAAATGGCCTCGCGGCGTCTGCGTCGCTGCGGCGCAGATAGATCACGGCACCGCAGACGAGAATGAACGCGAACAGGGTGCCGATGCTGACCATCTCGCCCAACACGTTGATCGGCGTAAACGCCGCCACAACCGCGACGATGGCACCGATCATCATCTGGCTCAAATGAGGTGTGTGCAGACGCGGGTGAACTTGCGCGAACAGTTGCGGCAGCAGGCCGTCCTGTGACATCGTGAAGAAGATGCGGCTCTGGCCATACAGCAGCACGAGTATCACGGTCGTCAAGCCGGTCAGCGCGCCGATCTTGATGAGCACGGAAAACCAGGTGACGCCGATCACATCGACACCTTTCGCGATCGGATCCGGGACGTTGAGCTCGGCATACGGAACGAGTCCTGTCAGCACGCCGGCGACCGCAATGTAGAGCAGCGTGCAGATCACCAGCGAGCCCAGAATGCCGATCGGCATGTCGATCTGCGGCTTGCGTGCCTCCTGGGCCGCAGTGGACACCGCATCGAAGCCGATGAAAGCGAAGAAGACGACGGCCGATCCGCGCAGAATGCCGCTCGCGCCGAAGTTGCCGAATTCGCCAGTATTCTGCGGAATGAACGGATGCCAGTTGGCCGGATGGACAAAGAAGGCGCCGATGACGATGAACGCGAACACCACTGTCAATTTGATCGCCACCATGATGTTGTTGAGCCGCGCCGACTCCTTGGTACCGAGCACGAGCATGGTGGTCAGCACGGCGATAATGAAGACCGCCGGCAAATTGACGATACCGGCCACCGTGCTGCCGTCGGCGAGCGTCACCGTGGTGCCGGGCGCAGCCGCCATGGTGGACGGAATGTTGATCCCGACGTTGTGCAACAGGCTCACTATGTAGCCTGACCAGCCGACTGCAACGGTCGCCGCGCCCATCGCATATTCGAGGATCAAATCCCAGCCGATGACCCACGCGAATAATTCGCCGAGCGTGGCATAGGTGTACGTATAACTGCTGCCGCAGACCGGCAGCATGGCAGCCAGCTCGGAGTAGCAGAGTCCGACAAAAGCGCAGGCAATCCCGCCGAGGACAAACGAAAGAATGATGCTCGGGCCCGCGTAATGGGCCGCGGCCGTGCCGGTCAGAACAAAGATGCCGGCGCCGATGATCGCGCCGATACCCATCGCCGTAATGCTGAGCGCGCCCAGCGATTTCGACAGGTGGCGTTCACCGCCCTCCGCGCTTGCGACAATATCCGCGACGGATTTGCGCGCCATATAACCCGTGTCAGCCATGATGAGTCGTCCTGTTCGTATGTGGGTGAATCCGGGATCGAATCGATCCGTGACGCACTGCAATAAGCGACTTCTTTAAAGGCGACTGACACGGTTGATGCTGCGATTGAGGAGGGGACTGACGAATCCAGTCTAGTCCGGATTTAATCGGGTGGGTACTGAAGATCGGTGTTGCGCTTGCGGAAACGGCCTTGCGGTTGAGCCGCAAGGCCGTCTCTTTCAATCATCGAATCCTGATCAATCGATACCGTGAAATACCGCATCGTCCGGACCGAGATAAACGGGCGGGCGCCACGCGGCGTCGCGCATCGAATGCTGGACCAGCTTTTCGACACCCAGCAGCACCGCGAAAATCGCCATCCGCACCGGGATGCCGTTATCGGTCTGGCGGAAAATCGCCAGGCGCGAATCGTGATTCAGGTCGACGCTCAGATCGTTCGCACCCGGCCGGCTGTCGCGCGGCAGCGGGTGCATGATCAGCGTGTCGGGGCCGCACACGCTGTCCATCAGCGCCTGATTGATCTGGAAGTCCGGTGTATAGCCTTCGAAGGATTCGTCGGTGAAGCGCTCTTTCTGGATGCGTGTGGCGTACACCACGTCTGCGCCGCGCAGCCCGGCGGGCAGATCGTGGGTCTGTTCGATCACGTGATCGTTGCGCGAAATCTGCTCGATGATGTAGCTCGGCATTTCGAGCATGGGCGGCGAAATCAGCGTGAACTTGATGCCGCGATACAGCGCCAGCAGCTTGACCAGCGAATGCACCGTGCGGCCATATTTCAGGTCGCCGACCAGCGCAATATGCGCGCCGTCGACGATCTTGCCGAGCCGCGAGAACTCGCGCTGGATCGTGTACAGGTCTAGCAGCGCCTGGCTCGGGTGCTCGCCCGGGCCGTCGCCGCCGTTGATCACCGGCACGTTGGTGGCGCGCGCGAATTCGGCCACCGAGCCTTGCTCCGGATGGCGGATCACCAGCGCATCCACATAGCCGCTCATCACGCGGCTGGTGTCGTAGATCGACTCACCCTTGGCCATCGACGAAAACGTGAAGCCGGTGGTGTCGCACACCGAACCGCCGAGGCGGCAGAATGCCGCGCCGAAGCTCACGCGGGTCCGCGTACTGGCTTCGAAAAACAGATTGCCGAGCACCGCGCCTTCGAGCACGCGGGAGATTTTCCGGCGCCGCGCGATCGGCTGCATGATGTCGGCGACGCGAAACAGCGCCTCGACCGAGTCGCGCGAGAACTGATCGACCGACAGCAGCTGCGGCTTGCCCTCGAACAGCATCTGGCTCGCCAGCGACTGTGAGTCTACGCTTTGCGTATAGTTTTCACCGGGCTCGCCATGTACCACGATTTCCGACACGAAACGCTCCACGATCTCCGGCATGGCCCGCGATTCCTGCGAATCGTCCGGCAGCAGCCATGTGTCGAGCGCGCGGCGCGACACGCCAATACGGCTCGCGAACGTCTCGCGGGTCATGTTCATGCGACGCATCGCGTCGCGTAGGAAAGCTTGTTGTGGGACGCTCATGCGGGCACCTGTCGGGAAAGGGCTGCGTATCGGCTATGTACGCGGTGCGTATATTAGTTTCCCTGTCGCAGAAGTCAAGCAATTTTGCGGGTTTGGCAAACCCGTTTGCCAAACCCGCTTTGCAAACTCGCCCTAGACGCGGTTACACTGCGTTTCATGCATCCCGGCCAAACGCTCCGACTCCGTCCGTCAACCATCGCCCGTCTCGCTTTTGCGAGCGTCGTGGTTGCACGCGCGGGTTTCCCGAGCGTTAGCGCCAAAGCCAAAAAACAGCCGCTCATCTGACCGGAGCTGCTGTTCCGTCAGATGTTGCGACGGAACAGCCGGTCAACGCCCCCTGCGGCATTCCCTGTTTTTCCTCCCTCGCACCACTGATCGGAATCGATACGGTCGTCATCGAGGTAAAGACATGTCTATTTTTTCGGGTATCTGGGTTCCGCTCGTCACGCCATTCGCCGACGGCGAGGTGGATCACGCCGCGCTGCGTGCGCTGGTGCGCCGCTATGCCGACGCAGGCATCGCCGGGCTGGTCGCGCTTGGCACCACTGGCGAGCCGGCCGCGCTCGACGCCGCCGAACAGGACGCCGTGCTGGCGACGATTCTCGACGAAGCGCGAGCCGCCGCTCACGGCGCAGACGGCGCAGACGCACAGGCGCTGCCGGTGCTGGTCGGCGTGTCGGGCAATCACACGGCGAGCATGAAGGAGCGCATCGAGCAACTGAACGCACTGCCGATCGCCGGTGTGCTGATGGCCGCGCCGTATTACATCCGGCCTTCGCAAGCGGGCATCGTCGGGCATTTCATGGCGCTTGCCGATGCGAGCGAGAAGCCCGTCGTGCTGTACGACATTCCTTATCGAACCGGCGTGCGGCTCGAACTCGACACGCTGCTGACGCTCGCCGCGCATCCGCGGATTCAAGCGGTGAAGGATTGCGCCGGTTCGCTCGACACCACGATCGCGCTGATTCGCGACGGGCGCTTGCAGGTGCTGACCGGCGAGGACATCACCATCTTCAACACTCTGTGTCTGGGTGGGAGCGGAGCGATCGCGGCCTCGGCGCATCTGAGGCCGGAACGGTTCGTCGCGCTGTATCGTGCGCTGTCAGCGGGACGGCTCGACGAAGGACGGCGTATTTTTCACGAGCTCGTGCCGCTGATCCACGCGCTGTTCGCCGAACCGAATCCGGCACCTGTGAAGGCCCTGCTCGCCGCGCAAGGCCTGATACGCGACGAATTACGCATGCCGATGACGCGTGCCGGCGATGCACTGGTTGCGCGGCTCAGGGAACTGGAAGGGCTTGATCGGGTAGAGGCGCACGCGGCGGCGTCGGCTTGAGTGCGGATTCGCTTGCGGCCATCTGTATTTGAGATGATGGTTCGTGATGCCAGGCGATAATCGGCGCCCTTTGTCCATTATCGCCGCCGGCATGTTGTCCGGCAGATGCCGCATGCCGTTAGCCTTGTCCGCCGATTTCCTCTCCCGCTTCAGCACGCTCAGTGCGTTCATTACGTTCAATAAGCCGAACACGATGAACGTGCCTTGTGCAGCCCGTGCGCAGTCTTGCGCGGGCCGCATGGCGCGCGCCGGGAACCGCTGATGTCCTCCGTGTTTCGCGCCGGCAGTCAGCTTTCCAGCGGATCGGTCAGCTTCGTCACACGCCGCACCGCGCTGACCATTGCGGTGGCCACGGCGTGCGGCGCAGCAGCGCTGGCGCTCGCCGCGGGCATCGCGATCGGCATGCATTGGCCGGCGCACGGCTCCGGCGATCAGACGGCGAACCGTGTCGAGCACGACTACGCGATCGATCAACTCGGCAAGCTGAATGCATCCGTGGCGCAGATCGAACCGCGCATCGCGCGCCTGACGGCGCAGGTCGGCGCCTTGCGCGATTTCGAGGCACGTCTGAATACACCTCGACCGGCGCCGCGCGCACCGGTTGCACCAGCTACCTCGGGCTCTGCCTCTGAACCGGACACTTCCGCTACCGATAGCGAAGGCGAGGGGGGCCCGTCATTACCGCCGCGTCGCTGTACGGACGTCATGCCGCAACCGGCCGGTCATGCCGATGCCACGCGCACCCGGCAACAACTGGATTGCATCGCAGCGACGCTGTCCGCGCTCGAGCAACAAACTGCCGACCACGCGATCGCGTACGCCGCCTTTCCCGGCCGCATGCCCGCCGACAGCGCGCGCTTCGGCTCGCCGTTCGGCAATCGCACCGATCCGTTCACGCAGCGTTTGAGTTTTCATCCGGGCCTCGACCTGGTCGCCAAAACCGGTACGCCGATTCTTGCGGCAGCGGGCGGCCGGGTGATCTTCGCCGGCGAAAAATCGGGTTATGGCAACGCGGTCGAAATCGATCATGGCAACGGCCTCGTGACCCGTTACGGCCACGCGTCGCGCATCGTCGTGCACGTCGGCGATCTGGTGCTGCCGCGCCAGTACGTCGCCGATGTCGGCTCGACCGGCCGCTCCACCGGTCCGCATCTGCATTTCGAAGTGCTGGTCAACGGCGCGCCGGTCGATCCCGCTGCCTACCTCGCGCTCTTCGCGCCCATGCCCGATGGTTGAACGACGTTTTTCCCGCGATGCGGGCAGTCTGACCCATCGCGCCTATACGTTGCAGCCCACGCGGCCGCTCGTTCTGCGCGTCGCCCTGTGGGGGCTGGTGTGCGCGCTCAGTGCGGCGGGTGGCGCGGCGTCCGTTGTGGCGTGGCAAGCGCAGCGCGCCGGCACACCGGCCGAACAATGCAACGCGGCGCCCGTCGATGTAGACAGCGAGCAGACGGAACTCGCCCGCGCGCGGCTTGCGCTGGCGCAGGAATCCGCGGCGCGCGCCGCGGTGCAGAAAACCGCGGACGGCGCCGCCGCCGACGTCGCGCGATTGAATGCCGAATTGCAGTTTCTACGCGGCCAAAGCAAGACGAAGCCGCCGGCACAAACGGGGGCGCCGCGCCGCTAACCGTGGGTGAGCGCGACACGGTATGCGGCAACCCCGCGTCGCACCACAGCCAGCGCCGCACTAACCCGAGGCAGGTGGCACCGCAACGCGGCAAGCGCAGCACCTGAGCAACCCACCTCCCGGCTCGTCGCCCGGAAAGCATCACGCGACGAACATTTTCATTTCCAGGAAATACTTATGTTCAGCAAGAAAAAACACGCGGGCATCCAGCAGACCAAGCTTGCCACCCTCATCGCACAGGACGTGCGGATCACGGGCGACCTCGTATTCAGCGACGGCCTGCGCATGGACGGCCACGTGAAAGGCAACGTCAGCGGCGAGTCCGGCACCCAGACGCTGCTGGTATTGAGCGACCGCGGCTCGATCGAGGGCAACGTGCATGGCTATGACGTGGTGGTCAACGGCCGGATCGTCGGCGACGTGATCGCCGATCACTTCGTCGAGCTGCAGAGCAATGCGCACGTGACCGGCAACATCTACTACCAGCAGTTGCGGATGGATTGTGGCGCCTCGGTGGATGGCAAGCTCACCAAGCGTGAAGCCGCGCAGGCGGCGACGCCGATTCTCGTGTCGGTGGCCGATTCCGCACGCGAGGCGCGCAAGGCCGGCTAGGCGGCGGACCGGCTGGGCGGCCGCGCGCTGCGTCAAACCGGCCCCGGTAGCGACTGGCATTGCGCGGGCGTGTCGTGGCCGAGCGCATCGCAGTGCGGCGACCGCGATTCGCGCAGTCCGCGCATTTCCCGTGACTCGGCGAGACGCTCCAGCGCGCCGCGGTCGAGCGTGGCGAGCATGTCGCGTTCGACGATCAGATGGTGCAGGGCCAGCACGATCAGGCCGATGGTCAGCAGCAGATCGCCTGCAAACACGACGGCGTAAAGCGCCGAGGTGGTGCGAGGATTGCCGTACAGCAGCGTCATGTTGGAGCGGTCGAGCAACACCAGCACGAGCGGCACGATGGCATTGAGCGTCGCGATGCCGCTACCCACCGCCACCAGCATACGTGCCGCCCCAAGTTGCGGACGGCGCCGCCGGTAGACTTCATACAGCGTTGCCGCGCGGCATGGCGCGAAAAACAGCGCCAGCAAGCCGGCGCGGACCGCCAGCGGCGCATTCCACGCCAGCACGCTCCCATACAGCACGCAGAACACGGCAGTGACGACGAGGCCGGCGCGCCACGGCGCCGATTCACCGAACAGATCGCGCGTGCCGGCCCAGATCAGAATGCGGCTTTGCAACGCCAGCGTCGCGGTGGCCAGCAACAGCAGATCGCTGGGCCAGATCTTGTGCAACGCGAAGCATGCCGTGGCGGTGGCAAGCAGATAAAAGCCGACGGCCCAGAAGCGGAAGGCGCCCACCTGCGCAAACATCCGCGAAAGCGCTGTCGTGATGAGGGCGCTGCACAGGAACGTGATCAGCCACACCGTTTGGAACGTCGCTACGTCAATTTTCATGAAGTCTCCAGCAACCAATCTGTTTGTTCCTGCTTATAGGTAAAACGAGGCGACGCAGCGGGCGCGCCATGATAGGCGAACCGAGTCGCAAAGGTACACGTCTTTCAAACAGATCCGGATGCTCATGCCGACACCATTCTTGCCCGTAGCAGTTCGCCGAAGTCGTCGGCGGTGAGCGGCTTGCCTAGCAGGAAGCCTTGCATCTCGTCGCACATCATCGACTTGAGCATGTCGAGCTGCGATTCGGTTTCGACGCCTTCGGCCACCACGTCCATTTCCAGCGAGTGGGCGAGCGCAATGATCGCGGAAACGATCGCGCTGCCTTCCGGTCCGTGCTCGTCGAGTCCGTTGGTGAAGAAGCGGTCGATCTTCAACTGCTTGACCCGAAAACGTTGCAGATAGGCGAGGCTGGAATAGCCGGTGCCAAAATCGTCGATGGCGATTTCAAAGCCGCTTGCCTGGAACGCGCGGATCATTTCGATGGTTTTCGGCGCGTCCTGCATCGCGACGGTTTCGGTGATTTCGAACATGATCTGTTCGCATTGCACGCCTTCGGCTTGCACGATCTCGAGCATCGTCGCGACGAGGTTCGGTTGCGACAACTGGCGCGGCGACAGGTTGATCGCCACTTTCATCGAAGGCAGGCCTTGCTCGACCCAGCGGCGAATCTGCCGGCACGTCTCGCGCAGGACCCAGTAGCCGATCTGCACGATCTGGCCCGAGCGCTCGGCAATCGGAATGAACTCGAGCGGCGCCAGTGCGCCGAGTTGCGGATGATTCAGGCGGATCAGCGCTTCGGCACCCGCCAGCGAGTCGCCGCTGCCGTGGAACTTCGGCTGGAAGTGCAGCGAGAAATGGCCGGCGGTGAGCGCTTCGTGCAGCGCACTTTGAATTTGCAGCGTGCGCGTCGCGGCTTCGTTCATGCTTTGTTCGAAGAAGCGATAGGTGCTGCGGCCCGCGCGCTTGGCTTCGTACATGGCTGCGTCCGCATGCTTGAGCAGCGTCTCGACGGTATCGCCGTCGTAGGGAAAGAGCGCGATGCCGATGCTCGGCATCACCTGCAGCGGCTGCGAATCGGTCCATACGCCCTGGCGCATCCGGTCGAGCACGTCTTCGGCCATCGTGCCGGCGTCTTCGCGTGACGTCAGGTTCTCAGACAGCACCACGAACTCGTCGCCGCCGAGACGCGCTACGGTGTCGCTCGCGCGCACACACAGCAGAAGGCGCTGGGCGAACGCGGACAGCACTTCGTCGCCGGCCGAGTGGCCGAGTGAATCGTTGATGGTCTTGAAGCCGTCGAGATCCATGAACAGGATGGCGAACAGCGTACGCTGCCGGCGCGCGCTATGGATGGCGCGGTCGATGCGTTCGGTCAGCGTGCTGCGGTTGGGCAGGCCCGTCAGCGTGTCGAGCGTGGCGAGCCGCACGATCTGGCCGTTCAGCTTCGACACCGCACCGACCAGAAAGCTGGTGCGCGCATCGAAACGCGACAGTATCAGCGTGACGATCAGAATCGCAAACGTGAACAGGATCACCGAAGTCGCGAGCCATGCGGCGTTCACGCCCTTGGCCGCGCCGCACACGGAGCCGGGCGGAAATTCGACGGCGGCCATGCCGGCGTAGTGCATGCCGCTGATCGCGACGCCCATTACCAGCGCCGCGATGAAACGTTTGCGCAAGACGTAGCGCTCGTCGTCGTTACTGAGTGCGCGCGCCATCCACAGCGCGGCGGTCGAAGCGCCGATCGCGATCGCCAGCGAGCCTGCGAACCAGGCCGGCTGATAGTGGATGCCCGGCTCCATTTGCATCGCCGCCATGCCGGTGTAGTGCATGCCGGCAATGCCGAAGCCCATCAGTACGCCGCCGGCCACGAGCCGAAGCAGCGTGAGCCGCGCGTGGGTCGCCACGACCAGCGCCAGATACGACACGCCGATCGCGAGTCCAAGCGAATAAGCAGTGGTCGCGAAATCGTAGCCGAGCGGAATCGGCAGCGAGAAGGCGAGCATGGCGATGAAGTGCATCGACCAGATGCCGACACCGAGCGCCGCGGCGCCGCCGAGACGCCACGCGTGCCGCAGGCCGGCCGACGCCAGCAGAAAGATACGGCCCGTCAAATCGAGCGCCGTGTACGACGCCAGCGTCGCGACGACGAACGAGATTGCAACCAGCCAAAAATTGTATGAGCTCTGCATGTTAAGTCCAACCGCGAGAGGGAAGCGGCTGAACTTGTTATCGACAGTTGGTGGCGTTTATTTAATTGATTTTCAATATGTTAGTCATCGGATTCGAGCATCACGCGGCTGGCGTGGTGTGTACCAGGGTTAATCCTTCGTCGAGCCAGCCCGTAATGCCGCCGATCATCAGTTTGACGGGGCGCCCCAGTTGCGCGAGACGCAGTGCACCGCGTGCGGCGCCGTTGCAGTGCGGGCCTGCGCAGTAGGTGACGAACAACGTTTCCTGCGGGTACCCGGCGAGCTTCGATGCCACGATCTTGCCGTGCGGCAGGTTCAGCGCACCCGGCACGTGGCCCTGTTCGAACAGCGCCGGGCTGCGCACGTCGAGCAGCACGAAGCCGGGCGTGCCGCTCGCGAGTGCCGCGGACACGTCCGAGCAGTCGGTTTCGAATTGCAGCGACGCCTGGAAGTGGGCAAGGGCGGCGGCGCTATCGGCAGCAGGGATGGCGGTGACGGCGTTGTGGGCGGTGAGGGTGTTGAGCGTCGACATGGCGAGGTTCCGGTTGAACAGTGAGCGTGGTTGTGTGGCGAAGCGATTCTGGAGCCTTCATTGTCGCGACGCCGTAAGCGCCGGGTAAGTGGCGTAATCGTCAATCTCCGGTAACATTACGCCATGCTCAATCACCTTGTCGTCGCGCTGGCTTACGACCGGCTCTGTACATTCGAATTCGGCTGCGTGACCGAACTGTTCGCGCTCGAACGTCCCGAACTCGGCGTCGACTGGTATCGCTTCGCGGTATGCGCGAGCGAACCCGGTCCGATTCGCGCGGCCGGCGGCATCACCGTCGCCGCGCCGTACACGCTCAGGCTGCTCGATCGCGCTGACACGATCGTGATTCCCGGCTGGCGCGACGCCGACGAATTGCCGCCCGAGCCGCTCTTGAAAAAGATTCGCGCCGCCTACGAACGCGGCGCGCGCCTTTGCTCAATCTGCTCCGGCGTGTTCGTGCTGGCCGCGTCAGGTGTGCTCGACGGCAAGGCCGTCACGACACACTGGCGCTACGCCGACAAATTGCAGCAGCGCTATCCGCAATTACGCGTGCAGCCGGATGCGTTATATGTCGACGAAGGACAG
Organism: Paraburkholderia sp. GAS32; assembly: GCF_050434225.1. NCBI lineage: Bacteria > Pseudomonadati > Pseudomonadota > Betaproteobacteria > Burkholderiales > Burkholderiaceae > Paraburkholderia > Paraburkholderia sp. GAS32. The sequence continues at coordinate 82,243 of NZ_JBNPVS010000006.1, read as the reverse complement.
ATCATCACCTCGGCGGGATCGGCGGCAGGGCTCGACATGCTGCTGCATCTGGTGCGGCGCGATCACGGCAGCGCGATCGCCAACCGGGTCGCACAGCGGCTCGTGGTGCCGCCGCATCGCGAGGGCGGTCAGGCGCAGTTCGTGCCGCGGCCGATGCCACAAGACGAAGGCGGGCGCCTCGCGAAACTGATGGACTGGGTGCGCCGCCATCCCGCGTTGCCGCACACCTTGCGCTCGCTGGCCGAACGGGCGGCGATGAGCCCGCGTACGCTGCAGCGGCAGTTCCACGACGCGACGGGCATGGCGCCCTACGAATGGCTGGTGCGTGAACGCGTGGCGATCGCGCGAGAACTGCTTGAGGCGCCGGCTCCTTTGCCGATGGCGCGCGTGGCTGAGCTGGCGGGCTTCGGTTCCGAAGAATCGCTGCGGCGGCATTTCCGGCGTATCGCGTTGACGAGCCCAGGCGCGTATCGTAAGAAGTTCGGGGTGCAGGCCGGGGTGCAGACACCCGGATAGAGGCGCGTCGCTTTTCGTTCTGCTGTTCCCTCATAGGGGAACAGTTTCAAACGAACGCTTGCCAATGCGCAAAATCATCTAGGGCTCGGGTATGACAGGCGACTTGATGCGTGCCGCATGACCGGTCGAATGCGTTTCATGCAAGCAACTGTGCATGCTCAAAAGTCACGGAATGCCGCGTGCCGGGCGTTGCGACCGAATCGCGCGATTGGCCGCCCGCTTCGCCGCCATGCAAGGGTTCGCGCAATCGCCGGTTTTCTGTCAGCATCACGGCCAGCGTCCGTGGCAACCCACGTCAACAAACGTGCGGTGCATACGGCTACTTGAAGCGCGTGTTCGAAACGCGTCATCGCCACCGTCCTCTCTTGCTCATGAACGTCAAAACCGCCGCTGCTGCCGTTGTCGTTTCTGCTGCAATTGCAGCGCTCATGCCCGCGCTCGTCGCGGCGCAAACGGGAGCCGCCGATTCGCGCGCCGAACTTTATCGCCGCAACCTGCTGGCGGGCAAGGACGTGCCGTGCCGCACGAACGCGTCGTGCGCGGCGTTGGGCGTGGCCGCGCTCGAAGCAGGGCGCCTCAAGGACGCGCAAACGCTGGTCGCGATGGAAGCCGCGCTCGCCGAGGCCACCGCCATGCAGGCGAACGAAGAGAACTCGCCGAAAGCGACCAGTTCTGCGCGGGCTCGCGTGGCAATGGCGCTGGTTCATCAGGGTGACGTGCAAGTGAGGCTGGGCGCGCTGCCGGACGCGCGCGCGTATTACCGCACCGCGGTGAGCCGCGGCAACGACTATCCCAACGACGCGCTGCTCGGTCGCGCGGTAGCGGCCGCGCGTCAACGTCTCGAAGCGATTGCTGACAAAGCGGTGGTGGCCGGTGTGCCGCCGAACGGCGCGCGCTTTGCCAGTTACATGTTTTTTGGCGCGTGGAACAGTATCGAGGTGAAGCCGGTGAAAGGGCGGCACGGCGTCTACCGGATCGATGGCGACTTCGTGTATCCGACAGTCGGCGCCGACGGTCAACCGAGCGCGAACATGGGCAGCCTGTCGGCCTACGTGCGGTTCTACGATGGCGTGGCGCGCGTGCCGGTGACTGATGACGGAGGCCGTGCAACGCTCGACGCAACCGCGAGGATCACCAATCTCGCGCCTTATGACAAACATGAGGACAAGCCAACGGACAAACGTGCGGACAGATGCCTGATCGAGTTCAAACTCTCCGCACCGGAAACGCTCGATGTAGCGACGCACGGCTCGCTAACCGAATGCGGATTCGGCTTCAACGTCAGCGCGGACGGACGTTACTATTTGATGACAGGCTCCTGACAGTCGGCATGCTGCAGGTTGCGAGCCTGTCCATCTGCCGCCTGCATGCTTTCCCATCCGCGCTGCGTCTTTTATGATGCAGTGGCCGTGCACGTTTTACCGCTGTCCAAAGCGTTCCCGCCAACAAAACTCTGATAAAAAAAACGCTCGCCATGCAGAAGCTCCTCGACTATCCGGCACTTGTCTTCATCATTTGCTTTGTTGCGATGTGGCTGTCGGCGCGCATCGGCGCGTCGCTGCTGCGGCGTTTCAGAAAGATCGACGAGGACGCACGCGACGACTTCAGCGTGATTCAGGCCGCCACGTTGACGCTGCTTGCGCTGATCATCGGTTTCACTTTTTCGATGGCGGTAGGCCGCTACGATCAACGCAAGAACTACGAGGAAGAGGAGGCGAATGCGATCGGCACCGAATACGTCCGCGCCGATCTGTTGCCCGCCGCCGATGCGGCGACCGTCCGCGGCTTGCTGAAAACCTATCTCGACGAACGGGTGCTGTTCTACACGACGCGCGACGCCGATGAACTCGCCAAAGTCAACGCCGAGACGTCGCGCCTGCAGGGCGCAATGTGGACTGCAGTGGAGAACGCCGCTGCCGCGCAGCCCACGCCAGTGGCCGCGCTCGCTGTCGCCGGAATGAACGACGTGCTCAATGCGCAGGGTTACACGCAGGCCGCGTGGTGGAATCGCATTCCTGTCGCGGCGTGGACACTGATGGTGCTGATCGCGGTGTGCGCCAATGTGCTGGTCGGCTACAGCGCACGTGGTTTGAAAGCGGGAGCCGGGTTGTTGCTGATCGTTCCGCTGATCGTGTCGCTATCGTTTATGCTGGTCGCCGATATCGACAGTCCGCGCGGCGGCGTGATTCGTGTGAAGCCACTCAATCTCCATGCGCTGGCGGATTCGTTCCGCTCGCGTTGAACCTGTACTGAACCCGCATCGAGTCGTATGAAGGAGAATCACATGTCCGATATCGCACAGACCATTGCCAGCTTCAATACCGGCCGCGATCCTGAACGGCTCGCGATGAAATACAAGCTCATGCGTGGCTCGCCGTTTGTGTTTCTGCGCGGCACCTGCCATCTGTTTTACGCGCGTCTGCCGCGCGACAAGGTGCTCGACGAAGCGCCCCCGGTGTGGATTTGCGGCGATATGCATGTGGAAAATTTCGGCAGTTACAAGGGCGACAACCGCCTCGTCTATTTCGACAACAACGATTTCGACGAAGCCTGTCTCGCGCCGAGTCTTTACGAACTGGTGCGGCTCCTCACGAGCGTGCTGGTCGGCGCGAGCGACCTCAAGCTGAGCCGCGCGCAGGCACTTGCGCTCTGCCACACCGCGGTCGATGCTTATAGCGCGGCGCTCGCCTTCGGCAAAGCACGCTGGATCGAAGCGGAGACGTCGACCGGCATGGTGCGCGATCTGTTCGACGCATTGGCGACTCGCAAGCGCGCCGAGTATCTCGACCGGCGCACCACGCTCAAGGGCAAGATCCGCGTGTTGAAAGTGGACGGCAAGAAAGCGCTGCCGGTCAGCGACAAAGCGCGCGCTGCAGTCACGGAGTTCATGCGTCAGTTCGCCGCCGGTCAACCCAATCCGGACTTCTATCGGATCATCGACGTGACGCGACGGATTGCCGGCACCGGTAGTCTGGGGGTGGACCGCTACGCGATCCTCGTCGAAGGCAAGGGCTCACCGGACGGCAACTATCTGCTCGATCTGAAAGAGGCGCTGCCTTCTTCGGTAACGCCGCATGTACGCACACCGCAGCCGAAGTGGCAGAGCGAGGCGCAGCGTGTGGTTGAAGTTCAGCGGCGCAATCAGGCGGTTTCGCAGGCGTTCCTGCATGCAGTCGATTTCAATCAGCGCTCGTATGTGCTGCGCAGCTTGCAGCCTTCGGAAGACCGTGTGACATTGAGCGACTGGGACGGCAAGCTACCGCGGCTCGAAGAAGTGGTCAACAGCATGGCCCAATTGAGCGCGTGGGCGCAGTTGCGCAGCGGCGGCCGGCAGAAGTCGTCGATTGCGGACGAGCTGATCGCGTTCGGCAATCGCAAGGATTGGCAATTGCCGTTGATTGAACTCGCGACGCAATGCGAGGCTCTCGTGAACGCCGACTGGAAAGCGTATTGCGAAGCTTATGATGGTGGTGCGTTTAATTTGCCGGCACAGAAGCCTTAACGGCGCGTCACGCTGGGCACTTAACGCGGTGCCCGGCGCGTTGTATCGCTTCTTTGGGGCGGCTGCCGCCGCACCCCGTCTTTTTCCTTCTGGCTGTCTCTGACCGGACCCCTCGGTCCCCGTCCATCTTCATGCAGGTTTGTCTCGCGTCACTGGACCCGTGTGCGGCCCTTCCACGTCCGGCGTTCCGATTTTCGTCGCGGGGATGTGGCAAAGACTCACAGACTCTTGCGTGGTTCCTTACGGACCTTGATGTCCACGTTGAAAGTGCCTGTTGCGTAGGCGCATGGATATCGCAATTTTAGGAATTGTCGGATAGTTGGGGTGGAATGCTCCTTATAGGGTGCTTGGGATTCAAACAAGTACAACCGCTAATCATGCAACGGCCATTGGTAAGCCACGAGCGTCTGCTTCTGCAGTTTCTTCTTACAGCGAACGAATCTTTTTATGGCGCTTACGTACTAAGGTGGAAAAATCAGGTTGAACGGTGCACGGTCCATGAGGTCAATGTGCCCTACTGTCTGGCCATCAGCCACGATGAAATCAGACTTTCAGGAGGCGGCTTCATTACGCTCGCGCGCGAGCTGGTTTGCGTTGACGAGGGCGTACCAGTGCTGATTTATGCTTGCGCGGTGGAGACGCAGTCAGGTTATGTCCTCAACTCTTTCGACATCGATCGTCTCGATGGGGAGCCTCTTGTGGCTTATCCCGACCCAGGCGATGGCCTCATGATCATGGAAGCCGGTAAACGCATAGGTGGGGCAGATTTGCGACATGTGTACAAGGAGTCGGATCTGCCACCGCGCTTTAAGCTTCCCTGAGATCGCAGGGAATATTGATGCGACGAACTCTTAAACCTCAAGAACGCCAACTGCTTGAGTTTCTTATATCCGTCAATGCGCCGCTCTACAGGACCGACGTAGCTCGCTGGATGGAGCAGATTCGAACCTGTACGGTTCGCGAAGTCAACGTTCAGTATTGCCTGTCGATCAGTCACGACGAGAAAAGCTATGGGGGTTGGGAAAACTCCAAGACGCTGGCACATGAATTGATAGCCGTCGACGAGGGAGTGCCGGTGCTTATTTACGCAATCGTCCATAACACCCAGGCAGGTTTCGTTTTGCACTCATTCAACATTGATCGCCTCGATGGAGAACCGCTTGTTAACTATCCTGAGGCAGGCGACGGGTTAATGATTGTCGAGCGAAACAAGAGGGTCGGTGGGGCAGATTTGTGCCATCTATATGGCGGATCGGGTTCGTAACTTGCCCCGTCATGTGACCAGTCAGCGTAACACCTGACTGTCGCAGCACAATTCACTTTAAATCGCTGGGCAGCACCAACAGCCTGTTGATTTAGGTTCACGCAATACCCGTATGCGCGGCGCATCGTGGCGCCGCGCATGCCAGCAAGTCCTCCAGACAAACCCTGATTGCTGCGTTCAATCCGCCACTGCTATCGTTCGCTGGTCTTTGTGGAAGCGCTTCCACTTTAGCTGCCAGGCAGCATTCACATCGAGTTTTGCCGTACCCGGTTCAATGACCTCAGCGCAGGAGAGAATCCGTGGCAAACGACGCATCCGTTGTATCCGACACCCTATCCCCAGCAGTTTCCAAGGGCTCGCTCGCCGATCTCTTCACCCCACCGGCGGACTCTACGCTGTGGCGCAAGAACTTCCTGCTTGGCGCCGCCACCGCTTCGTATCAGATCGAAGGCGCGGTGAATGAAGACGGCCGCCTGCCGTCGATCTGGGACACCTTCTCGGCGACGCCCGGCAAGGTGCTGGCCGGCGACACCGGCGCCGTCGCCTGCGATCACTATCATCGCTGGGAAGCGGACGTCGAGATGTTGGTCTCGCTCGGTCTCGAAGGCTATCGGCTCTCGATTGCGTGGCCACGCGTGATGGACGCGGCAGGCGTGCCCAATCGCAAAGGGCTCGACTTCTACAAGCGCCTCCTGAACCGTCTGAAAGAGAAGGGCATCACAACTTTCGCGACGCTCTATCACTGGGACCTTCCGCAGCATCTGGAAGATCGCGGCGGCTGGCTCAATCGCGAAACCGCTTACCGTTTCGCTGACTACGCCGACCTGATGAGCCGCGAACTGGCCGGCACGGTCGACGCATGGGCGACGCTCAACGAGCCGTGGTGCTCGGCGTATCTCGGCTACGGCAACGGCCACCACGCGCCGGGCCTCGCCGACGACCGCTTCGCGACGCAGGCGATGCATCACCTATTGCTCGCACACGGCCTCGCGGTGCCGGTATTGCGCGCCAACGATCCGGCTTCGCAGAAAGGTATCGTCGCCAACATCGGCCGCGGCACGCCCAATAGCGACAGCGCGGCGGATCAGCGCGCGGCGCATCTGTTCGAAGTCCAGCACAATGCCTGGATTCTCGATCCGCTGCTCAAGGGCGCGTATCCGCAAGACCTGTTCGAGCTGTGGCCAGGCACCGAGCCGCTGGTGCTCGACGGCGACATGGAAACCATTTCCGCGCCGCTCGATTTCCTCGGCATCAACTATTACTTCCGCACCAACGTCGCGAGCGACGGTGCGCATGGATTCCGGGACGTGCCGCTCGAAGGCGTCGAGCGCACGCAGATGGGCTGGGAGGTGTATCCCGATGGCTTGCGCGATCTGCTGACCGGTTTCAAGAAGACTTATCACAACCTGCCGCCGATCTACATCACCGAAAACGGCATGGCCTCGGATGATCAAGTGACCGACGGTCATGTGGAGGATACGCAGCGCATCTCGTTCCTCAAGCGCCATCTCGCAGCGGTCGATCAGGCGATCAAGGCCGGTGTGGATATTCGCGGTTATTTTCTGTGGTCGCTGATGGATAACTTCGAGTGGGCGTTTGGGTATGAGCGTCGCTTTGGTGTCGTACATGTCGACTACAGTACGCAGAAGCGCACGATCAAACGCAGCGCGGAGCTAGTGGCGAAATTCCTGAAGGAGCGTAAAGCAAGGGCTTAACGGCAGGTGAAGCTGGTTGGTATGTCGACTTGGAGCACGGGCGCAAAGCCCGGGGGAGACGGAATGCACAGCAGAAAAATGGTCTTGCGAGGCGTGGTTGCGGCACTGGTGTTATACGGCGTCGTCGCGCATGCGGCTGAACCGCTGAAAGCCAACGTGATCCACTGGTGGACCTCGGGCGGCGAATCCGCCGCGATCCGCCAGTTCGCCGATGCGTACAACAAGGCCGGTGGCCAGTGGGTCGACAACGCGGTGGCCGGCGCCGATCAGGCGCGCTCCACCGCGATCAACCGGATCGTCGGCGGCGATCCACCCACCGCCGCACAGTTCAATACCTCCAAGCAGTTTCACGACCTGATCGACCAGGGCCTGCTGAACAATGTCGATGACGTCGCCGCGAAAGAAAACTGGAACGGCGTGTTCCCGCAATCGATCATCGACAGCATCCGGGTGAAGGGTCACTACTACGCCGCGCCAGTCGATATTCACATGCCGGCCTGGTTCTTCTACTCGAAGCCGGTGTTCCAGAAGGCCGGCATTGCCGCCGAGCCGAAGAGCTATGACGAATTCCTCGCCGATCTCGGCAAGCTGAAAGCGGCAGGCGTGATTCCGCTCGCGCTCGGTGGTCAGCCGTGGCAGGAAAAGATCACGTTCGACGCGGTATTCGCCGACGTCGGCGGTCCCGATCTTTATCTGAAGGTGTACCGCGATCGCGACATGAACGCGGTCAAGTCGGATGCGTTCAAGAAAGTGCTCGCATCGTTCAAGCGCCTGCATGATTTCGTCGATGCGGGCTCGCCTGGGCGCAACTGGAACGATGCCACCGCGCTGGTGATTTCCGGCAAGGCGGGTGTGCAGATCATGGGCGACTGGGCCAAGGGTGAATTCTCGGCGGCCAACCAGACGGCCGGCAAGGACTTCGGCTGCTTCCCGGGTTTCGGTCCGCATTCGCCGTATCTGGTCGCGGGCGACGTATTCGTGTTTCCGAAAACCGACAACGCCAACGCGATCAAGGCGCAAAATCTGCTTGCCACGGTGATGACCTCGCCGGCCGCGCAAGTCGCATTCAGCGCGAAGAAAGGCTCGATTCCGATTCGCCCCGATGTGGACGCGAGCAGTCTCGACATCTGCGCGAAGGAGGGCATGGCGATCATGAAGGACAAGTCGCGTCAGTTGCCGAATCCGGAGATGCTGCTCTCGCCTGACACGCAGGGCGCGTTGATCGACGTCATCACGAACTTCTGGAACAAGAACCAGTCGGTCGACGATGCGCAGAAGGCGTTTGCCAGTGCATTGAAGAGCTAGGCGCTCGCCATGCACGCGCTCAAGCTGCCAGCCGCCGGCTCCAAGCCTCGCAAAGGGCCGCTGAAAAAGCCGCTAAAAAAGCGCTTGCCGATAGCGGCATGGCTAGCCTTGCTGCCGATGGTCCTGACCGTCGTGTTCGCGTATCTCGGCACGATGGTCTGGACCGCGCGCGTGTCCCTCAGCAACTCGCGTACGTTTCCTTCCGGCGACTTCGCGGGCCTCACGCAGTACACGCGGCTCTTCAATAACGACCGTTGGTTGCTGTCGCTGCAAAACATCGTGATCTACGGTGCGTGCTTTATTGTTGCATGCATGGTGATCGGCTTGCTGCTGGCGATCTTCATCGACCAACGCGTAGTGGCCGAAGGCGCGTTGCGCACGGTGTTTCTCTATCCGTATGCGATGTCGTTTGTCGCAACCGGTCTGGTCTGGCAGTGGATTCTGAATCCTGAGCTTGGTGCGCAGGCCGTGTTGCACAAGCTCGGTTTCGCGCATGCGCGCTTCGACTGGATCGTCGATCAGGACTGGGTGATCTACACCATCGTCATTGCGACGGTGTGGCAGGCGTCCGGTCTCGTGATGGCGCTGCTGCTGGCCGGCTTGCGCGGCATCGACGACGAACTGTGGAAAGCCGCGCGTATCGACGGGATTCCACGTTGGCGCGTGTACGCGAGCATCGTCGTGCCGATGCTCGGGCCTTCCCTGTCCACCGCCTTCGTGCTGCTCTTCGTGATGGTCGTGAAGCTTTACGACGCCGTGGTCGCGATGACGCAAGGCGGCCCCGGCACCGCGAGCGAAGTGCCGGCGAAGTTCATCATGGACTACCTGTTCGGCCGGGCCAATATCGGCCTCGCGTCGGCCGCGTCGATCGTGCTGCTGGCCACGGTGCTGGCGATTCTTGCGCCGTTCTTCTATGCCCGCAGCCGCGCTGCGTTGCGCAAGGAGGTGTGATGAACACGCTCAGTCCGCCGCTCAAAAGCGGCACGCCGAGCCGTACACGCCGGCGCCGCCATGCGTTTACACCCGCACGACTCGGCGTCTACGCGTTTCTGCTCACAGCGGCGCTGTCCTTCCTGCTGCCGTTGTACGTGATGCTCGTCACATCCGTGAAGCCCATGAGCGAGATTCGCCTCGGCAATCTGCTCGCGTTCCCCGCGCATTTCACACTCGACGCATGGAGCGCCGCGTGGCAATCCGCCTGTACGGGGCTCGATTGCAACGGCATCCAGGTCGGCTTCTGGAATTCGGTGCGTATCGTCGTACCTAGCACGGTGTTGTCGATCATGATCGGCGCGGTGAACGGCTATGCGCTGTCGTTCTGGCGGCCGCGCGGCGCAGGGTTGCTGTTCGGCGTGCTGCTGATGGGCGCCTTCATTCCCGTGCAGGTGATGGTCTATCCGCTCGTGCGTGTACTCGCGAGCGTGCATCTGTTCAGCTCGCTGCCGGGTATCGTGGTGATCCACACCATCTTCGGCATGCCGGTGATGACGCTGCTGTTTCGCAACTATTACGCGTCGATTCCGCAGGAGCTGTTCAAGGCGGCGCGCATCGACGGCGGTGGTTTCTGGCGCATCTTTTTGCAACTGATGCTGCCGATGTCCACGCCGATCATCGTCGTCGCGGTCATCATGCAGGTGACGGGCATCTGGAACGACTTCATTCTCGGCCTCGTGTTCGCCGGCACGAAAAACCTGCCGATGACGGTGCAATTGAACAACATCATCAATACGACGACTGGCGAGCGGCTCTATAACGTCAATATGGCGGCGACCATTCTGACCTCCATGGTGCCGCTTGCGGTCTACTTCATTTCGGGCCGCTGGTTTGTACGCGGCATTGCGTCCGGCGCCGTCAAGGGATAGGGCGATAAAGCATGGCAAACCTGGCGAATGTGGAAAACGCGATGGCAAATGTGGCGGTAGGTGCGGCGGTAAATGCGGCAGACTTGGCTACCCCGGCAGATGCGGCGAATGTCGGCCACGTGGCGGACACCGCGGGTCTGTCGAATCCGGCCAACGTATCGGTGCGCAATCTGAAGATCCGGCTCGGCGCGAATACGGTGATCGAGAATCTCGATCTCGATGTGCGAGCGGGTGAGTTCGTCGTGCTGCTTGGCCCATCGGGCTGCGGCAAATCCACCTTGCTACACAGCATCGCTGGTCTGATCGACGTGACCGACGGCAGCATCGAAATTGCGGGCGTTGACATGACCTGGGCCGACCCGAAAGATCGCCGTATCGCCTTGGTGTTTCAGTCGTATGCCTTGTATCCGACCATGAGTGTCGAGCGCAATCTGTCGTTTGCGTTACGTATCAACGGCACGCCGAAGGCGGAAATCGAGCGGCGTGTGGCGCGGGCGTCCGACATGCTGCAACTTGGCCCGTTGCTCAAGCGCAAGCCCGCGCAACTCTCCGGCGGGCAGCGGCAGCGGGTGGCGATCGGCCGTGCGATCGTGCGCGAGGCCGATGTGTTCCTGTTCGACGAGCCGCTCTCGAATCTCGACGCCAAATTGCGCACCGAATTGCGTCGCGAACTCAAGCAACTGCACCAGCGTCTGGGCGCGACGATGATCTACGTGACCCATGATCAGGTCGAAGCGATGACGCTTGCCACGCGTATGGCGGTGATGCGCGGCGGCGTGATCCAGCAGTTCGGCACGCCCGCCGAAGTCTATGCGCGGCCGAACAATCTGTTTGTCGCGACGTTTTTGGGCTCGCCCGCAATGAATGTGCTCAAGGGCACACTTGAGCCGCGCGACGGCGCGCTACACTTTTGTACAGCGCATTTGCGGCTCGATGTGTCGCACTATCCTTTCAAGAACCTGCCGACGGATCGTCTGTCTTGCGTACTCGGCGTACGGGCCGAAGACGTGCACGTGGGCGAGGGCTCAAGCGGTTCAAGCGGTTCAAACACAAAAATGAGCGAGCGCGCGAACATTTCACTGATCGAGCCGATGGGCAACCACCGTGTCATCTGGCTCGACTATCATGGAGTGCAAATCGCGTCGATCGACCAGACGAAGACACCGGTGGCGATAGGGGATGCCGCGGCGTTTTCGTTCGATGGCGCACATATTTCGCTGTTCGAGGAAGAAGGCGGTGCGCGTCTGTAGTGACGGGACGCAGCGTCGTTGAATACAGCAAGCTTGACGGAGAACCGCGTGGCAACACTCAAGGATGTCGCGGCACTGGCCGGCGTCGGCATGTCGACTGCGTCGCGAGCCATTTCCGGTAAGGGACCCATTTCAGCCGATGCCGCCGCGCGTGTGAAGGCCGCCATCGAAGCGCTGAATTTCCGGCCGTCGTCCATCGGCCGGGCCATGGCGACGCAGTCGCTCGGCATGGTTGGCATTTTCGTGCCGACTTTCTTCGGCTCTTACTACGGCACGATTCTCAAACAGACCGACACCGAACTGCGCGCGGTGCGCCGTCACGTGGTGGTGGCGACGGGTTGCGGGGAAGTGTCGCCGCGCGAGCAGGCGATCGAGGCGGTGCGTTTTCTGATCGGTCGGGATTGCGATGGCGTGGTGGTAATCAGCCACGATCTGCACGACGAAGATCTGGACATGCTGCATCGCATGCATCCAAAGATGGTGTTTCTGAATCGCGCGTTCGATCAGTTGCCTGAAGCGTCGTTTTGCGCGGATCATCGGCGCGGGGGTGAACTGGCGGCACGCACGCTGCTCGAACATGGGCATCGGGACATTGCGGTGATTTCCGGGCCGTTCAGCGCTTCGGACAATCACACCCGACTCGAAGGCTTCTTTGCCGAATTGTCGCGCAAAGGCATCGCGCGCGAGGACGTCACGCTGATCGAATCGGACTTCTCGCCGGAAGGCGGTTACGTTGCCGCGCAGAAGCTGCTCGATTCGAAGCGGCGCTTCACCGGCCTCTTTTGCGCGAACGACACGATGGCGGTGAGCGCGCTGGCGCGTTTCCACCAGGCGGGTATTGCCGTGCCGGACGAAGTCTCGGTGATCGGCTACGACGATGATTATTCGGCCGCGTATGCCGCGCCTGGACTCACCTCGGTGCATATCCCGACAGCGGAGTTGACGCAGAACGCCGTGCGCTGGCTGGTCAATCAGTGCTACCGGACCTCATGGGAGATCATCCGCGAGTTTCCGGTGAGCGTGACGATGCGGGAATCGGTGGGGCCGGCACCGGGTACGGCGGCTTCGTTGACCAGGGGCAAGGCGGCCAACTGCCGCATCGCGTCGTAGCCTCTTCGCGAAGCGGCACGCAGGTGCCGCTTATTGGTCGCTTACGTGTTGCGTAGGGGCTGCTTTGGCCCCGCTTACGTCCCGCTGCGCAGCGACTGCTCGTAGCGCAGGCGCGCTTCTTCGTCGAGGCGCGTGTCTTCAAGTTCCTGTAGTACGGCTTCGAGATCGATCGGCGTAGTGTCGAGTTCGACACGGCCGGTCAATTCGGCATCCACGTGCAAGGCGCCTGCTTCGTACAGCGACCAGATTTCCTTGCCGTAGCTCGTATCGAGCAATGCGGGCGCGAACTGGCCAAAATACGTGGCGAGGTTATTCACGTCGCGCTCGAGCATGGCCGGCGCTTCCAGATTGCCGGCGGCATCCACGGCTTGCGGCAGGTCGATGATCACCGGGCCGTCTGCCGCGAGCAGGATGTTGTATTCGGACAGGTCGCCGTGAATCATGCCGGCGCACAGCATGCGCACCACCTGGTTGAGCAGCAGCGCGTGCAGTTCGAACGCGCGTGCTTCGGTCATCTCGACATCGTTCAGACGCGGCGCGACGTTGCCGTCCGCATCGGTCACCAATTCCATCAGCAACACGCCGTCGGTGCAGATAAAAGGCTGCGGCACGCGCACGCCGGCGTTGGCGAGTTGGAACAGCGCATCGACTTCCGCGTTCTGCCACGCCTGTTCCTGCACTTCGCGGCCATAGCGGCTGCCCTTTTCCATGGCGCGCTGCTGGCGGCTGTTCTTGACCTTGCGGCCCTGCTGATAGGACGCGGCCTGGCGGAAACTGCGCTGTTTGGCGTCCTTATAGACCTTCGCGCAGCGCGTGGACTCGCCGCTGCGGACCACGTAGACGGTGGCTTCCTTGCCGCTCATCAACTGCGAGATGACTTCGTCGATCAGGCCCTCTTCGACCAGCGGGAGCAGACGTTTGGGTGTTTTCATGCGGCCACCGGAGCGCGGTGGGGGGCTGATCGGCCATGTGTGGCCGATTGCGAGGGGAGGTGCGGGATTCGGATCATGCCGGATTATAAAGGGTATGGAGACATGTGCCGGAACACGAGCGTCCAGGTGCCGGATGTGACTGGCACGGCTCGAACGTGTGGCCGCTATGCGAAGACATCACGCCTGAAATACAGACTCCATTCGCTGTATTTCGGGCCGGGACAGATTCAGCGCGGTGGCTTCTTCCCGCCACGTGTTGACGGCGTCTTGAACTTCCGCAACGACGCGGCGCGCGTCTGAGTCGTCGAGTCGATAAAACTCAGCGGTGTCGATCGCGGTTTCAAGATCCGGCAGGGCGCTCATACCGTCCAGCGTGAGCGCGTGTTCCCGCTTGCTCGGGTTTGGATTCATATCGAACGCTGGCGAGAGCCGCCAGCCCGAAGCCTCGCGAATGAAGCCGTGATTGCGCAGATGATCGTCCCGGTTTCCCACGCGCCGATGTCATAACGGTCGTCTTTCGCGGGGAATTTGGCGATCCAGAGATCATTACCCAGGCTGGTGAAGTTGGCTTTCGGGCGAGCGCCGCCGAGCGAGGTGCCAGGCGCGATCAGCATCGCGAGCCACTGCTCGTACTCGGGCAGTTTTTCGATATCTGCCTCTTCAATGCGCAGGCTGATATAGGCCAGGGTCGCGAGGTCGGTGACCGGCGGCGCGGCATCGGCGCTGTTGTCGAGAAAATGTCCGTCCACGTTCTGAAACCGCAGCGCGCCGACTCGTGTCAGGTCATGCACGCCCAGCAGGAAATCGATCTCCTGCAAATTACGCATGGGCCGGTCTTCGCGATCTGCCGCCGCGGCCTCGCGGCGCTCCATCAGCACGCGGCCCCGGCGATCCGGCGCCGAGTCCATGAAGACGCCGAATGCGGCGGACTTCGCAGGCGGATATTGCTCGTCGGTCCATAACTCGAGGCACGGGTCGAGCATGAATGCGTTACGCCCATCTACCCAGCTCTTCGCATAGGCAAAGGATGCCGGCAAGTCAGTGCGTGCAGTCTGGCGATACAAGGTGCCGACCTGCTGCCGGCTGCTCAGTTCGGTTGCGTCGAGGAATACCTTGAACGCATCGCGAGGTTTATTGCTGACCATCAGATTTCTTCGGGGGTTTTTTTGCCGGTTGCCCGGTTTTGACAGGAGCGGCACCGGGCGTGTTCGTCCGCGGTTTGCGCTGACCCGGCAACTTGAGATCCTGCAGCTTGCGGCCGAGTTCGTCGTCGCGGGCGATGGCGTCCATGTCCTTGTCGAGACCCAACACGCGAAGCGCCCGCATATAGGTGCCGAGCGCAATATTCGGATCGCCTTTCTCGAGGCGGCTCAGCGTGTCGCGCGAAATGCCCAGCCTTTCAGCGAACAGAACGGTCGTGAGTTCACGTCGCAGGCGGGCGAGTTTCAGCCGTTCGCCGAGCGCACGCATCTGCTTCTCGACCGACGGAAAGGGACGTTGAAAGGTACGGGGCATGTCCGATAGATTAGGCAAATATGAAGAGTATGTCAAAAGTATCGGACAAATTTGCTGAATCAGGGGGCTAGGTGTATTGATCTGGTCCAAAATTTCTGAGATTCGTACGATACTTTAGGCAGTTAATGTAATTTAGCCTGAAGTATCGTACAAAATAGGGCGGTCAATGGTCGGTGCAACCGCTCCAAACCCGCTCCCTACGCCACTGGTCTCTTCAACAACGGCTCGATCGCCTGCTCGATGCAGTGGACGAAATATTCCGCCGGCCGCGTCAGTTGGGACTCCTGCGGCGACAGCAGATACAACTGCAACGGCGGCGGCGCGACCGGCAGCGCGAGACGCACGAAGCTCTGCCCGAGCGCGGTTTCTTCGAGCGAATGCGTGGTCCACGCGAAGATCGCGTCGGTGCTGATGGTCAGGCTGTAAAACAGCGCGTACGACGTGCAGCGCGTGATTCGCCGGGGTGACGTGAGCCCGGCGCATTCGAACATCGCGCGGATAAAGCCCGGGTACTTGTCCGTCACGTCAGTGTGAATCCACTCGGCTTCCTGTACCGCCTCGAGCGACGCCGCGTCCGCATAGGGACTCTGCGCGCGCGTCACGAATACGGTTTCGAACGAGACCATCCGCTTTACGCTGCCCAGATCGCTCACCGGTCGCGCGAACGCGGCGAACGCCAGATCCAGCGTGCGATTGCGAAGTTGCTCATGCAACTGGTTGAAACCCAGCTCGCGAAACTCCAGCGTCACCATCGGCCAGCGTTTGCGAAATTCGACGAAGGCCTCGGCAAGTCCCGTGGTGCCGACAATCGGCGTGATGCCGATCACCAGGCTGCCGTCGCGCAGCCCCTTCAGATGCGCCATATCCTCCTCGGCGCGCTCCATCTCGCGCACCACGGTGCGCGCCCGGCTCACCAGCGCCGCGCCTTCGGCCGTGGGCACGACGCCCCACGGGTTGCGCTCCAGCAGCCGCACGCCGAATTCCGTTTCCAGTTCCCGCACCGCCTTCGTGATGGCCGGTTGCGTCACGAACAGCGCTTTGGCCGCGCCGTTGATGCTGCCGGTCGAGGCAATCGCAACCAGTGCTCGCAGATGATGGATTTTCATGATGCGGAATATAGCACTGGCAGTTATGCGCATCAAAATTTGTGCTTATTTGTTTTCGGGCCGGATCTTTACGCTTTGCTTCGACGGTTGCGAAACGACAGCCGGCTTAATCGGAGCACAACGAATGACGCAATCTTTTCCCCAGCTTCTCGCCGAACTGCGCGAGACCGAACACGAATTCTTTGCGATTCGCCGCGACATCCATGCGCATCCTGAACTCGGCTTTGCTGAAACGCGCACCGCCGAACTGGTCGCACGCAAGCTCGCGGAGTGGGGCTATGAAGTGACAACGGGTGTCGGCGGCACGGGCGTGGTCGGCCAACTGCGGCGCGGCACGTCGAGCCGAACGCTCGGACTGCGCGCCGACATGGACGCGCTGCCGATCCAGGAAGCCACCGGCCTGCCGTACGCGAGCACCGTCGCGCAGACCATGCATGCGTGCGGCCACGACGGCCACACCGCGATCCTGCTGGCCGCCGCGCACCGCGTCGCTAGCCGGGGCGAAATCGACGGCACGCTGAACGTGATCTTCCAGCCCGCGGAAGAGGGCCTGGGCGGCGCCTCGAAGATGATCGAGGACGGTCTTTTCGCGCGCTTTCCCTGCGACCAGGTGTTCGCGCTGCACAACGCGCCCGGCCTGCCGGTCGGCCATTTCGCACTGCGCCACGGCTGCATGATGGCGTCGTCCGATTCGGTGACGATCACCGTGACCGGCAAAGGTACGCACGGCGCGATGCCTCAGTTGGGCTGCGATCCGATCGTCGCGGCGGCCAGCATCGTGCTGGCCTTGCAATCGATCGTCGCGCGCAACATCGAGCCGACCCGTGCGGCAGTGGTGACGGTCGGTGCGATCCACGCCGGTAGCGCACCCAACGTGATCCCCGAAACGGCGACGCTGAAACTCTCGGTGCGCGCGCTCGATTCGCAAACGCGCGACCTGGTCGAAGCGCGGATCCGCAGCATCGCGCAGTTACAGGCGCAAACCTACGGCGCCTCGGCTGAAGTCGACTACCAGCAGATCTCCCGCCCGCTCGTCAATCATCGCGGCGCGGCCGACCTCGCGATCGAAACCATCGAGGCCCTGGCCGGCCCGGCGGGCTACACGCTCATGCCCGATGCGGTAATGGGCAGCGAAGACTTTTCGTGGATGACCGAAATGGTGCCGGGCTGTTACGTGGTGCTCGGCAACGGCGTCGACTCGAAGGGCGGCTGCGCGGTCCACAACCCGGCATACGACTTCAACGACGCGGCGATCAGTTGGGGGGCCGCTTACTTCGTCGGACTTGCCGAGCGCTGTTTGAGCATGCTCTGAGCGCTACCTGAGCACGGTCCACTCGCCGGGTTTCGATCCGGCGTCCAGTGCGCTGGAATCTTCAGTTCCGTCTTGCACTTCATTTCTAGACATCATTTGCACGCGAGGAGTAGGGAGACCCATGAAAAAATGCATCGCAATGAGCGCGGCACTGCTGACGCTCGGAACGGGGACAGCGGACGCCGAGCCGTATCAGATGACTTTGCTGAGCGCACTGCCGGAGTTCAACGGCAGCCTGCGCGAAGGCGTGGCGCTGTATGGGTCGGTCGATATGGGCATCAACTATCAGACCGTGGGCGGCAAGTCGCTGGTGCAGACCCAGAGCGGTGGCGAATGGACGTCGAAATTCGGCCTCTTCGGACGGGAAGATCTGGGCGGAGGCCTGCGTGCCGAATTCAATCTGGAAAGCGGCTTTCTCGCCAATAGCGGCGCCATGCAGGACAACACCTCGTTCCTCAATCGCCAGGCATGGGTGGGGCTGAACTCGTCGACTTATGGGCGAGTGCGTTTCGGCAAACAGATCGGCACGGGCTTGCCGCTCTTCGTCGACGTGTTCGGCACGGTGGGCACCAATTCGGCCTACACGTGGCTCGGCACCGCTGTCGTGCAAACGTCGAAGGGTTTCGGTTACAACAGCGACCTCGGCGCCGGCGCGACGCAACTGCCCGCGCGGGTGAATAACGCGATCACGTACCTGTCGCCGAGTTTTGCGGGCTTCAGCACGGAACTGATGTACGCGCCGAGCAATGTGGCCGGGCAGTCGCCGACAGCGGCGGCGCAGGGCGCGCTGCTGCAGTGGTATGACGGCACGACTTACGTGACGGGCACCTACAACCAGGTGTGGGGCGCGACCGGAACAGGCGGCACGAGCACCGTGCGTAACGATCTGTACGGTTTTGGCGTGGTGTATGACACCGGCAAGATCGTGCTGTCCGGCGCGTTCAACCAGTACGCGCCGAAGCTCGCCAACGACGGCATCGCGCGCGTCTATACGCTCGGCACGATCTGGCCGGTCGGGCGCAATGCGTTCCGCGCTTCGGTGGTGTATCGCGATACGTCCGGCGTGCATGACCCGGCAAATAATCCCGCGAAAGATTCGGCATTCGGCGTAATGCTCGGGTACGACTACACCCTTTCCAAACGCACAGGGCTCTACGCGCGCGCCGGCTTCATCCGTAACTACGGTATTTCCACCGTACTGCTGAACAATAATCCGCTGCCGACGCAAACCGGTAGCACCGCACCGGAACTCGGCACGACGCCGGTCACCGTGTCGCTGGGCATGTATCACAACTTCTAGGCGTGAGTCTCCCGATGAATGCAATCCAACACACCGCTAGTGCTGTCGCGACCGAGGCGACCGACGTGAAAGAGCGGCACGCGTCGCGCCGGACTGTCTTCGCCGCGGCGCTCGGCAACGGCCTGGAGTTCTTCGACTTCACGGTCTATAGCTTCTTCGCCGCGCTGATCGGCAAGCTGTTCTTTCCGGCCGGCGGCGACGTGGGCGCGCTGATGATGTCGCTCGCAACCTTCGGCGTCGGCTTCGTCGTGCGGCCGCTCGGCAGCATCGTGATCGGCGCGTATGCCGACCGCGCGGGCCGCAAGCAGGCCCTCGTGCTCACCGTTTCGCTGATGGCGCTCGGCACGGGCATGATCGGCCTTGCGCCGACTTACGCGACGATCGGTCTGGCGGCGCCGGCGATCATCGTGCTGGGCCGTTTGCTGCAAGGCTTTTCGGCGGGCGGAGAAGTGGGCGCGGCGACCACCTTGCTGATGGAGTCGGGCAGCGCGGGGCAGCGAGGTTCGCTGGTGAGCTGGCAGATGGCCTCGCAGGGCGGCGCGGCGCTTGCCGGCGCGCTGGTGGCGGCGACGCTCTCGCGCAGCCTCTCGCACGAGGCATTGCTTGCCTGGGGATGGCGTGTGCCGTTTCTGATCGGGCTTTTGATCGGTCCGGTCGGTTTCTATCTGCGCAAACATCTGGACGAGACCTTGCCTGCCGCGCAATCAGCGAAAACGGCCCGGCCCGACGCGGCCCGGCCGAAGGCTCGCATCGAATGGCGGCAGATCGTGGCAGGTACGATGCTGGTGATCGGCGGCACTTCGTCGATGTACGTGATCGTGTTTTTCCTGCCGTCGTTCCTGACGATGACGACCGGCATGCCGGCCGCTGTTTCGCTACTGGCCGGTTGCACGGCGGGCCTCGTGTTGCTGATCGGCTCGCCGTTCGCCGGCCGTCTCGCCGACCGCATGCCGCGTCGCAAGACTTTGCTGTACGCGGTGTCGGTGGTGTCGCTGATGGTGCTGCTGCCGGCGTTTTACGCGATCAAAACCTGGCCGTCGATCTACACGGTGGTACTGGTCGTGTTCGTGCTGATCGGTTTGATGACGCTTTCGAGTCCAGCGGGTTTCGTGCTGATTCTCGAAGCGTTCAAACCGGACGTGCGGGCGACCTCGCTCGGCATCATCTATGCGTTGGGCGTGACGATTTTCGGCGGCTTCGCACAGTTGATCGTCAGCGCGTTGTGGCGCATGTCCGGTAGTTTTTACGCGCCGGCATGGTACGTACTGGCGTGCGGACTGGTGAGTTTCGCCGGCGTGGTGCTGTTCAAGGAAGCGAAATAGGGCTGCACTTTCATGGTGCGGGCGATGTGGCTTGGGCAAGCGGTCCATCTTGGACCTGATGGGCCGCTGCAGGATGCGCAAACCCTGCATCGCCGTAAGTGCGCAGCACCTCGGAGATGATCACCTGATACCCATCGAGCCAGTTCGCCTGCGCCGCTTTCGCTTCCAGATGTGCGGGGTGCTGCATCAACGCCTGCAATGCGTCGAGCGAGGCCCAGTAGTACACATTCGACGTCAGTCCAGTCGACGCGTTTTCCCACGCCTCTTCGCCGAGATAACCGGGAATGGCCTTGGCGGCGGTGGCAATGGTCTCGTCGAGCCGGTAGAAGCGTTCGTCTAATTGTCTCGTCGCGAAGATGAAAGTTGACGTGTACATGGCGTAATCGGTTTGTAGGTGGGCGAACGTTTGCGCATCATAGCGCACGGTATCAAGCGCGTATTTTTTCACATTATTTGCCGCGTTTTCAGGGGTTTTTTCACGCGCCACCTACCGCCCGGCAGTAACGGTGTTGTAATAGTCCGCAACAGTGTTTTGCGTTTTCCCTCATTCATTTCGCACGGCAATCGCTTAAACTTGGCAGTAACAATTTGTTACGGGGTGCGAGATGTTGGCCGTGTTCATCATCGCCTGTCCGATCTGCATCGCCGCGCTGTTCGGTTTCGCGCGGCACGTGGATCCGCTGACAGGGCAGTTCAGGCGTTAGACCCAAAATGGGGCAGTTTCGGCAGGGGTGTTCAAGCCATTGCTGGTTTTAACCATTCTCTTTCGCCGATCAAAGCCTCAACCCTTGCCTTGGCATGCCGAGTCACGGCACGATGCGCGATAACCTAAGTTTGGGGCACTATCGCGTATGCGAGATTTTCTGACAAACATCACGACGCGCCTTGGCGTTTTGAAGGGCGTGCTTCCTTTGAGCCGTGCCGCGGCGGCGCGCGATGCGCTGGCCGGCGTGCAGCTTGCGTCGATGGATATTCCGCAAGTGCTCGGCTATGCGCGCATTGCCGGCATGCCGGCCGTTACCGGTCTTTACACTGTCTTTCTGCCGCTTATCGCGTTTGCGTTCTTCGGCGCCTCGCGGCACCTCGTCGTGGCAGCCGACTCCGCCACCGCAACCATTTTTGCGAGCCGCCTCTCGACCATGGCGCCGGCGTCGAGCGCGGAATATGCGGCGCTCGCCGGGATGGTCGCCTTGCTCACTGCCGCGCTTCTGCTTATCGCGCGGATCTTCAAGCTCGGTTTTCTCGCTGACTTTCTCTCGCGCACGGTGCTGGTCGGCTTCCTCGCCGGTGTCGGCGTGCAGGTCGGCATCGCCATGCTGGGCGACATGTTCGGCGTCCCCGGACATGCCGCACGCAGCATCGATCAACTCGCGCTCGTGGTGCGCGAGTCGGCGCAGATCAATCTGCCGACGCTCGCTATTTCCGCGCTGGTGGTGATCTCCATTCTGGTTTTCAAGCGTTTTTCGCCACGCCTGCCGGTGCCGTTGATCGCGGTGGTGGCGGGTATTGCCGCAAGCGATATTTACGGTTTCGCTGCCCACGGCATTTCTGTATTGGGGCCGGTCGCAGGGGGACTGCCGCCGCTCCGTATGCCATCGGTCACGTGGCAGCAATTACTCGAACTGCTGCCGGTCTCCGCCTCGTGCTTCGTGATGATCGTCGCGCAAAGCGCCGCCGCGAGCCGCGTATTTGCCGAGCGCTATCACGAGACGGTCGATACCAATGCCGACCTGCTGGGTATCGCCGCCGCCAACGCCGCGGCGGCATTTTCCGGCGCCTTCGTGGTGAACGGCAGTCCGACGCAAACCGCCATGGCCGATCGCGCCGGCACGCGCAGCCAGTTCGCGCAGGTCGTTTTCGCGGTGGTGGTGGTCGTGGTGCTGCTGTTTTTCAGTGGTTATTTGCAGTACCTGCCGCACTGCATTCTGGCCAGCATTGTGTTTACGATCGCCATCGGCCTGATCAATCTGAAGACGTTGTTTTCGATCCGCCACGAAAGTCCCGGTGAATTCACGCTGGCCGTGTTTACCGCAGCGGCGGTGGTGCTGATCGGTGTCGAGCACGGCATTCTGGTGGCGGTGGCGTTATCGCTGCTGCGGCATGTGCGGCATAGTTACCGGCCGCACACCATGGTCCTCGTGCCCGGCGAAGGCGGCATCTGGGTGCCGGTGCCGGCCGCGCCCGGAATCCAGACCGGGCCGGGACTGATCGTCTATCGCTTCGGCGCCGATCTGTTCTACGCGAACGACCACTTTTTCGTCGACGATGCCCGCAGCCTGATCGATCATGCGCCGAGCGCGGTGCGCTGGTTCGTGATCGATTCCGGCGCGATCACCGACCTCGACTACTCGGCGGCGCGTTCGGTCGGCGAGTTGTGCGAGATGCTCAAGCGTAGCGGCGTCGAAGTGATTTTTGCGCGCGTGAATCAGTATCTGCGCTCGGATATGGACCGGCATGGCATCACGCCGATCGTCGGCGCAAACTGCATTTTCAGCACCTTGCATGACGCGCTGCGCCTGGCAGGCGTGGAGCAGCCCGGTACGCAGGTCAAAGCCGCGTCGTAGTCGTCATTTGGGTCTGTTTGGTCTGTTTGGCCAGACGTGGTGGATTGCTTCAGACCTGCGGCTCTTCATCGGCAAAGAAGTAGCCGATAAAAAAGCACGCGCCCGCGAGCAGGGCGCCGAGTACGGCCACCGTGTAGGCGAGCGCGGTACCGTGCCAAAGACTGTCGAACCACTGATGAAGCTGCGCCATCACCACCGCCGCGTTGCCGCCAATGCGCTGCAATTCGATCTGATAGCGCGGGTCTGCGATGCTGTACATCGAGACGGCGCTGTCTGGCGCTGGCGCCATGGCATAGATGATCGCCGCGGCGATCAAACCGGCGAGCAGCACGACGGCGCCCGCCAGATAAAGCCGTTTTTGCAAGGACGAGCGCTTTGCTGCCGGATTCAGGTCATTGCCACCGCTCATCGTGTTCGTGTGTCCGCTCGTGTCATCAGGGTGACAGTATCGCAGAGCGGGCGCACCCCGAAGGCGCGGCTAGCTTTTCGACGTCAGCAGCTTGATCCCGGCAATGCCGAACATGATCGCGAGCGACCCGTCCAGCCAGCGACGGATCTCGACGTAAATGCGCCGTGCGGACGCGGTTGAAAACAGCACCGCGTAGCTGCTGAACACGGATACGCCGATAACCATGCAGCCGAGCACCACCGGCGCGGTGTGCGACGTGCCGCCTGCGGGCGACATAGCCAGCGAAACGATCGAGAGCCACACCAGAATCGCTTTCGGATTGGTGAGATGCAGCAGCAGGCCGCGCAGATAGAGCCGTTTGAGCGGTTCGCCTTCGCGTGCGGTATTCGTCGGCAGCTCTTCCGCGCTGAATGCTGAGCGCGCGGATTTGAAGCCGAGCCACAGCAGATAGAGTCCGCCGGCAATCTTGATCGCCACCAGACATTCGGAGTAAGTGGCGAGTACCGCCGACAAACCCAGCGACGCCAGCAACGCCCAGAAGAACGAACCGGACACCACGCCGAGCGCGAAGGTGAGCGCGGATTTTCTGCCGGCGCTCATCGCCAGCGACATGATCGCGAGATTGCTCGGCCCCGGACTCGCCGTGCCGACGAAGTAGGCGCTGTAAGCGATCAGGACATCGGCGGTGAGGAAGGAACTGGCGGTCATGGGCGTGTGAACCTCGGCGGCGGGCAAACTGCGCCGCTCGTTGCGGCACGGGGGAATCGCATGGATCGATGCGCGAACAACGATTCTGCTCGCCCACGCGCGAATCTCACAGATACAGTTGATGGCCTGTGCGGCGGCACAATCGGGTGTTTGTGGGGCAACTCCGGCGGGCAGTGAGCCGCCGCAGCCAACTCAGCCAGCTCACGACTCCGCCGCCGTTTCGATGCAATCCGCCAGAGCCCCCGCCACCGCCTGCCGGCTATGCCGTGGACGCTGCACGAGCCCGATTTCACGGTGAAACGTCGCGTCGCCGAGTTCGAGCGCGGTGACATTGGTGGGCCACTTGCCCAATCCCGCCGTATTCGGAATCAGTGCCACGCCGATGCCGCGCGCGACGAATTGCGCGATACCCTGCAACTCGTCGAGTTCAATCACGTCGTGCACGTTCAGCCGCGCGCGCCGCAGAAAGCGGTCCACCAGCCTGCCGCCGAACGATCCGCGGTCGTAGCGGATGAACGGTTCGCTCCTGAGCAGCTCGCGCCAGGACGGCGTGCCACGCGCGAGCGCCTTGGGCACCAGCAGCACGAACGGTTCGGTGACGAGCGTGCGCCATTCGAGTTCGGACGGCAGCGCGAACGGCGGTTTGATGATAACTGCGAGATCGAGCTCACCCGAGTCCACCTGCCCGAGCAGTCCCAGCGACACGCCGGGCACCACGCGAATCCGCCAGCCGGGACGGTCGTCGCGAAAGCGGGCCAGCGCGTCGGCGAGAAACGACACCTGCGCGGACGCGATCGCGCCGACCCGCAGCATCCCGCTTTCGGCGGCACCCGCGCCGCGTTCCGAGAGCCGTGCATAGAGCGTCATCATTTCTTCGGCGAGCGCGAGCGTTTCGCGGCCGGCGTCGTTGAGCGTGGCGGAGCGGCCCGTGCGGTCGAACAGCGCGAAACCGAGTTCCTGTTCGAGCCGCTGCATTTGCGCGCTCACGGCGGATTGCGTCAGGCCGATGCGCGCGCCGGCAGCGGAAAACGTGCCGTATTGGCTGACGGCTATAAATGTTCTGAGTTCGCTGAGCATCGTTGATTGATCGATTTTGGTGTTGGTCAGATCAAATATATATCGTTTTTCACCATTTTTAATCATGGTTAGAATTTGCCTCACGCGTGCGCCTTTCCGGGCCACTTCATTGACCGACACACGAGCCCCCTTTACTTTCTGCGAGTTTTCCAACCATGAGCGTTGCCGACACCGTTTTGCCGCCGTTCCATCTGGCGTTTCCCGTGCATAGCCTCGCCGCGGCCCGCGAGTTCTATGGCGAGCTGCTCGGCTGTCCGGAAGGGCGTAGCTCTCCGGATTGGGTCGACTTCAACTTCTATGGCCATCAGATCGTCGCGCACCTCGCACCCGAGGAAATCGGCCACCGTCAGACCAGCAAGGTCGACGGCGACGCGGTGCCGGTGCGCCACTTTGGCGCGGTGCTCTCGATGGCGCAATGGCAGGCCGCCGCGGACAAGCTGCAAAAGGCCGGCATCGACTTCATCATCGAGCCGCATGTGCGCTTCAAGGGCGAGGTCGGCGAACAGGCGACGATGTTCTTCCTCGATCCGTCGGGCAACGCGTTGGAGTTCAAGGCGTTTGCCGATATGTCGTCGTTGTTTGCGAAGTGAAGTGATGTAGGTGCGAGGGCGCCGGCGGCACACGCCGGCGCTTCGAAACGAAAAGGCCGGTCAACAATCGTGTTGACCGGCCTTTTTTTGCCTGGCGCCAAAGCTCGGCAATTCACCCGCCGCGCCGGAATGAACCCCAGAATCGCCGCCGGAGCGTAGCGTATTTGCTTTGCGCAATTTATTCTGAAGGCATGTCTCGCGGCAGTTCGGCGAGACATGCATTTAGCAATACCCTTAAAAGAGCTTATCTACCGCTCATCAAACGTTTGCACATCATGATGTTGCGGGCGTTTGAAGCGCTGTCTATCCTTACATTAGCCTTCCTGACAATTTAGCCATTTTGGCGCCATGCAGGCGTTGGTGCTATCGATCTAGCATAGGTACGGATTCACCCATCCCTTACCTGCATTCTCTCGGGCGCGTTTCATGTGGATCGTCAACGTTGCGCTTAAGCGGCCATACACGTTCATCGTGATGGCCATTCTGATCTTGCTGGCGACGCCATTCGTGCTGTTGACCACGCCGGTCGACGTGCTGCCGGAGATCAACATTCCGGTGGTCAGCATCATTTGGAATTACACCGGGTTGTCGGCCGAAGACATGGCCAACCGCATCACGTCCGTCAACGAGCGCAGCCTGACCACCACGGTCAATGACATCGAGCACATTGAATCGCAGTCGTTGGCGGGCATCACGATTCTCAAGGTGTTCCTGCAGCCGAACGCAAACATCCAGACCGCGATCGCGCAAACCGTAGCGGTTGAACAGGCGCAGCTCAAGCAGATGCCGCCAGGCGCGACGCCGCCTCTGGTGATCAGCTACTCGGCCTCCAGCATTCCGGTGATCCAGCTCGGCTTGTCGAGCCCGAAGCTCTCCGAGCAGGCACTCAACGACACGGCACTGAACTTCCTGCGCCCGCAACTGGTGACGATTCCCGGCGCGGCCGTACCGTACCCGTACGGCGGCAAATCGCGGTTGATCTCGGTCGACCTCGACACGCGCGCCTTGCTCGCAAAAGGCCTGACGCCTTCGGATGTGGTCAGCGCGTTCAACGCGCAAAACCTGATTCTGCCGACCGGTACGGCCAAGATCGGGCCGAAGGAATACACGATCAATATGAACGGCTCGCCCGCCACGGTGGAAGGGCTCAACGACATTCCTGTGCGCACGCTCAACGGCGCGACGACGTACCTGCGTGAAGTCGCTCACGTGCGCGACGGCTTCTCGCCGCAGACCAATATCGTGCGGCAGGACGGACACCGCGGCGTGCTGATGTCGGTGCTGAAGAACGGCAGCGCGTCGACGCTTTCGATCGTCAATACACTGCAAGGCATTCTGCCGGCCGCGCGCGCCGCGTTGCCGCCGGACTTGAGCATCACGGCTTTGTTCGATCAGTCCGTGTTCGTGAAAGCGGCGGTGCAGGGCGTGGTGCGTGAAGCGCTGGTCGCCGCGGCATTGACCGCCGCGATGATCCTGCTGTTCCTCGGCAATTGGCGCAGCACCTGCATCATCGCGATCTCGATTCCGCTATCGATTCTGTCCTCGCTGATCGCCCTGCACGCGCTCGGGCAAACCATCAACATCATGACGCTGGGCGGCCTTGCACTCGCGGTCGGGATTCTGGTCGACGATGCGACGGTGACGATCGAGAACATCGAACGGCACCTGCAGATGGGCACGAATCTGCACGATGCGATTCTCGACGGCGCCGGCGAAATCGCGATACCGGCGCTCGTCTCGACGCTGTGTATCTGTATCGTGTTCGTGCCGATGTTTTTCCTGACCGGAGTCGCGCGTTATCTGTTCGTGCCGCTTGCCGAAGCGGTGGTGTTCGCGATGCTCGCCTCGTACGTTCTGTCGCGTACGCTGGTGCCGACGCTGGCCATGCTGCTGATGGGCCATGCGCACAAGCCCAAGGCCGATGCCAGGCCGAGTCTGTTCCGGCGCATCTATCTGCGTTTCGATCACGGTTTCGAGCGCATGCGGTCCACCTACATCGTGATTCTCAGCAGCGTGCTGGTGCGGCGCGGCATGTTCGGCAGCCTGTTCCTCGGTTTCTGCGTGGTCTCGATGGGTCTGGTTTTCGTGCTCGGTGAAGACTTCTTTCCGAGCGTCGACGCCGGCGACATTCGTCTCCACATGCGTGCGCCGACAGGTACGCGCATCGAGGAAACCGCGCGTCTCGCGGACGAGGTCGAGAAGGTGATCCGCGAGGTCGTGCCGGCCGACGAACTCGGCACGATCCTCGACAACCTCGGTTTGCCGTATAGCGGTATCAATCTTTCGTATAGCAACGCGGGCACGATCGGCACGCTCGACGGCGAAATTCAGGTGGCCCTGAATCAAGACCACCACCCGACGCAAATCTACATGGACAAACTGCGCGCGATCCTGCCGCAGCGTTTTCCGGGCGTCGAGTTCTTCTTTCAGCCGGCCGACATCGTTACGCAGATTCTCAACTTCGGCTTGCCCGCCGCTGTGGACGTGCAGATTTCCGGCACGGATCAGCAGGGCAACTTCGACGTTGCGCGCAAGCTGCTGAAACAGGTGCGGATGATTCCCGGCACCGTCGACACCCACATTCAGCAGAAACTGGACGAGCCGGCGATCAATCTTCAGATGGATCGCACGCGCCTGCAACAACTCAATCTGAGCGCGAGCAATGTGGCGCAAAATGTACTGATTTCCTTGTCGGGCAGTTCGCAGACTTCGCCGGGTTTCTGGTTCAACAACAAGAACGGTGTCGAATACAGCGTCGCGGTGCAAACGCCGCAGTATCAGATCTCGTCGATCGATGAGTTGTTGCGCACACCCGTCTCGGGTTCGGCCAACGGTCCGACGCAACTGCTCGGCAACCTCGTGCGGGTCGCGCCGCAGAATCAGTTCGCGGTAGTCACGCACTACAACATCAGGCCGGTGATCGACCTGTACGTGAGCGTTGAAAAGCGCGACCTGGGCAGCGTGGCCACTCAGGTCGACAAGCTGGTGAACAACGTGCGGGCCTCGTTGCCGCGCGGTAGCCAGATCACCTTGCGCGGGCAGGTGCAGACCATGCGCAGTTCCTTCTTCGGTCTCGGGATCGGCGTGGCGATGGCCATCGTGCTGGTGTACCTGCTGATCGTGGTGAATTTTCAGTCGTGGGTCGATCCGCTGATCATCATCAGCGCGTTGCCCGCGGCACTGGCGGGCATCGTATGGATGCTGTTCCTGACCGGCACGCACTTGAGCGTGCCTGCCTTGACGGGAGCGATCATGACGATGGGCGTCGCTACCGCCAACAGTATTTTGATGGTGTCGTTCGCGCGCCAGCGGCTCTCCTCTGGTGCGCCGCCGCTCACCGCCGCGCTCGAAGCCGGCGCAAGCCGGATCAGGCCGGTGCTGATGACGGCGTTCGCAATGATCATCGGCATGATTCCGATGGCGTTGGGTCTCGGCGAGGGCGCCGAGCAGAACGCGCCGCTGGGCCGCGCGGTGATCGGTGGTTTGCTGTTCGCCACCGTGTCCACGCTGTTTTTCGTGCCACTGGTGTTCGCGGGCATTCATACCCGCCTCGCGCGGCACCATCGCGACGATGACGACACGGATACCACGGGCGGCCACGGCAACGACGGCCCCGCGCCGGACCACGACGGCGCAGGCAAGCCCGCGTAACGTTCAATGTAAATGACGGCTGACTGAGATGGCTGACTGAGATGACCGAAAAAACCCATGCATCGCTGGCGATTCCCGCGCGAGAGACCGAAGGCGGCCACGCCTTGCCGCCGCGCAATCGCGAATGGAAGCGCGCCAAAATCGCCATCTGGATCGTGCTGGCGCTGCTCGCCGTGGGCGCGTTGCGCACCGTGATCGCGAACGTTCTGCAAAGCCGCTCGGTCGCCGAGACGACGAAGCAGAACGCCACGCAGTATGTGAACGTGGTGAGCCCGACGCAAACGGAGGGAGGTGGCAACACCTTGTTGCCGGGCACGTTGCGCGGCTTTGTCGAGTCGCCGATCTATGCGCGCTCCACCGGTTATCTGCTGCACTGGTACGCCGATATCGGCACGCGCGTGAAGCAGGGGCAGCTGCTCGCCGATCTGGACACGCCTGAGATCGATCAGGAACTCGCACAGTCGTTGGCGCAGCGCGCGCAAACCAGTTCGAGTCTCGGCCTCGCCAAAAGCTCGATGGAACGCTGGCAGCAACTGCGGCAACGCGATGCGGTTTCGCAGCAGGAACTCGACGAACGGACAAGCACCTACACGCAGGACCTGGCCAACCTCGCCGCCGCCGATGCCAACGTGAAACGCCTGCAGCAACTCGAATCGTTCAAGCGCATCGTCGCGCCGTTTTCGGGCGTGGTCACGCAGCGCAATGTCGATGTCGGCGATCTGATCGACGCGGGCAGCGGCACGAGCCGCGCGCTGTTCGCGCTGGCGCAATCGGATCCGTTGCGGGTCTATGTGCAACTGCCGCAGGCGTACGCGCAAAACGTGTCGGTCGGGCAGAACGTGGTGGTGACGCAGGCCGAATTGCCGGGGCAGCAGTTCCACGGCACGATCACGCACATCTCTGGCGCGATCGACGTGCCGACCCGTTCATTGCAAGTCGAAGTGACCTTGCCGAATCCTGACAACAAGCTACGGCCCGGCGCGTATGTCCAGGTGGCCGTGCCGGCGGCAGCCCATGCGCAACTGACGGTGCCCGGCAATGCGCTGCTGTTCCGCGCCGAAGGTCCGCGGCTCGCGGTGGTCGATGCGAATGGCAATGTGGCTTTGCACAAGGTCGTGATCGCGCAGGATTTGGGGCAGTCGCTCGAAATCGAAAGCGGGATCGAGGCGAACGACAAGATCATCATCAACCCAAGTGATTCGATCGCGGACGGCGACCACGTGCGGATCACGCAGCCGCAGAAAAACGGCAAGGGGGCGTCGTGATCGCGAAGCAGGCGGGCGCTTATCGGGCACGAACGACACGAGCGTCACGAATGTCGCTCATGGCGCTGGCGGCCACCGCGAGCGCGGCCTTGCTGGCCGCGTGCACAGTCGGCCCGGATTATCAGCGGCCGCAAGCCGAGGTGCCGCCGACCTGGCAAACCGATTCGTACTGGCGCGTCGCAGCGCCTTCGCATGCGCCGATTTCGCTGGACTGGTGGAGCGCCTTCGGCGATCAGACGCTCGGTACGCTGGAAACGCAGGCGCTCGCGCAGAATCAGACACTGGCCGCGGCGAGCGCACATTACGCGCAGGCCAAAGCGACGCTGGCGAACACCCGTGCGCAGCAGATTCCTGAAGTCGATCTGGGGGCGTCCGGGTCGCGCTTCAGAATTTCGCATGATCGCCCGCTGACCAATTACGGCACGCCGACCACGTCGACGGTACAGAACAACCTGCAACTCGGCCCGACGATCAACTACGACACCGATCTATTCGGCCGGATACGTCGTGAAGTGGAAGGCGCCGCGGCCTCCGCGCAGCAATCGGCCGACGACCTCGCCAACGCACGGCTCGTCCTCACCACCGATCTCGCCACCGACTATTTCTCGCTGCGTGAGCTCGACGCCGAGATCGACGTGCTGAATCAATCGGTGAAACTGCAGCAAAAGGCGCTCGATTACGTCACGACCGAGCACGATCTCGGTTCGGTGTCCGGGCTCGACGTGTTGCAGCAGAAGTCGCTGCTCGATTCGACGCGCGTGCAGGCGCAACTCCTGCTGAATCAGCGCGCGCAGTTTGAACATGCGATTGCCGCCTTGGTCGGCGTGCCCGCGCCGCAATTCGCGATCGAGCCCAAAGTGCTCGACACGCAGGTGCCGGCGATTCCACTCGGTTTGCCGAGCGACGTCTTGCAACGCCGCCCGGATATCGCCTCGGCGGAGCGCGCGATGGCCGCGGCGAACGCGCAGATCGGCGTCGCCAAAGCAGCGTTCTTTCCGAGCCTGACGCTGACGCCGAGCATCGGCTGGGAAAGCGCGCAGTTCGCGAGCCTGTTTGGCGCGCCGACGCTGATGTGGACGCTCGGCGCGACAGTGGGCCAGGTGCTGTTCGACGGCGGCCGCCGTGCGGCGAACGTGCAATTTGCGAGCGAAGGCTACAAGGCCACCGAGGCAAACTATCGGCAAACCGTGCTCAACGCATTCCAGCAGGTGCAGGACGGCATCACGGGCCTCTCCGTTCTGGATGGCGCGTCGAAGCAGTCGCGTGAGGCAGTGACCGATGCGCAGCATCTTCTGGCGCTCGCCAACGACCGTTATTCGGGCGGCCTGGTCGCCTACCTCGACGTCATCACCGCGCAGCAGTCGTTGCTCACCAGCGAGCGTCAGGACGTGCAGATCCACGGCCAGCAGATGACCCTCTCGGTTTCATTGGTGAAGGCGCTGGGCGGCGGCTGGGATGCCGGCACGGACCTGGCGGGCGCACAGCCGCCGAGCAATGCACCGAACACGGCAGACGCAGCGAACACAGCAAACACAGCGGACACGAAGGAGGCGATGGCTCCCGCGAAGTGAGCCGCCCGACAATGACACAGCCAGACAGGAAAAAGGAAAAACGAGGCGTTTCGTATAATGCAGATACAAGGGGACGCGCATGAAATTGCTGATCGTTGAAGACGAGCATAAGGTGGTGGACTACCTGCGCTCCGGTTTGACAGAGCAGGGCTGGGTCGTCGACGTCGCGCTCGATGGCGAAGAGGGCATGCATCTGGCCACCGAATTCGATTACGACGTGATCGTCCTCGACGTCATGCTGCCTAAACGCGACGGCTTCAGCGTGCTGAAGGCGCTGCGCATGCGCAAGTCGACGCCGGTCATCATGCTGACCGCCCGCGATCACGTGAACGACCGTGTGCGGGGTTTGCGCGAAGGCGCCGACGACTACCTCACCAAGCCCTTTTCCTTTCTCGAGCTGGTCGAGCGGCTGCATGCGCTGGCGCGCCGCACGCGTTCGCAGGAGTCGACGCTGATTTCCGTCGGCGATCTGTTCGTCGATCTGATCGGCCGACGCGCCACCCGCGACGGCGTACGGCTTGATCTGACCGCCAAGGAATTCCAGTTGCTGAGCGTGCTGGCGCGCCGGCAAGGCGACATCCTCTCGAAGACCGCCATTACTGAACTCGTGTGGGACGTCAACTTCGACAGCCATACGAACGTGGTCGAAACCGCGATCAAACGATTGCGCGCCAAGCTCGACGGCCCGTTTCCCTCGAAGCTGCTGCACACCGTGCGCGGCATGGGCTACGTGCTCGAAGTGCGTGAAGAGGCAGAGCAATCATGAACCGTTCAATCGCGCGCCGCCTTGCGTTGATGTTCGCACTCGTGGCGCTACTGGTGTTCACGCTGGTCGGCACCGGGCTGTTTCTGGTGCTGCGCACGCAACTCGAACACCATTTGCGCGAATCGCTCGACGATCGCACCGAGATCGCGCGCATCATCGTCTATCACGCGGTGACGCCGGAGAAGTGGCGCATGGCGCGCGAAAAGCTCACGGACATGATGCCGCACGACGGCAGCACCGTGTATGCGGTGTCGAGCACCGATCCGTATTTCCACTATGGCAAGCCCATCGAGGGGCCCGTGGTGTCGAACTGGCCGGGTGGCTACACGAGGGTTTCGCCGATCGGCGGCGGCGCGGACATGCTGACCATCACGGTGACGATACCGGCTTACGGGGCTCGCCCACCTGTGCAATTGCAGGTCGCCGCCAGTTGTTCGCCGAATACCCGCACCATGCGCGTGTTCGGGGCGGCGCTCGCCGCGCTGTCCGCGTTGGGTAGTCTCGCTGTGCTGTTGCTGAGTTACTCGGTGACGCGACTCGGGCTCGCTCCGTTGACGCGTCTGACGCGAGACGCATCCGCTGTGAGCCCGAATAACCGCTCACAGCGTCTGAATACGGCCTCGCTGCCGCTCGAATTGAGCGATCTGGCCAACTCGTTCAACGGCGCGCTCGAACGTCTGGACGGCGCATACGGCCGCCTCGAATCGTTCAACGCGGACGTCGCCCATGAACTGCGTACACCGGTGACGATTCTGATCGGCCAGACCGAAGTGGCGTTGACACGTAACCGTTCGGTCGACGATTTGCGCCATACGCTGCAATCGAATCTCGAAGAGTTCGAACGCATGCGCGCGATTATCAACGACATGCTGTTTCTCGCTCGCGCCGACCAGGGCGAACGCGCGACGGGTCTCGTTGAGGTGTCGCTGGCCGCGGAAGTTGCGCATACGCTGGAATTCCTGGA
The DNA here is from genome assembly GCF_050434225.1 of Paraburkholderia sp. GAS32. Lineage (NCBI taxonomy): Bacteria > Pseudomonadati > Pseudomonadota > Betaproteobacteria > Burkholderiales > Burkholderiaceae > Paraburkholderia > Paraburkholderia sp. GAS32. The sequence goes on along the minus strand of NZ_JBNPVS010000006.1, from coordinate 48,667 downwards.
GATTCCGCTGGAAGAAGCGCGCGTGCATGCGCAGTTGCGCGGCGATGCGGTGGCGCGTGTGAACCGCTCGCTGTTCGGCCGCGCCTGCACGAATCTGCTGATGAACGCGATCCAGCACTGCGCGCCCGGCGCGGCGATTACCGTGACGATCTCGGAAGCAGCGGATCAGTTGCGCGTAGCGGTGGCCAACCCGGGCGAGCCGATCGAGCCGGCCGTGCTCGAACACCTGTTCGACCGGTTCTTTCGCGCGGAAGTGTCTCGCACCAATAGCCGCGAAAACCACGGCCTGGGTCTTGCGATCGTGAAGGCGATTGCCGAGATGCATCGCGGCACGGTGTCGGTGGAAAGCGCGAACGGCGTCAACACGTTTGCGTTTTCGATTGCGGCGTCGAGTGTGGAAGCCAGCCTGCCGGCGGCGCGCACGAAGGCCGGTGTCCCGGCCGAAGCCGCGGGTTAATCGTCACTGGTAAAAGGCAAGTCGGCTTGAACCGGTACGCGCCGCTTCGCCGGTTGCGCGTTGGCCGGCGTCAATGCGCTCACACGCACGCCCAAGAGCCGCAGCTTGCGGTTCAATTCCACCCGTCTCAGACATTCGGTTGCGGCGCGCCGGATCTCGGTGGCATCGGCGGTTGGTTCGTCGAGCGTCAGGTCGCGTGTGACCGTGCGGAAGTCGTCGTAGCGCAGCTTGATGCCCACGGTGCGGCCCACATAGCCCTTCCTCACCAGGTCTTCCGCGACCCGCACGCACAAGCTGGTAAACGAACTGGATAGGGCCGGCCGATCATGACGTGGATGCAGATCACGTTCGAAGGTCGTCTCACGGCTCATCGACTTGGGTTCCGATTCGACCACGACCGGCCGTTCGTCGTAGCCTTGTGCGACCTGCATGAGCCACGCCGAATAGCTGCGCCCGAAGTGATCCTGCAACAAGCCCGCGTCCGCTGCCGCCAGATCGCCGACCGTGGCGAGGCCGAGCGCGGTGAGTTTTTCCGCGGCCTTCGGGCCGATCCCGTTGACCTTGCGCACCGGTAACGGCCAGACGCGCAACGGCACATCCGCGGGTGTGAGGATCGTGAGGCCGTCGGGTTTGTCGAGTTCGGAACCGATCTTCGCCAGCAGCTTGTTCGGCGCCACGCAAATGGAGCAGGTGAGGCCGGTCGCCTGATTGACGGCCTGCTTGATGCGCGCGGCGATCTCACGCGGCTCGCCCGGCAATTCGGTGAGGTCGATATAGATTTCGTCGATGCCGCGGTCTTCGATCCGGTCCGTGAATGCGGCGACCGCTGCTTTGAACAGGCGCGAGTAGTGGCGATACGACTCGAAATCGGTGGGCAGCAGAATCGCGTCCGGCGCGAGCACGGCGGCTTTCATCATGCCCATCGCGGAGAACACGCCGAGCGCGCGGGCTTCATAGGTGGAGGTGGTCACCACGCCGCGGCCGGCATAATCGCGCAGCTTCGCAAAGCGAAGGCTGCCGTCTTCAAGCGTTTGCGGCACAGCATTGCGGCCGCCGCCGATCACCACCGCCTTGCCGCGCAGTTCCGGATAGCGCAAGAGTTCAACGGATGCGTAGAACGCGTCCATGTCCAGGTGCGCGATGTGGCGGCTTGCAGAACTCATGGTTGGCGGAAACGGGTGACGGTGCGGGCAGCGAGCATAACAGTCGATGCGCTTCCCGTGCTGCCCTGTCGTATGGCGGCTTGCTGCGTCGGGTGTCCGCATTCGCACAATCGGCGCGCGGCACGGCGGACTTCAAACCGTAATAGTACCTTGCTCCGCCGGGCCTGGTGTCGCGCCTGAGGGTCTCATAACCCCTCACACGCGGCCATGCTCATCCGGGCGCTGGAATGGCGCCCGGATCACCCATGCCTGGTGTTACCCGCAAGCATCACCCACAAGCCGGTTTGGCTTTCTTGCATGCGTCCGCAAGCTGGGGCGGCGGGTCTTTCTTGAACACCGTCTTATAAGACTCGAGCACGTTCGACTGAACCACCGGTAGAGACTGCACGCCGATCCACGCCGGCGGCGTCTGGCCGATCAGCGCCTTCATCATCGCCGTGGCTTCGGCCACGCCTTGATCATACGGGCGTTGCGAGCCGGTTGCCTTGAGCGGTCCACCCTTGGCGATCTCGATAGCGGATTGAAGGCCCAGGTCGACCGTCGTGACGGGAATGGTCACACCTTGCGCACGCATTGAAGTCAGCGTGTCGAGCGCCGGTTGATCCCAGACGGCGAACAGCCCCTTGACGTCCGGATTCCCGGTGAGGAAATCGCCAGCGATCTGGCCCACTTTCGACGGATCCGTAAACGCGACCTGTTTGACCTTGATGTCCGGACGATTCTTCTTGATCCAGTCGTTGACGGCCTTGGTGCGTTCCGTCGTGCTGAAGTAATCCACGCCGAAATTCACCAGCCCGATCGTGGCACCCTGCGGGACGCACGAAGCGAGCACTTTCGCCGCGATCTGGCCGTTGCCTTCGCTGTCGGCGGAAATCATCGACGCGTATTGTTCAGGATGCTTGAGGCCAGTCGGCACGTTGTCCATGAACACGAGTTTGATCCCGGCCTCGGACACTTTCTTGTAGGTGGCGGCCGTGGCCGTCCCGTCGACCGGAATGGAGATGATGCCGTCCGGGTGACGCTGGATGGTGTTCTCGATATCCGCGATCTGCTTGTCGACCTGGTATTCCGCCGAAGCCGTGCCGATCACTTCCACGCCGTATTTTTTGAGGGTGTCCGTGATGCCTTGCACCTGCAGTTGCGACCAGTCGAGATTCATGGTCTGCATCGAAATGCCGACCTTGAACTTGCCTGCCTTGATTTTGGCGATGTCGGCGTCGCTCAGCTTCACGGCATCCACCGAGGCCGCTTTTTCGCCGTTCGGCCCTTGTCCGACAATCGTCTTCGGTCCGATCGAACCGGCCGGCAGGCTGGTCACGCATTGCGCGTAGGCGCCCGACGACGCCAGCGCCACGACGGCCGCCGCCGCCATGAGAGTGGGTAGAACACTTCCTGAGCCACGACGATGTTTCATGATTCTTCTCCGTTGGTCTTCATGTTTGTGTTACGTCTCCTGCCATTCACGAACAACGCGGGCACGTGACATCTCGCGTGATCGACGTGCTTTCCTTATTTCCCTGGTTACTTCCTGGTAAAGGCCACAGCCGCGACGATGATGGCGCCCTTGATCACCAGTTGCAGCGACGAACTGACGCCCAGCAGGACCAGCCCGTTATTGAGCGTGCCGATGATGAGACTGCCGAGCAGCGTTCCAAGTACGAAACCGCGGCCGCCGAACAGGCTGCAACCGCCCAGCGTCACGGAAGCAATCACATCGAGCTCCAGCCCTTGCACGACATCGGGCCGCGCCGCATGCGAGCGCGCGGCGAGCACGAGCGCGGCGAGCCCGGCCAGCGCGCCGGTGAGAATGAAGGCGAGGGTGGTCACGCGTCGCGTGTTGATGCCGGAGTAGAGCGCCGCAGTCGGATTGCCGCCGGCCGCATAAATCTGCCGACCGAACACGCTGTAATGCAGCAGCAGGATGCCGGCGATCACGGTCAGCACCGTCCAGATGATCGGCACCGGCACACCGGCAATGTCGCCCTCGCCGAAGATCGAGATGAATGAGTCGTTAGTGATGATCTCGGGCCGCGTTGTCGTCACCATCAGGGCGAGTCCGCGTGCCGCGCTCAAGGTGCCGAGCGTCACGAGGAACGAGGGAATGTTCAGCCGCGTGGTCACGACGCCATTGATCGCGCCGACGATTGCGCCGGTGCCGATGCCGGCAATCGCGCCGATGATCCAGCTATCGCCGACATGCGCCATGGCGAGCGCCGCGGACATGCCCGACAGTGCCAATGTCGACCCCACGGACAGATCGATCTGCCGCGCAATGATCACGAAGGTCATGCCGATCGCGACGATCGACACCAGTGCGGTCTGCCGGCCGATATTCAGGAAGTTGTCGATGGAGAGAAACCACGGCGAGGCGAAGCTGAACACCACCAGCAGGATCGCGAACGCGCCGTAGAGCGCATAGGGCCGGTCGCCTTGCAGGAGGAGTTGCGCGAGGCGCCGCATACGGCTCTTCTGCGGTGGCGATGCCTGCCGTTTAGCCGTCAGCGGCGAGACGGAGTCGTTCATTTTGTGTGCGCCCCGAAGGAAGTCCCCTTGGGGGACTCGAAGGAAGTCCCCTCGGGGGACTCGATGGAAGAACGGGACAGTTGGATCAGGTGATGAAGCGCTTCGGCGTTGGCGAGTTCGGCGCGCTCGACGGTCTTGACGATAGCGCCGTCCGCGACGATCGAAATCCGGCCGCACAGGCGCAGCAGTTCATCGAGGTCCGAGGACACGACGAGCACGGCGGTGCCCGCTCGCGCGGCGTCATGGACCACGCCGTAGATCTCCTCGCGTGCACCGACGTCGACGCCGACAGTCGGTTCGTCGAGTAAAAGAAGCGTGGGGCGCGGATGGTTCCACTTGGCAAAGACCACTTTCTGCTGGTTGCCGCCGGATAAAAACTTGACCGCGGTCGAGGAGCCGGGGGCCTTGACGGCCAGCTCTTTCATCGAGCGCTTCGCCTGGTTGACGGCCGCCTGGCTGCGCAGCCATCCCCAGCGAGAAAATTGCGGCAATCGCGGCAAGGTCAGGTTGCGTTCGATCGAATGATCGAGGACGAGCCCTTCGAGATGACGATCCTCCGGCACCAGCGCTACGCCGAGCTGGATGGCTTCTGCAGGCGTGATACGCGAGCGGGATTGACCGCCGATCTCGATGGCGCCTGCGTCGATCCTGCGAATGCCAAAGATGGTTTGCAGAATTTCCGTGCGCCCGCTGCCGATCAATCCCGCGAGCCCGTGGATCTCGCCAGGACGAACCGTGAGGTCGACGTCGTGAAGCCTGTCATTGCTCACGTTCGACAACTTGAGAACGGGGACAGTGGGGGCATTGGGCGTGGCCGATGTTTGCGGTCCGACAGCGGATTCATCGCCGGCAGCACCGACAGCCGTCCTCTCCCGCGCCTGCAACGCGGCATGACCGAGACCGACGATCGCCGCGACCAGCTCTTTCATATCGGTTTCCGCCGTCGAGAACGTGCCGGCATTGGCGCCATCGCGGAACACGGTGACGCGCTGCGAAATCCGAAACACCTCATTTAACCGATGCGTCACGTAGATCACGCCCACGCCGCGGTTCGTGACCGCGCGAATCGCGTCGAACAGAATCTGCTCTTCACCGCCCGTCAGTGCCGACGTGGGTTCGTCGAGGATCAGAACCCGCACGTCGCCCATTAGCGCTTTGCAGATCTCGGTCATTTGCCGGTACGCGAACGGCAATGCGCCAACGGCGGTGCGCGGGTCGAGCGGGATGCCGTGCGAGCGGAGAAACTCGCTGACCGTTGCCATGAGCTGGCGGTTTTTCACAAAGCCGAGACGTGTGCGAGGCTCGCGCCCCAGCATCAGATTGGCGCCGACCGACAGCGATTCGACGAGGCTCAGATCCTGGTAGACCACGGCAACACCCGCCTCGCGCGATCGCGCCGGTGAGTCGAATGCCACTTTCTGGCCATCGATCTCGATGACGCCGTCGTCGTAGGTGTGAACGCCGCTGAGAATCTTGATTAGCGTGGATTTGCCCGCGCCGTTTTCGCCGAGCAAGGCGTGCACTTCGCCGCGCAACACGTCAAGGCTGACGCCGCGCAGCGCCTGCACGCCGCCAAATCGCTTGGTGACGCCCGCAACACGGATCAATGGAACCTGAGGCGATGACGCGGCCGCGACCGCAACCGGCTCACTCATCTGGCATGTCTCCTTCGTCAAGACGACGACATTCTTTTCTTTGTATGGTGCTATCGGCCAAAGCCGAGTTGTGATCTTCGCATCATGAATATGGTGCGTCAATAACATTGGCGGCGCTGACAGGGCTTAGATGCCTGCTTATGTGATGATTGAATCGGAAAGCTTGTTATGATTCTATCAATCGTTGTAGCATAAGTGGGAACAAATTGTCGGCGGCCGTTGTGCGCCGCATCAAATTTTCGGATGTCTTATGCCTGAAGCCCCTGTGCTTTCTTCTTCGGTCGTCGCGCTGCGCGGCGGTCCGCTCATTCACCCGGCGCGCAACCCGGGCATGCCGTTCGACGCGTCCTGGCTGGACGGCTTGCGCGTCAACCAGTCGGCGGTCGAACGGCGTACGGCAACGCTTGCCACGCGCCGTACCGTCAAGAAAGATGCGCAGGCCGCCTGGCTGCTGAAGGCCGTCACCTGCATCGACCTCACCACGCTCAACGGCGACGACACCGAAGGCCGCGTGCGCCGCCTGTGCGCGAAGGCGCGCCAACCCGTGCGGGCCGATCTGCTCGAAGCGCTCGGTATCGTGCCGCAAGGCATTACGACGGGGGCGGTCTGCGTCTATCACCGTTTCGTCGCGGCGGCGGTGGACGCGCTGCAGGGCAGCGGCATTCCGGTCGCGGCAGTATCGACAGGGTTTCCCGCCGGGCTGATTCCGCATCCATTGAAGCTGAAAGAGATCGAGGCTTCGGTCGCGGATGGGGCGCAGGAAATCGACATCGTTGTCACGCGTGAATATGTGCTGACCGGCAACTGGCAGGCGCTGTACGACGAAGTGCGCGACTTCCGCGCGGCCTGCGGCCCGGCGCACCTGAAGACGATTCTGGCGACCGGCGACATCCGCACGCTCTCTAACGTGGCGCGCGCCTCGATGGTCTGCATGATGGCCGGCGCCGACTTCATCAAGACGTCGACCGGCAAAGAAGGCGTCAACGCCACGCTGGATGTTTCGCTGGTGATGGTGCGCATGATTCGCGAGTACCAGGAGCGCACTGGCGTGCCGATCGGCTTCAAACCGGCGGGCGGCGTGTCGAGCGCGAAGTCGGTGCTGTCCTATCAGATCCTCATGAAGGAAGAGCTCGGCCGCCCGTGGCTCGAGCCGGAACTGTTCCGTATCGGCGCCTCGAGCCTGCTGGCCGATATCGAACGCCAGCTCGAACATCACGTGAGCGGTCGTTACTCCGCTTTCAACCGTCACCCCGTAGCCTGAACAGAAGATCGATCCCATGAGCGTAGCCGAGTATTTTTCATCGATGGAGTACGGTCCCGCACCCGAGGACGATCAGCCCGCGTGCGCCTGGCTCGCGCAGCATGAGGCGCGCTTCGGGCATTTCATCGGCGGGGCGTGGCATGCGCCCGCCGCCGGCGAACACTTCGTTTCGCACGCACCCGCCACGGGCGGGCGGCTCGCCGAGGTCGCCCAGGGCGATGCGGCCGACGTCGACGCGGCGGTAGCGGCCGCACGTGCCGCGCAGCCGGGCTGGCTCGCGCTTGGCGGCGCCGGACGGGCGCGGCATCTGTATGCGCTCGCGCGCATGGTCCAGCGTCATAGCCGCCTCTTTGCCGTGCTGGAAGCGCTCGACAACGGCAAGCCGATCCGCGAGACACGCGATATCGACGTGCCGCTCGTCGCGCGGCACTTCCTGCATCACGCGGGTTGGGCGCAGTTGCAGGAGAGCGAATTCGCCGATTACGCGCCACTCGGTGTGGTCGGGCAGATCGTGCCGTGGAATTTTCCGCTGCTGATGCTCGCATGGAAGATCGCACCGGCGATTGCAACAGGCAACTGCGTCGTATTGAAGCCGGCTGAATACACGCCGCTCACCGCGTTGCTGTTCGCCGAACTCGCTCATCGAGCGGGTTTGCCGGCGGGCGTGCTGAACGTCGTCACCGGTGATGGTCGCACCGGCGCGGCGCTCGTCGAACATCCGCGGGTGGACAAGATCGCATTTACGGGTTCGACGGAAGTCGGGCGCCTGATTCGCGCGGCTACGGCCGGCACGTGCAAATCGCTGACGCTCGAACTCGGTGGCAAGTCGCCTTTCATCGTGTTCGACGACGCCGATCTCGACGGCGCAGTCGAAGGTGTCGTCGACGCGATCTGGTTCAACCAGGGGCAGGTCTGCTGCGCGGGCTCGCGACTGCTCGTGCAGGAGGGGATCGAAGCGCGCTTCATCGCGAAGCTGAAGCGCCGCATGGAAACGCTGCGCGTCGGCACGTCGCTCGATAAGAGTATCGATATCGGTGCGATCGTCGATCCGGTGCAGCTCGAACGTATCGAGTCGTTGGTGGAAACCGGGCGGCGCGAAGGTTGTGCGGTGTGGCAGTCGCCCGATACGACGATGCCCACCGGCGGCTGCTTCTATCCGCCCACGCTCGTCACCGGCGTCGCGCCGGCGTCTACTCTCGCGCAGGAAGAAATCTTCGGACCGGTGCTGGTCACGATGAGCTTTCGCACGCCGGATGAAGCGATTGCGCTCGCCAACAATTCGCGCTACGGACTCGCCGCGAGCGTGTGGAGTGAAACCATCGGCCGCGCGCTCGATATCGCGCCGCGCCTCGCGTGCGGTGTCGTATGGATCAACGCGACCAATCTGTTCGACGCGGCGGTCGGCTTCGGTGGGTACCGCGAGTCGGGCTATGGTCGCGAAGGCGGCCGTGAGGGCATCTACGAATATCTGAAACCGCGAGCGTGGCTCAATCTTGCTGTCCGTCAGGCCGCGCGCGCTGAACAGACGGCAGGCGCAGGCGAGCGCGATCCGTTGTCGAACGTCACGCTGATCGACCGCACCGCGAAGCTCTTTATCGGCGGCAAGCAGGTGCGTCCGGACAGCGGCTATTCGTTCCCGGTTCACGCACCGGATGGGACGCTGGTCGGTGAAGTGGGCGAGGGCAACCGCAAGGACATCCGCAACGCGGTCGAAGCGGCGCGCGCGGCTCAGAAGTGGTCGCAGGCGAGCACGCACAATCGTGCTCAGGTTCTGTTCTATCTCGCGGAGAACCTGGCCATTCGCGCGGACGAGTTCGCGCGGCAACTCGTGACGAGAAACGGTGCGACGGAAGCGGCAGCGCATGCGGAAGTCGAGGCGGCGGTAGCGCGTCTCTTCACTTACGCGGCGTGGGCCGACAAGTTCGACGGCGCCGTGCATACGCCGCCGCTGCGCGGCGTCGCGCTGGCCATGCATGAGCCGCTCGGCGTGATCGGCATTGCCTGTCCGGACGAAGCGCCGTTGCTCGGTTTCGTGTCGCTGGCGGCGCCCGCGCTGGCCATGGGCAATCGTGTGGTGGTGCTGCCGAGCGCGGCGTGTCCGCTCACGGTGACTGACTTTTATCAGGTAGCCGAAACCTCGGATGTGCCGGCCGGTGTGCTGAACATCGTCACGGGTGAACGTAGCGCGCTGCTGCCGGCGCTCGCCAAACACGACGACGTCGATGCCGTCTGGTGTTTCGGCAACGCGGCGGATTCGACGCTGGTCGAGCGCGAGTCGGTCGGTAATCTGAAGCGTACCTTTGTCGATCACGGCCGCCAGTTCGACTGGTTCGACCGTTCGAGCGAAGGCCGGCCGTTTTTGCGTCAGGCCGTGCAGGTGAAGAACATCTGGATACCGTACGGAGACTGATTGAAAGTCGGCGCTTACGCCTGAACACCCTGCACGCCAACCAGAAAATGGAGGAGACAACGTGCTGAAGCATCTGGATCTGCAATTGAACACGGCGGCGCTGCGCGCAACGCATACCCCGCACGCATGCTTCACGATCAACGCGCCTCAAGGGGAACGCGAATGAACACGTCTTTGCAACGAAACGGGCGTGTCGTCATTCTCGGCATCTACGTCACCGATCTGACGTTTCGCGCCGGGCGGATGCCGCTGATCGGCGAGACGATTGCCGGCACGGCGTTCGCGATGGGGCCGGGCGGCAAGGGCTCAAATCAGGCGGTGGCGGCGGCGCGCGCCGGCGCTGAAGTGGTGTTCTGCACGCGCATCGGCAACGATGCGTTCGGCGAGATTGCGCGCGCCACATGGGCCGCTGAAGGCATTACGGCACGCGCCTCCGTGGTCGAGGGCGTGTCCACGGGCGCCGCGCATATCTTCGTCGACGACAACACCGGTATGAACGCGATCATCGTCGCCTCCGGCGCGGCCGGGACGATGGAAGCAGCCGACGTCGACGCGATCGAAGCCGATATCGCCGCCGCGCGCGTATTTGTCACGCAGCTCGAACAGCCGCTTGCTGCCGCGCGTCGCGGGCTCGAAGTGGCGCGCCGGCACGGCGTCATCACCGTGTTCAATCCGGCGCCCGCCTTGCCGCTCGACGACGACATCTTTCCGTTGTGCGACTACATCACCCCGAACGAAACCGAGGCCACTGCGCTCACCGGCGTGCCGATCGCGAATGCCGACGACGCGCGCCGTGCCGCCGACGTACTGCTTGCCAAAGGTGTCGGCGCGGTGATCGTCACACTGGGGGAAGGCGGTGCGCTGCTGCACTCGGCAACTCAATCGATACTCGTGCCGGCCTATCAATGCGGCCGCGTGGTGGAGACCGCCGGCGCCGGCGACGGCTTCACGGGCGGCTTCGCGGCGGCCCTCGCACGTGGCGACGACGCCGTCTCGGCGCTGCGCTTCGGCTGCGCGCTCGCGGGCATTTCCGTCACGCGTCCGGGCACGGCGCCTTCCATGCCGACGCTCGACGAAGTGAACCGCGTGTTGAGCCAGCCGGCCGAGGCCGCCTCGCCATTGTCCTGACCGTTCGCGAAGACTGAAGGAGATCGTGCTGACCATGAAGTCCTCGTTCACCGCTGGAAAAATGTTCGGCGACCGGCAACTGAATTTTCTGCTGATCGTCAATGTACTCGTCGTGCTGGTCGCGACGTGGCTTTCGCACGGGCAATTCGTCGACATCGACAACCTGCAGTCGATGGGCGGGCAGTTGCCCGAACTCGGCTTGTTGGCGCTGGGCATCATGTTGTCGATGGTGTCGGGCAACGGCGGGATCGACCTGTCAGGCGTCGGGCTCGCGAACCTGTCCGGGATGGTTGCCGCGCTCGTCGTGCCGCGCTTCGTCAACGGCGACGATTCGCCGGTGCTCTACACGTCGCTCTTCTGCGCGCTCGTCGTGGCGATGGGACTGCTCGGCGGCCTCCTGAACGGCGTGGTGATCGCGCGCCTGCGGCTCACGCCGATTCTCTGCACGCTCGGCACGCAGTTGCTGTTCACGGGCTTTGCCGTGGTGCTCAGCAACGGCGCCTCGGTGCATGTCGACTATGTCGACCCGTTGTCGAATATCGGCAACGGTACCGTGTTTCAGGTGCCGATCGCATTCTGTATCTTTATCGCGGCCGTGGTCGTGCTCGGCTGGTTGCTCAGACGCAGCCCGTTCGGCCTGCGTCTCTATCTGATGGGCACCAACCCCAAAGCGGCGTTCTACGCGGGCATTCCGCGCGCGCGGATGCTGATCATGACTTATGCGATGTGCGGCGTGCTTGCGTCGCTCGCAGGTTTGATCAGCGCGACCCATACGTCCAGTGCGAAATGGGACTACGGCAACTCCTATCTGCTGATCGCCATCCTGATCGCGGTGATGGGTGGCGTGAATCCCGCCGGCGGCCACGGCCGCATCATCTGCGTGTTCTTTGCCTCAACGGTGCTGCAGTTCCTCTCGAGTCTGTTCAATCTGCTGGGCGTATCGCAGTTTTTCGGCGATTGCGCGTGGGGATTTTTGTTGTTGCTGTCGCTCGCGTTCGCTGGCGGCGAGCGAGTGCGCGCGATCTTCGGTTTTGGCGGCGGTGGCGGTGGAAGTGCTAGTGCCGCAAGCTCCGGCTCAGTCCCGAAACGTTAGCGCGTCAAACAGACTTAGCAGGCACAACCCGGGTTTCAGTACGCGGCGGACAACGAGCCCTGACTGTCCGTGATGGTGAAGTGGGGCGACATCGGACTACATCGAACGATAAAGGAGACATCGCATGAAATTGACTCGACTGGGTGCCGCGCTTGCAGCAGGCGCTCTTACCGTGGGCGTGATCGCCGCTGCACAGGCTGCAATCAACGAGACGATCGTCACGGTCGTCAAGGTGACCGGCATCAACTGGTTCAACCGGATGGACGACGGCGTCAAGCAGTTCGCAAAGGACAACCCGGGCGTGAACGCGTATCAGACCGGTCCGGGCCGCGCGGATGCGGCACAGCAACTGAAGATCATCGAAGACCTGATCGCGAAGAAGGTTTCCGCGATTGCCGTGGTGCCCTACGATCCGCCGACGCTCGAACCGGCGCTGAAGAAGGCGATGGATCGCGGCATCAAGGTGGTGACCCACGAGGCCGACAACGCGAAGAACACGATGGTCGACATCGAAGCATTCGACAACACGGCCTACGGCGCTGGCCTGAACGAGCGTCTCGCCTCGTGCATGCACGACGACGGCAAGTGGGTTGCGCTGGTCGGTTCGCTCGGCAGCCGCTCGCAGGTGCAATGGGCCGACGGCGGCATCGGCAACGCCAAAGCCAAATATCCGAAGATGGATCTGGTCGAACCGAAACTCGAAACCAATAACGACGGCGAGCGCGCCTATGAAGTCGCGAAGGAAGTGCTGCGCAAGCATCCGGACCTGAAGGGCTTCCAGGGTTCGTCCTCGCTCGACGTGATCGGCATCGGCCGCGCGGTGGAAGAAGCCGGCATGCAGGGCAAGATCTGCGTCTACGGTACGGGCCTGCCGACGGAAGCCGGCAAGTTCCTCGAGAGCGGCGCGATCAACGGCATTGCGTTCTGGGATCCGAAGCTCGCGGGCATCGCGATGAATAAGGTCGCGCAGATGCTGATCGATGGCAAGACGGTCGAGAACGGCGCCGATCTCGGCATTCCGGGCTACACCAAAGTCACCGTCGCCAAGGGGCCGGGCAAAGGAATCATCGTGCGCGGTCAGGGCTGGGTGAACGTCGACAAGTCGAACTACAAGCAGTATCCGTTCTGATCGGGCTGTTTTGCTTCATGTGTCACGGCGTCCCCCTCGGGGGACTTCCTTCAAGGCATGCCCATGTGGGCACGCCTTAACTTGCGACTCGCCATCATGAATCAAGACGTATCGTCTTCGCAGCCGCAGTCCGATACCTCGCAGCCGTTTCTGCAGGTGGTCGGCGTGCACAAGCGTTTCACCGGCGTACATGCATTGCGCGGGGTGAGCCTGTCGTTCGAGCGTGGTCAGATCTATCACCTGCTCGGTGAAAACGGCTGTGGCAAGAGCACGCTGATCAAGATCATCTCCGGCGCGCAGCCGCCCGACGAAGGCGAACTCGTGATCGAAGGCGTCCGGCATGCACGGCTGTCCGCATTGGAATCGCTGGCGGCAGGCATCGAAACCGTCTATCAGGATCTCTCGCTGCTGCCCAACATGAACGTGGCGGAAAACGTCGCGCTTACCGCCGAGCTGGCCACGCACGAAGGCCGGCTTGCGCGTACGTTCGACCAGCGCGCACTCGCACGCACGGCGGCGCGTGCGCTGGAATCGGTCGGCTTGCCCGGCGACGCCGAGTTTCAGGCGACCTTGATCGAGCAATTACCGCTCGCCACGCGCCAACTCGTCGCCATTGCTCGCGCGATTGCCAGCGAGGCAAAGTTCGTCATCATGGATGAGCCCACCACGTCGCTTACGCAGAAAGAAGTCGACAATCTGATCGCCGTGCTCGCGAACCTGCGCTCGCAGGGCGTGACGGTGCTGTTCGTGAGCCACAAGCTCGATGAGTGTTATGCGATCGGCGGCGAAGTCATCGTGCTGCGCGACGGCCAGAAGATGGCGCAGGGACCGATCGCGCAATTCACCAAAGCGCAGATCAGCGAACTGATGACAGGACGCCATCTGACGAACGAGCGCTATCGTGAAGGCACGTTGGGCCAGGATGTCGTACTCGACGTGCGCGGCTTCACGCGCGTTGGCCAGTTCAGCGACGTGTCGTTTACGCTGCATCGAGGCGAGATTCTCGGCATCACCGGCTTGCTCGATTCGGGGCGCAACGAACTCGCGCGCGCACTCGCGGGCGTTGCGGCGGCGCAATCGGGGCAGGTGTTGCTCGACGGCAAGGCGATTGCATTGCGCACGCCCTCGGACGCGAAACATCATCGCATTGGCTATGTGCCCGAAGACCGCCTGAACGAAGGGCTGTTTCTCGACAAGTCGATTCGCGACAACGTGATCACGGCAATGATCTCCAGCTTGCGGGATCGCTTTGGCCAGATCGATCGCACGCGCGCGCAAGCGCTCGCGGAACAGACGGTGAACGATTTGCAGATCGCGACGCCCGGCGTCGACAAACCCGTGCAATCGCTCTCGGGCGGCAACCAGCAGCGCGTGCTGATCGGCCGCTGGCTCGCCATCGATCCGCGCGTGCTGATTCTGCATGGACCGACGGTCGGTGTCGACGTTGGATCGAAAGACATCATCTACCGCATCATGCAGCGTCTGTCGCAAAGCGGCATCGGCATCATTCTGATCAGCGACGATCTGCCCGAGTTGCTGCAGAACTGCGATCGCATCCTGATGATGAAGAAGGGGCGTGTGGCCAGTGAATATCAGGCCGACACGTTGAGCGAAGCCGACCTGTATCACGCGCTGCTTTCGGAAGCCGCATAAAGGACGCCGATACCCATGAACTCGCGGATCCCTTCGCGCATGAACCAGACCATGACCACCCCGACCGTTGTCGAAGTCGCACCCGAGGTCAAGCCGCCCACCTTGTGGGCCAGGCTCTCGCGCAACCCCGAATGGTTCACCGTCGCGTTGATCGCGGCGACGTGCCTGATTGTCGGCGCGATCAACCCACGCTTCTTTCAACTGGCGACGCTATTCGATCTGCTGCATTCGGCCACCACGATGTCGCTTTTCGCGCTGGGCACGCTCGTTGTGCTGGCGTCCGGCGGCATCGACGTCTCGTTCACGGCGATCGCAGCGCTGACGATGTACGGCATTACCAAGGCGGTGTTTGCCTGGTGGCCGGACGCGCCGTTCGCGCTGATCCTGATCACCGGCGCGCTGGGCGGCGTGCTGCTGGGTCTCATCAACGGCCTGCTGGTGCATCGCTTGAAAGCGCCTTCACTGATCGTCACGATCGGCACGCAGTATCTGTATCGCGGCCTGCTGTTGACGTTCATCGGCACGACGTTCTTCATGAACATTCCGCACAGCATGGATCACTTCGGCCGGATTCCGCTGTTTTTCTATCACACCAGCGAAGGCCTGCGCGCGGTGCTGCCTGTTTCGGTGCTGGCGCTGGTGGCGGCCGCCGGTGTCACGTGGTGGCTGTTGAACCGGACCATGATGGGACGCGGTGTCTATGCAATGGGCGGCAGCCTCGCGATTGCCGAGCGGCTCGGCTATAACCTGCGCGCGATCCATCTGTTCGTGTTCGGCTATACCGGCATGCTCGCCGGCATAGCGGGCATTCTGCATGTATCGAACAACCGGCTCGCGAATCCGTTCGATCTGGTCGGCTCGGAGCTCGATGTGATCGCCGCGGTGATCCTGGGCGGCGCGCGCATTACGGGGGGAACGGGTACGGTGGCCGGCACGTTGCTCGGTGTGGTGCTGGTCACGTTGATCAACAGTGTGCTGATTCTGGTCGGCGTGCCGAGCACCTGGCAGAAGGTGATCATCGGCGCGTTCATTCTGATCGCCGGGACGCTGTTCGCATTGCAGCGCAAAAGCTGAAGACTGAAAGCCAGTCACGTCGGCCGCTCACCGGCACCGTGACGCGACGGCGTGCGGCTAGCGCATTCATTTGCGCTTGCGAAGCTCCTGGCCTTTCTCGGTGATGATGGAATCGAAGTCGTCGATTTGCGAGAAGCGCACCGCCTTGACGACGCCGAACTTGCTCTGGTCCACGACCAGATGCCGTTCGACGGCACTTGCCATGGCCGCCTGCTTGAGCGCGACTTCGTGAAAGTTCCAGCACGTCACGCCGCGCGCGTTATCCACACCGCCCGCGGAAATGAACGCCTTGTTGATGCCCATGCGGCGCAGCATCTCCAGACTCTCTTCGCCCGCAAACGAATCTGACGAGGGCACGTAGACGCCGCCCAGCAGAATCATCCGTACATTCGGCTTGCGCCGCAGAATCTCCGCCACATTCAGCGAATAGCAGACCACAGTGACGTGACGTTCGAGCGGAATCAGGCGCGCAAGCGTGGTGAGCGTCGTACCGCAATCGATGAAAATCGTTTCGTGGTCGACGACGAGTTTCGCCGCAATCGCGGAGGCTTCCGCCTTGGCCTGCGCGAAATGATCCTTCTCTTCTTCGAGTGAATAGCCGGCGTTATTGGGTACGTCGGTCGCGCTGACGATGTAGCCGCCGAGATACGTGAATCGCTCCGGACTGCCTGCGATATCGCGCCGGACAGTCATTTCCGATACGTCTAGCAGGCTGGCGGCGTCGCGCAGGCGCATCACGTTCTGCTTGGCCAGCGCATCGGCGAGGGCGCGGAGGCGGTCGGGTTTCAGCATGGAGGTCCTGTCGCGTGGTGTGGAGCGCAGTGTGGGGGCGCGTTATGTTTTGTTCGCGTTGATGAGAGAATTATAACAAGAGGTTGTCTGGGCGGCGAGCCTGTTTGAGCCTCGGTTTAAGCCTCGAAAACGGGGCGTGTTGCGAAGAACGGGGTCTGCCGCCGAGCCGAACTATGTGACACTCCGATGCATCGTCACGCCGCGCCTGAACGAGCGCGGCCGAAATCCAACTATTCCTCCCGATCCCATGAATCTTCGCCAACTCGAACACGTCGTTGCGCTCGCAGAAGAGGGCAGCTTTGCGCGAGCCGCCGTGCGCGTCCATCTGAGTCAGCCGGCGCTGAGCAGAAGTATTCAGGCCATCGAAGAGCATCTGGACATGGTGCTGTTTGACCGCAGCACCCGCGAAGTACGCATCACGCCCGCCGGCCAGACGGTCGTGCAGCGCGCGCGGAAGGTCCTGTTCGAAGCACGCTGCCTGTTACGCGACGTGGATTTACTGAAAAGCCACGACCTCGGTTCGGTCAACTTCGGCTCCGGGCCCTATCCGGCCGCAATGCTGTTGCCCGCGGCGCTGGACGAACTCGCCCAAAGCCATCCGAATCTGCGCATCAACGCTGCCGTCGACAACTGGAAGAATCTGCTGGAGTTGTTACACGCGGAGCAACTGGATTTTCTGATCGTCGACATTCGCGGCGTGCCGTCGAGCAGCAAGCTCGAGGTCATTGCATTGCCGAGGCATCGAGCGGCCTGGTTTGTTCGCGAGGGTCACCCACTGACCCGGCACGATCCGATCGAGGTACAGCAACTCTCAGGTTATCCCGTCGTATCGGTTCCGCTGCCGGAGGCGATGCGCGAGTCGCTGCGCAAGTGGTTGCGTTTTCCGCCCACACAGGAAATGGAGTTTCATCTGACCTGCAACGACGTCAACGTGCTGCGTGAGTACGCCCGCAAGACGGATGCGCTGCTGCTGCTCACCGAGCAGACGCATTGGGAACGGGAGCGCTCGGCCGGTCTGGTGGCGCTGTCGGTGCCATCCCGGTCGCATCTGTGGCTGCAGTTCGCAATCGTCCATCTGGCTGGACGTACGCTTTCGCCGGCAGCCGAGCAGGCGATCATGGCCATCAAGCGTGTGGCGGCGGTGAAACCTGCGTGAACGCGGCACCCAGTCGAATAAATGTTGAAAACACATTAATTCGATGAAAACTATGCAATTGTCTTATTGATCAAGGCATCGTTCAATGTCTTCGACGCGGCAACGAGGCCGCCTTCAGCTTGAGGGCGACTTCCCGGATAGCCGCGACTGGAGACATGATGCAACTCTCGACGTACGACATCCGTCACCGGTGGATCGTGGTGACCGGTCTGTTTTTTTTCCTTGCGATCAACTTTGCCGATAAGGCGCTGATGGGGCTTGCAGCCGAGCCGATCATGCGTGAACTCGGCCTGACGCATACTCAGTTCGGGCGTATCGCCGCCAGCTTTTTCCTGCTGTTTTCGCTTTCGTCTCTGCTGGTCGGGCTGTTGTCGGACCGCGTGAAAACTCGCTGGCTGTTGCTGGCCATGGCCGTCGTCTGGTCCGTGTCCCAGGCGCCGCT
The DNA here is from genome assembly GCF_050434225.1 of Paraburkholderia sp. GAS32. NCBI lineage: Bacteria > Pseudomonadati > Pseudomonadota > Betaproteobacteria > Burkholderiales > Burkholderiaceae > Paraburkholderia > Paraburkholderia sp. GAS32. The sequence continues at coordinate 30,731 of NZ_JBNPVS010000006.1, read as the reverse complement.
GCTCCTCGCCGCGGTGCCCACCACGCTTGTGATGTCGCGAATCCTGCTCGGCGCGAGTGAAGGCCCGGCTTATCCAGTCGCGATTCACTCGCTCTACAAATGGTTTCCGGACGCGGAGCGGACCTTGCCGACCGCGCTGCTGACGATCGGCGCGGCGTTCGGGGCCGGGTTCATCGCGCCCGTTATTACCGCAATCATTCTGAATTTTGGCTGGCGCGCGGCTTTCCTGACCCTCGCGGTGGTGGGTCTCGTCTGGAGCGTCGTCTGGCTCGCTATCGGCCGTGAAGGACCGCTCGAATCGGCCGGCGATCGTGCGCCCGGCGCCCTGGTCGCGCAGGCCGCATCGCTGGAGGAAAAGATACCGCTACGCGTATTGCTGCTATCGCGCACATGCCTTGGTTGCAATCTGTCCGGATTTGCGGCGTACGTCGTGCTCGCGCTCTCGACGATCTGGCTGCCAAGTTATCTGGTCAGAGTAGCGCGCTATTCGCTGATGCAAGTGGGATGGATTGTTGTATTGCCCGCGTTCGGCCAGATGGTCATGGCGCCGCTGCTCGGCTGGTGGTCGCAACGCTTGATGAAGCGCGGCATCGCCAGCCGTCATGCGCGGGGCACGCTGGGTGCGGCGGCCGTCGTGGTGTCGGGCAGCGCACTCCTTCTGATGCCGGTATTGCCGCCTGGTGCGGCGCTGATCGCCGCCGTGACGGTCGGTTTCTCGCTCGCGTCGTTTGCCTTCACGACGGGTGTCGCGTTGGCGGGCGAGGTGGTGCCCGCCCGTCAGCGCGGGGGCGTGCTCGGCATCAATATCTGCGTGACCACCCTGGCGGGACTCATTACGCCGGCTGTCATGGGCCAGATCATCGACGTGGCTGGCGACGCCTTAACGGGCTATCGCTTGGGCATCGCACTGGCCGGCGGGTTCGCCGTGGTCGCGGGCGTCGCGTCGGCGTGCCTGGTAGACCCGGCCGGAGACCGGCGCCGCTTTGCGGGTCTGGCGTCGACCTGCGCGCAGATCGGCGCGATCCCGACCACTTTTGTACGGAACACTCATGAATAGCAATGCGATAGAGACACGCGAGGCAATTTCGACGCAGGACGACGACCCCAGGGTGGCGTTCGTCAGGATGGCCGCGGCGCCGGTTGCCATATATGGTTATCCGCTTGTCGAGGTGATACGTACGTGTGCAATGCATACATCTCCCGTCTCGACGAGCCCCCTGTGTGCGCCGTTCAATTCGATCCACGCAAGCATGCGCCGCTGGACACATCAGGATCGCGACATCGTTACACCAGCGAACGACTTTCTTTATCTGAACGCGTGGATCGATCTCACTGACGGTCCGGTCGTGCTGGACATTCCCGCGGTGGACGTGGACCGGTATTACGTCATCGAGTTGCTTGATGCGTTCACCAACAATTTCGTCAATTTGAGTCCGCTTAACGCGGGCTCTTCCGGCAAACGGTACGTGCTGCATCGCGCGAGCGAGGCAGCACCCGCGAGCCTGAACGCAGAGCCGATCGCTTGCCCGACGCCCCTCGTGTGGATGCTGGGGCGCGTGCTTGTCAAGGGAGACGATGACTTGCCTGAGGCTCAGCAGGCAGCGTCAGGATTTGCTCTCAGCGGGCGTGACGCAGTGGGATTCGCCTGCGTGCGAGACTGGCGCGCGAGCACCGAGCCGGCGCTTGATTTTTTCCAGAACCTGTTCAATGCGCTTCAAGATGTGCCACCACGCGCTGACGAAACGGCTTTGTTCGGCCTCCTCGCACGCGCCGACCTGTACCCCGGCAAACCGATCGATGTTGAGATGCTTTCGCCCTTCGTGCGACGCGGTTTGCAACTCGCCTATGAGGACGCTCACCGGCTGATCGCCGCTCACACCGAAAGCCGTGGGCGGCGCAGTTGGGGCTACAACCTGAAGCTCGGCCGCTATGGCAGCGACTATCTGCTGCGCGCCTGCACGGCCATGAAGGGACTAGGCGCACTCAGCGCGACTGAGGCCGTCTACGCCGTAGCCGATTTCGATGGCGCGGGCGAGCACCTGAACGGGCGCCATCGCTACGAGTTGTATTTCCCGCCGGGTGGCCTGCCGCCGGTGCGCGCGTTGTGGTCGATCTCGCTTTACGGCGCGGATCGTTTCTTCGTCGAGAATCCGCTCGCGCGTCACGCGATTGGCGATCGAACCGAGGGCCTACGCTACGAAGCGGACGGCGGCCTGCGCATTCTCATCCAGCACGACGCGCCAGCCGTTGAGGCGAACTGGCTTCCCGCTCCCTCAGCGCGGTTCTATCTGATCCTTCGGCTCTATCAGCCTCGCGCGGCGTTCCTTGAAAACCGCTACGAGATTCCGGCTGTCCGCAATCTCAACTGCTAACTGAAACTAACCTATGTCTACGTTCGATACCCACGCTCAAGCCACGCTGGCGGAAAACCAGGACCTCGTCGCCGCCGCGCGTGCAGCCGTGCTCTTCACCCTGCCGCTTTACGAAATGTCGCGCATGCGATCCGCGACCTCGGCGCGGCGCGACAGCGCGGGTCACTTTGCCGGCGGCTCGCCGGAATCAACCTGGCGATGGGCCAATCAATGGGTCCACACGCGAGAACCGCTGGGTCCCCGGAATCGGGAAGTGGTCACGCCGAATAACGACACCCTTTACTCGAGCACCTGGCTCGATCTTGCTCATGGCCCGTTGCTGCTGGATGTGCCACCCATGCTGGGGCGCTATTTCGTGCTGGGCCTGCTGGATTTCTATACCAACCCGTTTGCCTATGTTGGCACCCGGACCACCGGAAACGACGGTGGGGTATTTCTGCTGCACGGTCCCGACTGGGACGGCACGGTGCCGGACGGTGTACAGGCGATTGCCTGCCCGACGGACAGTACGTGGTTGATCGGACGCATTCTGGTGGATGGCGCGGACGATGTCGCGCAAGTGGTTGCACTACAGGATCGTCTGAAATTACGGCCACTGCCGGGTTCCGGTGCGAGGGTGCCCAGCCTGATCGATGCGGGTATGCAACCGGGTGACAGGCCAGGGGACACCACGCTATTCGTGCGCGTGGTCAATCGTGCGCTGGCGGAATGCCCTCCACCTGCTGAAGCCGAGGACGATCTCGCGTGCTTCGCCATCTGCGGCATCGGCCCGGGTCTGGATGCGGACGCGTTGAGTCATCAGCAACACGATGCGATCGAAAGGGCGCTGACAGAAGCGCTTGATGAATTGAGCGGGGCGTTGCCGTCCGCGCTGGGGGGAGGGTGGGCACTGCCTGTCGCTGTGAGCGATTCGTTCGGTACCCGGTATCGCGAACGGGCGCAGGTTGCGCACAACTATATTGGCGCGCTTGGGGTCGAAGAAGCCATGTACATCATCGCCGATCGCGATGCCGCGGACGCGCCGCTCGACGGACGCATGCAATACCTGCTCCACTTCCTGCCGGAGGCGCTGCCGCAAACTGACGCGTTCTGGTCAATTACGATGTACGACAAGACGACGCGAATGCTCGTCGAAAATCCGCTTCAGCGCTATTCGATTGGCGACCGTACGCAGGGACTGCGCTATGACAGCGACGGAGGTTTGCGTATCGCCATTTCTGCAAAGGAGCCTGTGGACCCCGCGCTGCGTAGCAACTGGTTACCGGCGCCGTCTGCAGGGTTCTATCTGGCGTTGCGTCTCTACGTGCCGCGAGCCCCGCATCTTTCGCTCACGTTCGCCTATCCGCCTGTTGAGCGACAGTAAATGGTCACGTCGCGACGTCGAACGGGCAGGCGGGGAGTTATTCCGCCGCCTGCCGCAAGCTACAGGGGAGCAGCTATTACTGCTTGATGCCTTCAGCCTGAATATTCAGCGTGGTCAGCATCTTGAAGCCATAGGTCTTGCCGAAGTCGACGCCGAAATCGTCGCGATTGAACGTCAGGGTCGATTCGGTGCCGCACACTTCGCGCTTGAGCATCGGGTTCATGATGCACTTGAACGATTCGATCTTCAGGTTGGCCGGCTTGGTCACGCCATGCATGGTCAGCGTGCCGATCACTTCCACGGGCTTGTCGCCGTCGAAGCGGATCTGCGTGCCCTTGTAGGTCGCGGTCGGGTACTTGGCGGCGTCGAAGAACTTGTCCGTGACCAGTTCCGAGTCGAGCTTGTCGTTACCGATATCCACCGAGCTCATATCGATCGTCACGTCCACCGTGCCGGTTTTCGCCGCGCGATCCAGCACCACGGTGCCGCTGCTCTTCTTGAACTTGCCGCGCCAGTTCGACAGTCCGCCGAAGTGGTCGGTTTCGAAGCTCGGGTAGGTGTGCATCGGGTCAAGCTGATACGTATCGGCGGCCATTGCGTTGAACGACATGGCTGCGGTCAGCGCGCCCGCGGCGAGCAAAAGTTGTTTCTTCAAGTTATTCTCCAGGTTTCAGAAAGTGCTGTGACGCTTAGGTGTGTTCCGTTACTTCTTCGAAGCAACGATGTGAAATTCGATGACGACTTCGTCGGCGACCACCGACGTGTCTTTCCATTCGCCCGTCCCGACGTCGAACTGCGAACGCTTGATCGGCAATGCGCCGTCGAATGTCTGCGTATTGCCCTGGCTGGCGATGGTGACCGGCACCACGACGGTCTGCGATTTGCCCTTGATGGTGAGCTTGCCGGTGATCTTGTACTGATTGCCGCCGGCCGGCGCAATCGCGCTCGAGACGAACGTCGCGGCCGGATAGGTCGTGCTATCGAACCATTCCTTGCCCTGGGCCTGCTTGTTGTAGTCGTCGGCACCGAGGTCGTAGCTGCCGGTGTCGATCGACACATTGGCGCTGCCGGCGGTCGGCTTGGCGGGATCGAAATTCAGTTGCGCCGAGAATTTTTTGAATTTGCCGTCCACCGGCACGTTCATCTGCTTCGTCGTGGCGACGACAGTGCTTTTGCTCGTGTCGACATCGGCGTGCGCAAGGCCTGCGCCGAAGAATGAAAAGGCGGCGACGCCGGCCAGAATGGAGTGGTAAAAGTTTGATTTCATGGTGGTACGCATCCTATCGAACCCACGCGCGCTGATTGCGCACCGCTGGGAATTAGATTGCCAACAGGCTGTAGCCAATCGGCCGTTGCTCGTGTGTTATTTGAGGAACGGAATCATCCGTGCGAGTAATCCGTCGCGGTCGACAAATTGATGCTTGAGCGCCGCGAGTACGTGCATCCCAACGAGTGCCAACAGCGTGTAGTTGAGCAGCACATGGACCGTGCGCAGGCTTGCCTTGAGCGCCTGGTCCGGGCCGATGAAGGTGGGCAGCGGCACGATGCCGAGGTACACCACCTGAATGCCCGCGGCCGAGCTATAGAAGTAGCCGGACAGCGGAATTGCCAGCATCAGAACGTAGAGCACGCCGTGCACGAGATGGGCCGCAGCCTTCTGCCATGCGGGTGTAGCGCTGTCGAGCGCCGGCGCGCGGTGAGTGGTGCGCCACAGCACGCGCGCCACGGCCAGCACGAAGACCGTCACGCCGATCCACTTGTGCCACGAGAAGTACTTCAGCTTGGTAGGCGTGAAGCCAGGGATATCGGTCATGATCCAGCCGATATAGAACCCGCAGATGATCAGCAATGCGATTAGCCAGTGCAATGCGACGGCAGGGCCGCTGTAGTGCTTGACGTCTGAAGGACGGGGATTCATGGGTTCATGCTCACTATTCGTGGTGCGAGCCGCGTGCCGCGTGCGGTGTGTCGCGTGTAAATGCGGATAGTAGGGATGCCAATGAAAATTGAATAGACCAGGAGAAGAGAACAGATTGTTCTAGCCGTGACGCTAATGGGGATGAAATAAAGCCGGACGGCGGTCTGATTTGACGAAAAGACGTGGCACTGTGTTAATTTTCCGGGTCAATCGCTTCAAAAGGTTCGACCCATGAATGGCAATGAGAAGAACAGCGTCGCGCCCGGCGCAGTTGTACCACGGCAAGGATAACGGACGGAATTGTATTGCCGCCGTGAATCGGGGGGATACCGTGGCAGACACGGCGGTATTGCGTGGCACACAACTTGCGCCGCGACCGCCTGCAGCATCCCGGCCATGGGTTATGCTGCGCTCCCATTCCGCGCTCGCGCGCAATCAGAATCAAGGACCTGCTTGGTGAATTCCGTCTTCCTGTCTTGGGGTATTGCCATAGCCGCCACGGCTGGCGTCATCACCCGCCCGTTCAAATGGCCCGAGGCCGTGTGGGCCGTCGCCGGCGCGCTTTTACTCGTATCGCTGGGCCTGCTTCCCGTCGATCTGGCCGTCGAGGCAGTCGGCAAAGGCACGGACGTCTACCTCTTCCTGGTCGGCATGATGCTGCTATCCGAAGTCGGGCGCCGCGAAGGTCTGTTCGATTGGGTCGCCGTTTTCGCGGTCAACCACGCCAAAGGATCGCCGCGAAAGCTCTTTCTGCTGGTCTACCTGGTCGGCGTGGTCATCACCGCTTTCCTTTCCAATGACGCCACCGCGGTCGTGCTCACGCCTGCCGTTTTTGCCGCCGCCAAAAAAGCGAAGACGCCTCCGCTGCCCTTGCTCTTCGTCTGCGCGTTCATTGCGAATGCCGCGAGCTTCGTGCTGCCGATCTCGAATCCGGCCAACATCGTACTGTACGGCAATCACACGCCCGCGCTCGGCGCCTGGCTGATCCGCTTCACGCTGCCTTCGCTGCTGTCGATCGTCGCGACCTATGTGCTGTTGCGCTGGACTCAGCGCGACGCGCTCGCCGGCACCTGCGAGGCCGATCTCGAACCACTCGAGTTGTCGTCGAGTGGGCGCGTTGCGCTTGCGGGTATCGCGGTGACGGCCGTCGTGCTGCTGGCAGTGTCCGCCTTCGATGTCCCGCTCGGCCTGCCCACCGCGATACTCGGCGCGCTGACCGCCGCGGTCGTGCTGATCCAGGAGCGCAAATCGCCGCTGCCGATGATCCGGGAAATATCGTGGAGCGTGCTGCCGTTGGTCGCCGCGTTGTTCGTGCTGGTCGAGATGCTCGATCACACCGGCGTCATCAAGACATTCGTCCATCTGCTGCAAGATGCGACGCAACACAGTGAAGCCACGACGGCTGGCTGGGCGGGCAGCGTCATCGCGATCGGCAGCAATCTGATGAACAACCTGCCGGCGGGTCTGGTCGCCAGTTCGACCGTGATGCAGGCGCATAGTCCTGAGCGCGTGATCGACGCGCTGCTGATCGGCGTCGATCTGGGTCCGAACCTGTCGATCACCGGTTCGCTCGCAACGATCCTCTGGCTCAACGCAATTCGCCGCGAAGGCGAAGACGTGAGCTTCATGAAGTTTTTCAAAGTGGGCGTGGTGGTGATGCTGCCCGCCCTCGCGCTAGCGCTCGCCGCGCGGATCCTGATCGGTTAAGGGTAAATAAAGGGCAACGCGTCATGACCGGGTGCCCGTCGCTCGCATGGGCCGCTCGGCTGCCGGCGTTTGCGCGGACTGCTCGAGTGAGCGCAGGGCGGCTTCGAGCCGCGCGAGGCGGGCGCGCTGTGTCGTCATCAGCAACGTTTTGGGAAACATGCCCAGCCGATTGCGCCAATACGACAGTGGAATGCGATCGTTGGTGGAAATCTTCCCGAAGACGAGTTCGAGATGGGCGATTTCTTTGTCTATGTCGTGATAGCTCATCTAACTAAAGTTCCAGAAGAGGAAGTGGACGGGCGATCAAGCGCGTGCGAGCCAGACGCCGGTAGCTGGACAGATAGGTCCGACTAATGGGCGCGCCTGACGGTGGTGAAGAGTGCAGCAAGCGCCGTACCACGCGTCCACGATGTCGAGCTAACATCGAGCTTTCGAACGCCATACATTTATATGATGTATCGGCGCCGCCCAGTCAGGCGGGCCTCTGGAGAAGACTGGTCTTCCACCTGTTTTAATCCACCCAATACGTCCCGGGACAGCCAAAAAGCGAGTCCATCTCACGTCTTTGCCGGTAAGAATTGTGTCGGAGAGCACAAGCGACCGATCGCCGGGAGTCCAGCGCGCCGACGTACTGGTTCAATGTGCGATCAGTGCGCGACTCAGCGCGCCGCGCAAGCGGAACAACCCGTTCTCGCGCGGCGCGCCGGCCATTCTTCAGCACAACGGGAATTCACCAGGCATTCTTGCGTACAGCATGTCCTATGCTGGTTCAACGGCGATTTATGTAATCAATACGTTGGATACAGTGCGGGGATGGTGTGTCGGGACTCGCATCCGGCACATTCAGCGCGGCACCACCATCACGGGTTGCGCGTAGGTGACGGCAGGGGCGGGCACGATTGCATAGTTGGTCGGCGCGGGAACCACGACCGTCGTGTACAAGGTGACGGGTTTCGGAGGCAACGGCACGGGCGTGCCGACCGCTACAGCAACGGGAATTGGAGCCGGCGGAGGCGCTACCACATAGACGGGCTTGACCGGCGCGTAGTAATAGACCGGGCGCGGCGGCGGCGCGTAGACCACGGCAGCCGGCATATAGACGACCACCCGGGCGAACGCCGTCGACGAACAGGCGAGACCGATGGCGGTGAAGGTAGAGGCGCAGACGAGACGAATACTCACTTGATACTCCTGAGACGTTGAGCGGTGCGGAGCGTCTTCCGGTGAAGAAGCCGTGCGACTGATTCGGATTGCTTGAGAACCCTTCCGAACCGTTGAGGCGCCGCGCTTGATGCACTTAAGGCACTTGCGGCACTGATAGCGCCGGCAGACGAAAGATACGCAAACCGCCCTGAAAACGGCAGCGCGAACTTATTTCATTCAATGTCGCGCGAAAGTGGACCATGAGATAAGCATGCAGGTGTATGAAGCGCATGCTGTGTTGCGACGACAGCGAGAACATCTGCTGCGCCGGCGCCGCGAAAAGCCATGACATAAGGCGACATGATTCTCAAATTGCCTTCCGGCGGCACATCCTCAAGAATTCGGCCTGTCATCGAACGGATCGCGGCGGTTTGCAGGCGACGCACGATGGCTCAATCCAAGGAGTCAGTCATGAAAAAGTTTCTCGCCGTCGTGCTGCTGTGCTGCGCATCCACCGTCACGTTCGCCCAAACGGCCGCACCGCAGGGCGGCAATCCTCAGCGCATGGAGCGCATGGCGCAGCAGTTGCAAACACGCTTTGCGAATGCCAACACCACGCACGACGGCAAGCTCACCCGGGAACAGGCCGCCGCGGGCATGCCGATGGTCGCCAAGCATTTCGATGAAATCGACACGCAGAAGGCGGGCTACATCACCTTGCCGCAGATCGCGGCATTCATGCAGGAACGCGGGGCAGCGCACTGAGCCGCGCGGGCATCGGCGGGATCGTAGGATATTTGACGCCTCAATGCGCGATGAAACCAGCCACGTCCTGCCGCCTGTCCATCGCCTGCGCGCTGATCGTATCGATGAGTGTGGCACTGACGGGTTGCGTGACGGTTGGCCCCGACTTCAAACAGCCGGACGTGACGCTCGAGAACCAGTGGCTCGAGAGCCTGGCCGGCGAGGCGCAGACTGCGCCCGGTGCTCAGGCGGCCTGGTGGACCGCATTCAACGATCCGGTGCTGAGCGCGCTGGAACAGCGTGCGTACGAGCGCAATCTGTCGCTGCAGGTGGCGGGTTTGCATATCTTCAAGGCGCGCGCGCAACTCGCGGTCAGCGCCGAGAATCTGCTGCCACAATCCGGCAGCGTGTCCGTTGGCGCGGACCATATCAACACAAGCGGCGTCGGTCCGATTCCGCCAACGCATCTGTGGGCCGAGCATCTGCGTGTGAACGTGGGTTGGGAAATCGATTTCTGGGGCAAGTATCGCCGGCAGATCGAATCGGATCGCGCGCAATTGCGCGTGTCCGAAGCCGCGTATGACAACGCGCTCGTGTCGCTGTTCGCCGATGTCGCCAATGCGTACATCGATCTGCGCGCGCTCGAACAACGTATCGCGGTCGCGCAGCAAAACCTGAAGGCGGTGCAGCAGAGTCTCACGCTGACCCAGGCGCGCTACAAACGTGGCGCGTCGAGCCAGCTCGACGTCGAACAGGCCGCTACGCTGGTGGCTGAAACCGAGGCGCAGATTCCGCCGCTCATCAAGGCACGCGCACAAGACCGCGACACGCTCGCCGTGCTGCTCGCCGATCCCCCCGACGCAGTCGATGCGCAACTCAAAGGCAGCAGCGCGATTCCGGTGCCGCCGACGCAGATCGATGTCGGTATTCCCGCCGATCTGCTGCGCCGCCGTCCCGACGTGCGCCAGGCCGCGCTCAACGCAGCGGCGCAATCGGCGCTGATCGGCGCGGCCAAGGCAAAGCTGTATCCGTCGCTGTCGTTGACGGGACTGTTCGGGCTTTCGTCGGGCGAACAGCATGGCATCGGATTGTCGCAGTGGGGTAGCAAGACGATCGGTCTCTTCTCCGCGGGCATCACGCTGCCGATCCTCGATCGCGGCCAGTTGAAGAACGCCGTACGGATTCAGGACGCCGCCTTCCAGGAGGCCGTGCTCGACTATCAGAACACGGTGCTGCAAGCGCAGAAAGAAGTGGAGGACGCGATTGCCGCACTGCGTACCTCGCTCGACGCGCTGGCGGCGTCGTCGCGTGCGTCCGATGCGTCGCAACGCGCTTTGAAGCTCGCCAATATCCAGTATCGCGCGGGATCGGTCACGTACGACACGGTGCTCGATGCGTCGCGTTCGATGTTGCGCGATGGCGATTCGCTCGCGCAGAACCAGGGGATCGCCGCGCTTGCGGCGGTGTCTTTGTATCGCGCGTTGGGTGGCGGCTGGGAAGTGGCAGAGGGGCAGCAGGTGGTGAGCGAACAGATCGCCGAACAGATGGCGCAGCGCACGGACTGGGGCCGCTTGCTGAACCCGCCGGCGAATTCCGCGCTGGCGCGCGCCAGTGGAGGCCAGCTCGAGAATGGGAAATAACAACATGGCAGAGACGAGCACGAGCGGGGTATGCGGTAACGTGGCCAACAGGAATGAGCCAAGCCGGCACTTGGGAGCGACGCTTTGCATCGTGCTGGCAGCGGCAATGGCGCTCGCCGCGTGCCACGACGGCAGCGCGCCTGCCGCACAATCGGCACAATCGGCGCAAGCCGTGCCCCTGCCGCAAGTCAGCGTGACACGACCAGTGCCGCGCGAGGTGCGCGAACAACTTGATCTGAGCGGCACCGTCGCGCCCTCGGCGACCGTCACGCTAATCGCGCGCGTGCAGGGCGTGCTGAAGGAAATTGGCTTTGCCGATGGCGCTTACGTCAAGCAAGGGCAGGTGCTGTTTCGCATCGAGCCGGATACGTATCGCGCGCAACTGACCTACGACCAGTCCGCGCTCGACAATGCCAACCAGGAACTGGTCCGGCAAAAGCAACTCACGTCGGATAACGCCACCTCCGAATCGACGCTGCAAAAAGCCCAGACCACACGCGACCAGGCGCTCGCCAAACGTGACATGTCGCGCATCAATCTCGCTTACACGGAAATACGCGCACCGTTTGCGGGCCGCATCGGTGCACGTGCATTCGACGTCGGCAATCTGGTGGGCGCTTCCGACTCCACCAAGCTCGCCACGTTGGACCGCATCCAGCCGGTGTACGTGAATTTCACACTCAACGAGCGCGACGCGAACCGCATCGGGCTTTTCACGCAGCCACCCCGCACGGTGCGCGTCAATGTGCTCGGCGCGGCCGCGGGGCAGGGGCAAGGGCAAGGTGAGGACGCCGCGCTCGAATTTGTCGACACACGCGTCGATCCGAATAGCGGGGCGGTCAAGCTGCGCGCCGATATCGCCAATCGGGACGCCCACATGATTCCCGGCATGTCGGTTGAAGTGCACATTCCGGCAGGCGCACCGCAAAACGTGCTGCTGGTGCCGGACACGGCATTGCTGCGCGATCAGGCGGGTGCGTCGGTGCTGCTCGTGAACGGCGCCGGCGTGATCGAAAAACGCGCGGTGGTCATTGGTGGCTTGTACGGCTCGCAGCGGGCGGTCACCTCGGGTCTCACGGCGAACGACCAGGTCGTGACCGGCGGTGCGCTGGCTGTCGCGCCCGGCGCCAAGGTGCAGGTGGTTGCCGCGGCGGCGCAGGGCCAGTCATGATCCGCTTCTTTGTCGAGCGCCCGGTCCTCGCCAATGTGATCGCGTTGATCGTAATGCTGCTCGGCGCTGTCGCGCTGATCAACCTGCCTATCGCGCAGTATCCGCCGATCACGCCGCCGACCGTGCAGGTTGTCGCACGCTTTCCGGGTGCGAGCGCTGCGACCGTGATCGACCGTGTGGCCTTACCGATCGAAACGCAGGTCAATGGCGTGGAAAACGCGCTGTACATGCAATCGACCAGCACCAATGACGGCACCTACACGCTCACGGTCACCTTCGCCGTCGGCACGGATGTCGATAAAGCGCAGGTGCTGGTGCAAAACCGCGTGTCGGCCGCCACCGCGCAATTGCCGCAAGCGGTGCAGCAGCAGGGCGTGACCGTGCGTAAACGCTCCACGGCGATCCTGCAGTTGTACACGCTGCAGTCGCCTGATCCGAAATACGATTCGCTGTTTCTGAGCAACTACGCGGTAATTTATCTGCGCGACACACTCGCGCGTTTGCCGGGTGTCGGCGACGTCACCGTGTTCGGCACGGGCCAATACAGCATGCGCGTGTGGCTCGATCCGCAGAAGCTGAGCGAGCGCGGTCTGACCGCCGCCGATGTGATGCAGGCGATCCAGAGCCAAAGCAAGGACGTGAGCGCCGGCCAACTCGGTTCGGAACCGAACGCGGGCGGCCAGGCGTTCCAGCTCACGGTGGCGATGCAGGGCGCGCTGTCCGATCCGCACGAGTTCGACGACGTCATCGTTAAAGTCGATCCCAACGACGGTGGCCACTTCGTGCGCATTCGCGATGTGGGTCACACTGAACTCGGTTCGTCGAGCTATGGGCAGTTCTTCAATCTCGACGGCAAACCGGCTGCAGGCATTGCCATCTATCAACTGCCCGAAGCCAACGCGCTGGAAGTCGGCAATGCCGTGAAAGCGACCATGGCGCGGCTGGCCAAAGATATGCCGAAGGGCGTCAGCTATCAATTGCCGTTCGATACGACGACCTTCGTGCGGCAGTCGGTGATCGACGTGTACAAGACGCTGTTCGAGGCCGCGCTGCTGGTGCTCGCAGTGATCCTGCTGTTCCTGCAGAACTGGCGCGCGATGCTGGTGCCTGCCACGACGATTCCGGTGACGATCATCGGCACGTTCGGCGCGATCTACATGCTCGGCTTTTCGATCAACCTGCTGACGCTGTTCGCGATCGTGCTGGCAATCGGCATCGTGGTGGACGACGCGATCGTGGTGGTGGAAGGGATTACGCAGCATATCGAGCAGGGCAAGACGCCGAAGCAGGCTGCCATCGACGCGATGCACGAGTTGCTCGGGCCGATCGTCGGCATCACGCTGGTGCTGATCTCGGTGTTCCTGCCATCGGCGTTTCTCGGCGGCGTCACGGGCCAGATGTACCGGCAGTTCGCGCTGGTTGTCGTCGCAACGACCATCATCAGCGCGATCAATGCGGTAACGCTCAAACCGGTGCAAAGCGTGCGCTGGCTGCGGCATGCGCGGCCCGGCAAGCCGAACATCGTGTATCGCGTGTTCGACAAGGGGTACGCCCGTGTCGAAAAGGGCTATGTGCGCATTGTTTCGTGGTTCGTGCAGCGTTGTGGCCTCGCGCTCGGCATCGCGCTGGTGCTCGGCGCGGCGTCTGCGTTTTTGCTGACGCGTGTGCCCACCAGCTTCATTCCGCTCGAAGATCAGGGCTATATCCTGATCGCCGCGCAACTGGCCGATGCCGCTTCGCTCGGCCGCACCCGCGAGGCGAGCACGCAGATCGAAAAGCGCATCGGCGCGATTCCTGGCGTGAGTCATGTGGTGTCGATCGGTGGCATCTCGCCGCTCGATAACAACGCATCGCTGCCGAATTCCGCGCTGATCTACGTCACGCTCGACGACTGGAGCAAGCGCGGCAAAGGCGAGGACCTGCGCTCGCTGTATTTGCGCATGAATAGCGAACTTGCGAAACTGCCCGACGTGCGCTCCGTGGTGATCGTGCCGCCGCCGATCCAGGGCCTCGGCAATAGCGGCGGCGTGCAGATGCAGGTGATGCTCACGGACGGTTCGCAGAACTATCGGCGTTTGCAGGATGCCACCGACGCGCTGATCGCCAGCGTTTCGAAGCGGCCCGAACTGCAGCGCGTGTTCAGCCCGTTTCGCGCGTCGGTGCCGACCGTCGAACTTACGCTCGATCGCGCCAAGGCCGAGTCGCTGCAGGTGCCGGTCGGCAATGTGTTCGACCTGCTGCAGGATTACGTCGGCTCGAGCTATGTGAACCAGTTCACGACGTTCAACCATACGTTCCCCGTGTTCGTGCAGGCCGACGGCGCGTTTCGCCGCGAAACCGACGACATCCGCCGTTTGCAGATTCGCAGCAACAGTGGTCATATGGTGGAGCTTGGCACGTTCATCGATGCGCATACGAGCGTCGGCCCGGCAGTGGCGACGCTGTATAACCTCGCGCCGGCAGCGGCCATCAACGGCAATCCGGCGAACGGCTATAGCACCGGCCAGGCGATTGCCGCGTTCGAGCAGGAAGCCGCGCGCGTGCTGCCCGCGGGTATCGGTTACGAATGGACCGCGATGTCGTATCAGGAGAAACTGGTCGGCAATTCGGCGTATTGGGTGTTTGCCGTGGGTGTGTTGCTGGTGTTCTGCGTGCTGGCCGCGCAATACGAAAGCTGGTTGCTGCCGGTGGCGGTGGTGCTCGCCGTGCCGCTGGCGTTGCTCGGTACAGCCGGCACGCTTGCCATCCTGGGGGCTGCCAACAACCTCTACACGCAGATCGGCCTCGTATTGCTGATCGCGCTGTCGGCGAAGAACGCGATTCTGATTGTCGAGTTCGCACGGCATCTGCGCGCGCAGGGCGTGAGCATCGCCGAGGCCGCGGTGGAAGCGGCGCGCTTGCGGTTCCGGCCGATCATGATGACCTCGTTCGCGTTTATTCTCGGCGTGGTGCCGCTCGTGATCGCCACCGGCGCGAGTGCGAGCGCGCGCCGTTCGCTTGGGATTGCGGTATTTTCGGGGATGCTCGCTTCAACGTGCATTGCCGTGCTGTTCATTCCGTCGTTCTACGTGCTGTTGCAGCGCCAGGCCGAACGGCACGCGGCGCGGCATGCACCGCCCGACGCTTAAACCGAGGAGCTTTCGTATGGATCGCCCCGCAAAAATCATCGTGCTCGACGACGAAGCCGAACTGCGCAATATGCTGCAGCGTTTTCTGCGCGGGCATGGCTTCGACGTCCGGATCGCGGAGGACGGCAAACGGCTCGACCGCTATCTGGAACGTGAGCCGTTCGATCTGCTAGTGCTCGATCTGATGATCGGCGAAGAGGACGGCCTCGCCATCTGCGCCCGTTTGCGCGAGCAAGGGCAGACGCTGCCGATCCTGATGCTGACCGCGAAGGGCGATCCGCTCGACAGGGTGCTCGGCCTCGAAACCGGCGCCGACGACTACCTCGCCAAACCCTTCCTGCCGCGTGAACTGGTCGCGCGGATCAATGCGCTGCTGCGCCGCCAGAAGATCGCCTCGGGCGATGTCACCGTGACCTCGCAGAGCGTGCGTTTCGGCGATTTCAGTCTCGATGTCGGCAAGCAGCAGTTGTCGCGTACCGGCGAACTGCTGGAGATTCATTCTGCGCAGATGCTGCTGCTGGTCGCGTTGGCCTCGTCGCCGAACCGGCCCGTGAGCCGTGACAATCTGCTGGCGCGCGCCCGTGGGCGTGATCACGATGCGCTCGATCGCAGCATCGACGTGCAGGTGCTGCGGCTCAGGCAGATTATCGAGGACGACCCGTCGAAGCCGCGCTTCATCAAGACCGTGTGGGGCGTCGGCTACATGCTGGTCGCGGACGTCGACTCATGACGCGCGCGTGGCTGCAGAGGGCGCTGCCGAAAACGCTGCTGGCGCGCAATATCCTCTTGCTGATCGTGCTGGTGATGCTGAGCCAGCTCTGCGCGCTTGCGGTGTTGCTGCACTATGTGCAGCGGCCCCGCGTTGAACGGGCGGCCACGGTGTTCGCCACTTACGTGACAACGCTCGATAGCCTGCTTCAAGCCACGCCGCCGGGCGCGCGCGCTCAATTGACGGCACGTCTCGACGCTCGCACGCAACTACCCGCCGATGCCGCCGTTGAACCGCCGCCCAGTCTGACGCGCGCTTATCGCACGTATCAGCGCAACGTGTTTCTCGACAGCTTGCGCGAGCATCTGCCTGCCGACATGCCCGCGCTCTGGCAGTCCGAAGGCGGTCAACGCTTGTGGATTCGCATGCATGCTCCGGCCGATGCGCCGCACACGCCGTACTGGATCGCGCTGCCGATTCCCGAGGACGCGCAAGGCAACGGACTCGACGCCGCGATTCTGCTATCGCTCGGTTTGGGCGCACTGGCGGCGCTGACCGGCTATGTGATCCAGCGCCACCTCAACCAGCCGCTCCAGGCGTTGACGCAGGCGGCGCGTCGCGTGAGTGCCGGTGAAACGCCCGCGCCGTTGTCGACCGACGGTCCTGTCGAGATCGCCACGGTAAGCAACGCTTTCAATCAGATGACGCATGCGTTGCAGCAGGCCGAGGCGACGCGCGCGCTGATGCTGGCGGGCATCTCGCACGACATCCGCACGCCGCTCACCAAACTGCGGCTCTCGATGGCCATGGCGATGCCCGACGGCAGCGACAGCAGCTTCGTGGTCGCCGCCGAGTCATACCTGGACCAGATCGAGACGATCTTGCAGCAGTTCATGGATTACGCCGGAAGTGGCGAGCGTGAAGCGCCGGAGCCCGGCGATCTCAATGCGTTGGTCGAGCGGCTTGCCGGCGATTTCGCCGGGCTGGGTCATGAGTTCGAGCTCACGCTCGCGGTTCTGCCCGCGATTCTCTACCGGCCGATCAGCATGATGCGGCTCCTGATGAACCTGATGCAGAACGCGATCGTCTATGGCGGCAGCGGACTCGCTGTGCGGAGTTGGGCTACAGGTGAAGCCGTGTATGTCGCGGTGGGCGATCGCGGCAAAGGTCTGTCGGCAGAGGAGCTGGAGCAACTGAAAGCGCCGTTTCAGCGTGGCCGCAATGCTCGCGCGCATAGCGGCGGCACCGGGCTGGGGCTGGCGATAGTCGAGCGGATCGCGCGGCTGCACGGCGGCAGCCTGCAGTTTCACGCGCGCGAGGGCGGCGGGCTGGAAGTGTGGGTGGTGTTGCCGCTCATTCCCGGTCCAGCCACGCATCCAGTCCCACCCGGAAGGCCACGCCCGCGATGACCGGCACGGTCAGCATGAGGATGATGCCGAAGTTGGGAATCTCGTCGCCGTAAGTGATCGGACCGTAGAGCACGACGGTCGCAACGATCGCGAAGACGATGACGCCGACGGCAACCATCAGAAGATTGCGCGCCACAATGGACAGATCCTTGCGCTTAGCCTTGCCCGGCGTGGTGCTGGTAGTGGGGACTTCGTCGTGTTGGGCGGGCATGATGGTTCTCGAGGCTGGAAGACCTGCCGCGCAAAACGCGGCTGGAAATGCAATTACAAAACCCTGCGGCGAAACGTGGCGATGAATCGAACGCCGACCGGCGTGCGATTGGCATCATACCAGGGGACGTTCGTGCCGCACACGAACGTCCCTAACACTAACGTATCACACGCCAGACGAAGCGCAAGTCGCCGGAATTCAGCGAGAAAGCCTGACGTCGGCGCGGCGTCGCCCTCGCGCCCCGTTACAGCGAACCTGACGATTCTGTCGGCGAGTCGTCATCGTCCTGAGGGCTCAGTGCCCAAGACCGCTGCTGGCGATCTGCTGCTCGACGAATTGGGCGAACAGCGCGTGCAGATGCGTCGTCGGATGAAGGTCGTCGGCGAACATGTATGTCTGATCGGCATTGGCCGTCACATAGGTTGCCGGCGAGCACAGCAATGCTGTGTCATCCGGCGTTTTCTTAGGGTCGCAGGCTTGGGCCGTGTTTGCCACGACGAAGCCATTAGCCTGAAAGTTCGCGATGATCTGATTCACCCATGTATAGGAATCGATCTGGATGACCTTGCCTTGCAGGCCATCGGCCTGCAAGGCAGCGTTCAGGTCCTGGTTGAAGAGTTGCGATAGCTGGGTCAGATTGACCCCGCCGTCGGCCGCGGCGAGGCCTTTGGGCGACAGGCCGACATTTGGAACATTGACCACCACCACATGCGTGGCGCCGTTCTGAACGATCTGCCCGACAAGCTGAGCGAGGGTGGTTGCCGCCGTTTGCACCGTCGGCGCCGCGGCCGGCAGCGAACCGGCGCGAAGCACGTCGTTCGCGCCGGCCCACATCAGGACCAGTTGACCGGAATTGAAACTCCCGTGCGTGGCCAGATAGCTCGAAACCTGCTGATTGACCGGCATTTCGACATTGCCGATCACGTCGGTAAGAAAGTCGTTCTGGTTTGCCGGCGTCGCCACTGTGGAGCCGCCCTCGGCATAGCCGAGACCGTTTTGCGCGTTCAACTTGTGAGTGATGTCGATCGTGAACGCGGCGCTTAGCGAGCCGCCGTAGTATTGCGCGACGTTCTGAGTCCACACCTGGCCCGGATTGGTCGTGAAACGCCCGCCACCCACCGCGCTCGCGAGCGGCGTATAGGTCCCGACGTCCGACAGGCTGTCGCCGAATGACACAACTTGCAGATTAACGCCGCCCGGTGGCGTGGCCGCGCTACTGCCGTTGCTCGAGCCTCCACCCCCGCCCCCGCCGCATGCTGTCAATAGCGACATCACCGTGGCAAGAATTACAGCACGTACCGTGTCATTGCTTCCCTGCATAGCGCCTCCCCACAGATTGAACGGGCGGTTGCCCTATGTGGCGGACGTATCGCCAGCCTGCATATCGTTCTCTCGACAGTACTTCTGGGTGAGCAAAAAGGATGCCTTATCGTCCTGATTGCACAATGTCGGCGGGGCATTGAGGCTGCGTCAGATCGGCGAAAGATAATTGACGATGCCCTGCGCTGGGCAACCGGTTAGGTGGCAGCTCGCTTGGCCGACTGCGTGCGAGGGTCTGGCCGTCAACGAGCAAATGGATTGCGCGGGCTAGCGCGCCGGCACGACGGCTGCGTCGCCCAGAAGGCCCATCAGCGTCCGCGCATTATGCTGCCCCTGATCTTCGAAGCAGCTGGTGCGTATACCGCGTGCTCACCTGTGTCTGGTGGCGAACTCGCGGCGCGGGGCACAAGACCTCCCGCAAGCGGGCGAACGTCAAGATGTGCGCCTGGATGCCGATATACTCGCTATGCGTTTGCGATTATGGCGACTTTCCCAGCGGAAAACGCCTCGCCGCCAAGTGCATCCAGGCTGTCCACGGAGAATAGTTTGATTTTGAATAGACCGTCCATCATCTGGCGCGCGATAACCTTCGTGGTGATCGTCTGCCTGTCTCTCGTTGTGCTTGATGGCTGGCGAAGCTGGAATGCACGGGCAGTCGAGCTGGGCGAAATGGACGTCGCCACCTCGAATCTCTCGCGGGCAATGGCTCAGCAGGCCGATGACACGTTTAAGGAAGCAGACACGGCGTTGCTGGGCATCGTTGAGCGCGTGCAGCACGACGGGCTCGGCCCGGCCGCTCTTAAACGACTGCACGACGTCCTGGTGATGCGCCGACAGGGGCTTCCCCAGCTTGACGGTCTATTTGTATTTGACAAAAACGGAATCTGGATCGTCAATTCCACATCGACGCCACTCAATCGATTCAATAACTCGGATCGCGAATATTTCGTCTTCCATCGAGACAACGCTGATCCTGGTCCACACATTGGCGTCCCAGTAGTAAGCCGATCGAGTGGAAAGTGGGTTATTCCCGTTTCAAGGAGAATCAATAAACCGGACGGCAGTTTCGGCGGCGTTGTGTTGGCAACCGTCGATATTGATTTTTTCAAAGCCTTCTACAATAGCCTTCAGATTGGCAACGCGGGAGCCGTTGCGCTCGTCCTGAATAGCGGTGTGATGCTGATTCGTCGACCGTTCGATGAAAAAGTGATCGGCAAAAACATGCGGGGAACCGAGCTGTACCGCTATTACACAACGCAGGGTCCGGCCGGAACGGCGATCATCAAGTCGGCGCAGGACGGCGTCACGCGGCTGAACAGTTATCGTAGCCTCCCGAACTATCCGGTCTTTGTAGCAGCTGCGTTGTCCAAGGATGAGATTTTGCATGAGTGGTGGCGCGACACGATCTTGCATTCCGCTGGCGTGCTTTGCCTTGTCGTTGTGGTGGGCCTGTTCGGCTGGCATCTGATCCGGCAGATCGAATTGCGAACGACTGCCGAGGCGGAACTGACAAAGACGCACGCCTCCCTTGAAAAGCTCAATCAGACCCTTGAACGACTTGCAATGCAGGACGGCCTGACGGGGCTCGCAAATCGCCGCCAATTCGATGTCGCATTGCATAACGAATTCAGTCGTGCCACGCGTCACGCGAGTGCTCTCGCACTGATCATGCTGGATGTCGATTGCTTCAAGCAATACAACGACATTTACGGGCATGCAGCGGGCGACGAATGCCTGCGAACGATTAGCGGTCTCATCAGGGACCTGACAGCCGGACGTCCGGGAGACCTTGCCGCCCGCTATGGTGGAGAGGAGATTGCAGTGCTTCTTCCGAACACCGATGTAGCTCGTGCTGTAGCAATCGCGGACAATATTCGTAGCGCTATCCGTAGTCTGGAAATTGAACATTCGGGCAACCCAACTGGCTTCGTCACGATAAGCGCAGGTGTTGACGCCCGGATCCCGATTCGAGGCGCGGGCGAGCCTACGGAGCTGATACTGGCTGCCGACAAGGCTTTGTATGAGGCAAAGAACATGGGGCGAAATCGAGTACTTGCCGCCAAGGGTAACTTTCCATCATCCACTACTGCTTCACATCGTAACTGAGCGCCCCAACCCGTTGCGTCTCGCGAAGGCCGCGTGCAATATCGGATTTAGGATTCTCCGAACTACCGGCGGCGGCAATCGCGGCGATATGGCTATCCCATGTGGGACGAATAGTCCTCCGTGCACCGCTCCCCGGCGCTTGATGTATTGATGTCACAAAGTGCCCGGCGCTCATTGGGTTCGCTCGCCCACGAACCCGGAAGTTCAGCGCCGTCGGGATGGTGTTGGATTTCCCCTGGTGCCGAACTTCCGTAGCCGACCCATCCGAGACCTTCAGTTTTCCCGGAAGCGGTCATTGCCACCAGCGCCCGCTCGACAGGGTGTGGCGCCGATGGCATTTGGACAACGCTGAGGAACTATCACTTCGCTAAGCTCCGAAGTGCTCCCGCGCAAAATCCAGAAAGCTCCTCAACTTGGGCGTCACGCGGCGATCACGCGCATATAGAACATGTAATGGCCGCGAAGGCGCCTGATAGTCCGGAAGCACCACAACCAGACTGCCCCGATCGAGTTCGCCCTTCACCAGTTCCACGGGTTGAAGCATGACCCCGACGCCCGCCACGGCGGCCGCCAGCAGCACCTCACCATGGTCTCCCATGAACCGCCCCGAGACCTGCACAGCGACGCGGCCTTCAGGGCCATCAAACGTCCACTCCGATCGTAGTTCCGTATGCGTAAAGCCAAGACACTCATGGTGCTCGAGATCAGCGGGAACTGTTATGCGCGGGTTTGCAGCAAGATACGACGGCGCGGCGCAGAGCACTAACTGGTATGGAGCCAGTGGCTGAGCAATCAGGCCGCTATCCCCCAGTTCGCCAATCCTGAACACGGCGTCATAACCCTCGTCAATCAGATCGACGGCTCGATTCGACAGAGTCACGTCAACTGCGACCTGCGGAAACGCCTTAAGGTACTCCGGCAATTTTGGCGCCAAGGTGTGTATGCCGAAGCTCACAGGCGCATTTACCTTCAGACGGCCAGTCGGCATTGAACGGGTCTCGGCTACGAGGTTTTCGGCCGCCTCGACCTCCGCGAGGATGATCTTGGCGCGTTCGTAATAAGCCCGGCCGATATCTGTCGGGCTTTGCCTACGGGTCGTTCTGTTCAGCAGACGCACGCCGGGACTCTGTTCCAGCACCTGGACGTGTTTTCCGACCAGTTGTGGCGACATCTGAAGCGCATCCCCAGCCGCCGAGAACGAACCCAGCTCGACTGCTTTCGTGAAAACGCTCATACCCGTGAGGCGATCCATTCGAAACGTCCTGTTGTGAATGTCCAAAGATATCACGCATTTATCTCAATGGATTTGCAGTCTAGACTTGTTGCAGTTGTCGTAAGCGGGCTGAACCCGGCACGTACGCGACCTACCGCAACCTGCTCCGCCTCTCGTTTGGCGGCGCACGCAGACGACGCCGTTGCGGGCGACCACACTCACTCACAAGGTTCAAATCATGTCCGCCGAATCGAACAAACTGTTGATGTCCCGCTTTGTTGAATTCATCAATACAGCTAACGAAGTGCTTGCCGAAGAGCTTGTTGATGCCAATGCAATCTTCCATGCCCCCGTCAGCCCTGATCCTTTCATCGGGCCGCACGGATACATGGAAATCCTCGGCATGATGCGTTCTGGTTTCCCTGACATTCAATGGACGCTCGAAGAAATGATCGCGGAAAACGACACGGTTGCCGCACGTTTCATCATGCGCGGTACTCACCAAGCCACCTTCTTTGGCGTGCCTGCGAGCGGAAAGAAGATTCAGGTTCAGGCCGTGAACTTCTATCGCTTTTCCAACGGAAAAATTGTCGAAGAGCGCGCGCAACCTGACCTGTTGGCCCTCTTGCAGCAAATCGGTGCGATTCCTGCCTGAGCGGAAGATAGTCGCGCCCGCCGCTCGCCCCCTGGTCGGATGCACCAAAGACTAGGGTGCCGAACCCTTGTCCGGCGAGGCCCGTCTTTATTCTGTGTCGTGTGAAAGGGATGAAGACAGCTCGCGGTGGGCATTCGCCTGAGCGAGCAAGGTGTTCGCCTTGGATTCAAAAGCTTCAACTGCATCCGCGCCGGCGGCGAAGCGAGCGGGCGGCTCTTCCTGTGCCGTCAACTCCACTAGCGCGGCGGCAAGTTTGGCCGGATCGCCACCTTGCTTGCCGTTCATGCCCTTCCACGCAGTCACGGTCTCCCGAGTGCGCGACGCATAGTCATCAATGGAGAGTTCGGCGTAGGTAGTTGAGTCTGCGCTGAGGAGATCTGTTCGAAAAAAACCTGGTTCCACCAGCATGGTGCGAATGCCAAAGGGAGCAATTTCCTGGGCAAGCGACTCCATCCATCCTTCGACGCCAAACTTTGCAGCGGCATATGCACTG
Source organism: Paraburkholderia sp. GAS32 (assembly GCF_050434225.1). Taxonomy (NCBI): domain Bacteria; kingdom Pseudomonadati; phylum Pseudomonadota; class Betaproteobacteria; order Burkholderiales; family Burkholderiaceae; genus Paraburkholderia; species Paraburkholderia sp. GAS32. The sequence goes on along the minus strand of NZ_JBNPVS010000006.1, from coordinate 7,429 downwards.
CAAAAGACGCCAGCAGTAATGCCAGCCGTCGATGAGATTGTGACTAACAGGCCAGAGTGCTGCTTGCGCATCACCGGCAATACGGCCCGGGCAACATTCATCGGGCCGAACAGAAGCGTTTCGAGCTGGCTACGCACCTGGGCGGGGCTAAGCTCCTCGAAGAAGCCCCCATAGAAGTTCCCCGCGTTGTTGACCAGCACGTCAATGCGACCAAACCTCTGGACGGTAGTTTCGACGGCGGCCTCGGCATCGGCGGGGCTGGTCACGTCGAGCTGGGTGACTAGAAGATTATCGTGATCGCCGATGGCGCTCCTGACCTTTTCGGGATTGCGCCCAGTCGCCACAACATCGTGGCCGGCCGCCAGTGCTGCCTTGGCGATATCCACGCCCATGCCGCGGCCGGCGCCGGTAATCAGCCACACTTTCTTGCTATTCATACGCTGGTCCTTTGTGTTCTTGATGCCCCAAAATTCGAGCATCGGATATGAATTAACTGGCTTCAGTGTCGCGCGATTGGCACCAGGGAGGTTGCCGAAAGCGCCGAACTTCTTGCCTAAACTGACGAGGCGCGCTTAAAGCCACGCGAATGGTCTTCTACCGGAGTAAAGTGTTTCCATCGTCTTGGCGTTAGAGATTGCGCATGAAATACCGGGTTTCCGAGCCAATGAGTACGACTACCGCACGCACGCACGGCCTCGCGCGAGCCATCGCCCGCTTTGCCCAGTCTGACGGCGACTACACCACAGCCATACCAGCCCTTTCCCTTCACCGCCGGAAGGGGCCAACCGAGCCGTTGCACTGCATCTTTAGCCTCGGGCTGGGCGTCGTTGCGCAGGGCCATAAGCAGGCGTTGGTAGGAAAACAGGTGGTGAACTACGGCCCCGGCCAGTCGATGCTGGCAAGCATCGACCTGCCTGTGATCTCGCACGTCACGCGCGCGAGTATTGAGGAACCGATGCTGGGCCTGATGCTGACACTGGACAGCCGTGACATCGTGAGGACATCTGCGGAGATGCAGCTGCCGGCTCCGCCTCGAACGCCAGCTTTCACGCCCATCACGATCGAAACTCTTGACGATGCCCTGATCGGCGTGCTGATTCGGCTGATCGAATTGCTGGACCAACAGGCATTGGCTCCGCAATTAGCGCCGCTCTATCAGCAGGAAATTATTGTGCGGCTTCTCGCTGGCCCCCACAGTCCGCAGTTACAGCACCTTGCAGCCAACGGATCGCCGAGCCAACAAATCGCCAGGGCCGTGACATGGCTCAAGCAGAATTTCTCGAAGGGACTCCACGTGGATGACCTGGCCGCGCACGCGCACATGAGTCCTTCGACGTTCCGTCAGCATTTCCGCAACATCACCGGAACAAGTCCTCTGCAATACCAGAAACAGTTGCGCCTGCAGGAAGCGCGGCAGTTGATGCTCAACCTTGGCATCGACGCGGGTAGTGCCGCGATCCAGGTCGGCTACGAGAGCGCCTCGCAGTTCAGTCGCGAGTACAGCCGTCTGTTCGGCGCGCCTCCGCAGCAAGACGTGAGGCGACTGCGGCTGTCGTGATGCGCACGTTCACGACCGGCAGGAAGCGATTGTTGACGATCCAGGTCACGGGGTCGAACGGCTGTTTGTGGCCCAGAGTGTGTCAAAACGCGCAGCCGGCGGAAATTTGAGGACACGCTGGCTCGTTGGCAGATTGGGGCGAGTCGATTGCGGCACGACAAACGTCAATTCAGTGCCGAATGTATTGCGGGGACGGTGAGTCGCATACGGGTTTCACACCCGCATCGCTTTCATAACCGTTTCTGAACCGAGAAGCTTGATAACCCGCTTCATGTTGTAGGCGAGCACGTGCAAGCTCATCTCGGTGCTCACCCGCTCGATAGTGCGAGTTAGGAAATGAGTTGCGCCCATCCAGGCCTTGATCGTGCCGAAGGGATGCTCGACTGTCTGTCGTCGAATGCGCATCATGTCCGGGGCAAGATCAAGCCGGACCTGCATATCTTCGAGCAATCCTTCGTGCTCCCGGCGCGTTACCCGACGTTCGCTACTTGGAGTGCATTTGTCTTTCAAAGAGCACTGTTGGCACTCCGAACTCCAGTAGCGATCAAACTCCAGACCACGTTCGGTTGTCTTGTAGCGCCATATGAGGCGCTCGCCTGCCGGGCATCGATACTCGTTTGTCTCAGCGTCGTAAATAAAATCGTCTTTGCCGAAGCGCCCGTCGAAGGTCGCGCCCGAAGTCTTCGTCTTGGGAACAAACACCGTGATTCCGGCCTCGTGGCATGCGAGTATTTCCTCGCTCTTGTAATAGCCTCGGTCGGCAACTGCCGTGAGTTCATCGACACCCATTTCGCTACGCGCCAGCTTGGCCATCGAGGTGAGTTGGTCACGATCAATGCCGTTGTTGGTGATCTCGTGCGCGACAATCAGATGGTGCTTTGCATCGACCGCTACCTGGACGTTGTAGCCGACGACGCCTGTCCCCCGCGTCTTCATCGAACGCGAGTCTGGGTCCGTGAGCGACACTTGCTTGTCTGGTGCCGCATCGAGTTGAACTTCGACTTGCTTGAGGATTTGCATCTGCTCCTTGAGAGCTGCAATCTTGTCTTGCAGCCGTTCTGTCTTCGCCTTCGCGATCGTAGGTTCCTGGCGATCGGCAGTGTCCATTTCCACAAGATAGCGGCTGATGCTTGCCTCGATGTCCCGCATCCGTCGTTCTAGTTTTGCGCTCGTGAAGTTACGGTCGCGATGATTCACCGCCTTGAACTTGCTGCCGTCGATCGCAACGAGCGCGTCTGCGAAGAGGTCCAGACGTTGGCATAGCATCACGAACTGACGACAGACACTGCGGATCGCTTTGCCGTTGTCTTTGCGGAACCGCGCAATGGTCTTGAAGTCCGGCGCCAGGCGGCCCGTGAGCCACATCAGTTCAACGTTGCGCTGGGCCTCACGTTCAAGACGACGGCTAGATTGAATACGGTTCAGGTAACCGTAAATGTAGATCTTGAGCATCACCTCCGGATGGTACGAAGGCCGACCCGTTAGCGCTGGCTCAACACCTTCAAACCCGAGCTTCTGAAGATCGAGCTCATCTACAAAAATATCGACTACGCGCACGGGATTGGTGTCCGTCACGTAGTCGTCAAGTGCTTCGGGGAGGAGAAAGCTTTGTGTACGATTGTCACCTTGAACGAACCGCTTCATCTTGCTCATCCTCCGCTATCGGATGAACAATTCTAGCGTTTCAAAAAGGCGTTTTGACACACTCTGGGCCGGTTGCTGCCTTTGCAGCCGGCCATCGAAACGTTTCATGGCGGGTTCGCCTCCGCCCCCAGAATGCTCATTAGCGTCCGCGCGTTGCGCTGCCCCTGGTCCTCGAAGCAGTTGTTGAAGATGACGTGGGTGCGGCCCGCCCGGGTCGCGATTGCGCGGATCGAGGGGGCCAGTCCGGTCAGCTCGTCGTCGCTGTAATCGTAGTCGAAGCGATCGGCCGCGCTCGCCGCACCCGTTGCGCTCCATGCCTGCGTATTGCGGCCGTGCAGACGCACCATCGCGAGTTGAGGATGGGTTGCTTCCCAGATGGTGTGCACGCGGTTCGTCACATCCGGCGGTGCGTCGACGATCACGTGAACGAGGCTGCGCTCGCGCAGAAAGTCGAACGTCCATGGCGCGTGCTGATCGTCGAACCAGGACTGATTGCGAAACTCGGCGGCCATCATGTAGCCCGCCATGCGCGCCCGGCATTCTTCCACGAGCGCGAGACCGTCCGGCGCCCGCGTGATCCACGGCGCGAACTGGAACAGCACCGCGCCGAGCCGGCCGGTCACGCGCAACGGCTCCAGTGCTTCCAGATAGCGCCGCCACAGTTCGTCGAGGATCTCGGCGGGTATGTCACGGTAATAAACGTTTTTCTTGCGCGGACCCGTGATGCCTTCCGGCAGCGCCATTGCAATGTCTCTCGGCAGGACGTCGGGCGAAGTCTGATGCCCGGTAAAAAGCCGAAACGCCTTGAAGTTGAACGTGAAGCCTTCCGGCGTGCGTTCGGTCCACAACTGCGCGTTGCTTGCCGACGGCATCGCGTAGTAGGCCGAATCGACTTCGACCAGTGGAAACTGCGATGCGTAAAAGCGCAGCCGGGCTTCAGCGCTGCTGCTGCCGGGCGGGTAAAACCGCTTGCAGGCGATCAGCGTTTTGTCGGTCCAGCCAGCGGTGCCGCAGCGGATGTCCATTGGCGGAGTCGTGTTGGTTGCCGGGTGTAGGCGAGCCTAGGAAGCCGCCTCCGTGTGATCGAGCCACTCCGCGAGTTCACGCCGCAACTGCGAGATATCGAGCGGCTTGCCGAGCTGCCGTGCGCCCGGGATGGTGTCGCCGATCTCGGCGTTCTCTCCATAACCTGACACCAGCAACACGCGGATGTCAGGCTGCCGGCTCAACACCGCGCGCGCCAGGTTGTCGCCGGACATGCCGGGCAAGGTCAGGTCCGTGAATAGGACGTCGAAACGTTGCGCGGGCACGAGCGGCAGCGCTTCTTCGGCGCTCCCGACCGCGGTGCAGTCGAGACCCAGCGCACCGAGCAGATCGCAGAGGGCGTCGCGCGAATCGGCGTCGTCTTCGACCAGCAGCACGCGGGCCGGCGTGCCGGGCGGGTGCGACGACGGACTTGCCAGGCAATCCGCCAGCGAATTCGCCGGGGCGTGCGCGAGCGATTTTTCACCCGAAGGGGCCGGCGCGTGCAGGCTTTCGCGCGGGTTGGACGCTTCGGCTGCACTGGCCGGATCGTAGACCGTGCGCGGTACGCAGGGGGAAATCTGCCCGTCACTCACGCTGGCGACGCCGGCGCCGCGCAGCACGCTGCGCACCTTGCGCGCGAGGTCGTCGCGCCGGTAAGGCTTGGACAGCAGCGTGATGCCGGCGTCGAGCTTGCCGTGATGGACGATCTCGTCGCGCGTATAGCCCGAGGTGAAGAGCGTCGGCACCGTGGGCGAGCGTGCCGCCGCACGCTGCGCCAGTTCCACGCTTTTCACCTGGCCGGGCATCACGACATCGGTAAACAGCAGATCGATTGGCACGTCGCTGTCGATGAATTCGAGCGCCGCGTCGCCACTCGATGCAGTGAGGACTTTATAGCCGAGTTGCGCGAGCATTTCGACGGCGGTCAGACGCACATCCGCATCGTCTTCGACCACCAGAATCGTTTCGCCGCCGCCCACCGGCGCCGAGGTCTGATCGACGGTTTCGACGGTTTCCGGCTCGCAGCAGCGCGGGAAAAACAGCGAGACGGTCGTGCCGTGCCCCACTTTACTGTCGATCACCGTATGGCCGCCGCTTTGCCTGACGAAGCCGAACACCATGCTTAAGCCCAGGCCGGTGCCGTGGCCGTCGGGCTTGGTCGTGAAGAACGGTTCGAACACGCGCTCCAGGATTTCGGGCTTCATGCCGGTGCCCGTGTCGTTTACTGAGAACACTACGTACTCGCCTGGCGAGAGTTCCGGCTTGCCGCGGCAAAACGCATGGTCCAGCACGCGGTTTGTCGCGCGAACGGTGAGCGTGCCGTCGGCTTGCATCGCGTCGCGTGCATTGATCGCGAGATTGAGCAGGGCGTTTTCGAGTTGATTGCGATCGGCCTGCACATTCCACAGGTCGTCGCTCAACACCGTTTCGATCTTCACGGTCTCGCCGAGCGCTCGGTGCAGCATCTCGCTCATGCCGGCGAGCAGGCGGCACGGATTCAGCACGGTAGGCGAGAGCGGCTGACGGCGCGCGAAGGCGAGCAGATGCGCGGCCAGTTTTGCGCCGCGTTTGACGGCATCCGTTGCGGCGGACAAACGCCGCAGCGTGGTCGGACTCTCGCCGGCGTCGGCCGCGAGCATCTGCAGATTGCCGTTGATCACTTGCAGCACATTGTTGAAGTCGTGCGCGACCCCGCCTGTGAGGCTGCCGATCGCTTCCATCTTCTGGGCCTGGCGCAACTGTTCTTCGGCGAGCGCCCGTGCGGCGACTTCATCGGCGACGCGTTGTTCGAGCGTTTCGGTCAACTGGCGCAGCGATTGTTCGGCGATCTTGCGTTCGTGGATGTCGATCAGCACGCCGGGAAAGCGCGTCGGCTCCCCCTGTTCGTCGAACTCGCACTGGCCGTTTGCCTGCACCCACATGTAATCGCCATCGGGGCGGCGAATCCGGTATTCGGCGCGAAACGGCTGGCCGGTGCGCATCGCTTCGACCGTCAGGCGGTCGTTGAGCGGCTGGTCGTCAGGATGGATCACTTGTGTCGCGGCATTGCGTTCAAGCCCTTTCGCGGCCTCTTCCAACGGAAACGAAAAGGTGCGCGCGAAACGTTCGTCACCGGTGAGGGTGCCGGTGCGCGCATCGAGCACCCATGTACCGAGCACCGCGCCGGTATTGAGCGCGAGTTGCAGCCGTTCGTTGGTTTCGCGCAGTTCAGCCTCGGCATGTTGCCGCCAGCGTTCGGTCAGGACGCGCGTGGTGGTTTCGACGACCATCGCGAGGACGCCCGCGGGTGCGCCGCTGTCGTCGGCGACCGGGCTGTAGTAGAGGTCCATCCAGACGTCTTCGGGCTTGCCGTCGCGCAGCAGGACCAGTTCCTTGTCGCGATACGACAGGGTGCCGCCGGCAAGACATGTCGTCATCACATGACGGTTGAAATCGGCGACCTCCGGCCAGCCGTGTTCGACTGGACAGCCGAGCAGATACGGATGCCGTCCGCCCGCGAATATCGCGTAGGCGTCGTTGTAGATCATGTAGCCGGGTTTGCCCCATAGAAGTACCAGGGGCACGGGTGAGGCGAGCAGCATCTGGACGGTGGCGGTCAGACTGCGCTGCCAGTTTTCTATCGCGCCGAGGTCGGTGGCGGCCCAGTCGAATTCGCTGATGCGTCGCGCCATTTCCCCGTTCCAGCCGGGGCAGCCATGGTCTTGTGCCGGAAATGGCATAGCTGCGCTCCACAGAGGTCACGTCAATGAGTGTGTCCCCACTCTGCCGGCGCGCCTGGGGCGCGTGAATGTTCAGCAGGAGGCGGGATGAATCTTCTGCCGTGCACAGCGGGCGCGAAGCGGCCACGCGGCAGGAATAATTGTAGGTCACAACGGTTGGGTGGGGACCCTCTCTAGAGGGCTTTGCGGGTTTAGCCGAACCGATGTATGCGGAGGGGTTGGGAACTTTTACCTGGCTTGTGCAGGCGGGGTGTTGAAGAGCGGAAAGAAGGGCGCCTTTTTGTCTGTCTTTTGGTTTGTGTTTTTTTAATGGGGGGCCTGTTCTTGAGCTGGTTGCCTGCGCGGCGCTTGCTGTCTGTGTGCCTGGGGTGTTGGCCTTTCCTTGAATTGTTAGTGGTCTATTAGCGTTGCCCCTGTGCGGGGCGGCACTGTAGTGGTTCAATGACTGTGGACACCTCTAAAGGGGATAATTCTCCAACTG